>NZ_JAMYPC010000075.1:0-643 GCF_040320155.1 Mesorhizobium sp. M0771 | reverse complement strand
GCATACGTTTCGTGCCGACCCAAGCGGCGCCCATTCAAACAAGCCTGGATCCAGAGGCAGTCTCGAAATTCCAAGATCGGCGCGGCCGGCCAGGATGTGTTCGCCGATCTGCTCGTAGCTTCCAGAAATCGACCGGACATTCGAAGCGGTCTGTGAGCGGATAATCGCCACGACCTTGGGCAAGGTCACGAAACCGAAAACAGAAGGCGCGGCAATCGCGATCCGCTGCTTTTCCTCGTTCTTCATCGCGAAGATCGACGCTTCCAGCCGATCCAGGGACGTCAGGGCAAGTTCTACGTTTCGCAGAAGCTCCCAAGCTTCCTGCAAGGGGACGATGCGGTTGGCTGATCGCTTGAACAGTGTGATGCCGAGCGTGGTCTCGAGTTGCTTCACATGTTGACTGACGGCCGGCTGGCTTATCCCGAGCGCTGCCGCCGCCCGCCTTGTCGAACCGGCCCGCAACACTTCCCGGAAGACCTTCAGTTGACGGAGCTTGAGGTCGCTCTGCAACAACTCCATTCCCTGCGCGCCTTTCCCTGATAACCACCCGGCGGCAGACAACGCCAACCTGGGGAGCAACGAACTGCCTCAGTATATAACGACGCGTTATAGATAAAATAATAAAAGTTATAGATTGAGTGTG
>NZ_JAMYPC010000074.1:0-721 GCF_040320155.1 Mesorhizobium sp. M0771 | reverse complement strand
AGGCCCATGAGAACTTCTGCAAAGCTGCGATGATGATGGGCAAATAGGCCCAGCACCTAGCTTAATATAATACGCGCCCGCTGGCCCGGCCGGCGGGCGTTTTCGTTTGCCCTCGGAACCTGGTCAATTCGCACAGTTGCTCCCCTGCGATGGCGCGGGCCGCCTCGAATCTGAAATTCTGTCAATCGCCCGACGCGGCTGCTGCCCTCCCTGCCGCGAGCCGGAATGCATAACGATTGCGGATGTGGCTGTTAAAATAGACGCCCTTGGCAAAGGCAGCTTTGAACGCGGCAACGGCCTCAGCAGGTACGTCCAAAAACTCGTAATGCTTCCCGCTCGCTACAAACCAAACCGAGAGAACCCTGGTGTTCGGGTCATAGTCGAACTTGCGTATCGAAGTCGACGGCATGGTATGCCATCCAAACTCAGCCGGGTTGGATCGCCAGCTACAGGCTGAAACTGTATTCGAATATGTGGCCGCGCTTTTCGTCGGCAACCCTGATCCAGATGGGCTCGGTGGTGCGCAGAGTGATGTCGCGCTCTGTCGCTTCCCGCGCCGCCCTGATCGGCGTTGTCGCGTTGACGATGTGGGTAGCCGTCACGGTATCGCCGTCCATTTCCTCAACGTGGTATTTCGGCACTTTTGTTCCTAGGCGTCTAGTTCGATAGGCTGATCGTGATCCGGATCGGAATGATAAGCGACCTGGCGAAAATCGCGCAT
>NZ_JAMYPC010000073.1:0-755 GCF_040320155.1 Mesorhizobium sp. M0771 | reverse complement strand
TTGGCTTTGTCGTTCGGTGGTCGATATCGGCCTTGGCGCAAGTATGTTCGAAGGCGTGCGCCCATATGATTTCTCCCGCCGCCATGGCTTCCTTGATCAGCGGAACGGCCGAGCCGCCGGCACCTGGGGTCGTGAACTGAATGCCGTTGTCGGTAAGCACTGTGTGGATCTTGTAAGGGACAGCATCAAGAAGATGGCGCAGGAAATCGGCGGAGACCGCTGTCGTTGCCTTCTCGTGCAGCTCGACGAAAGCGAACTTCGAGGTCCGATCTATGGCCACGAACATATGCAGCTTGCCCTGCTCGGTTCGGACCTCGGCGACGTCGATATGGAAGTAGCCGATTGGATAGGCCTTGAACTTCTTCCTTGCCGGCTTGTCGCCCTCGACATCCGGCAACCTGCCTATCCCGTGACGCTGCAGGCAGCGATGCAAGGATGACCGCGACAGATGCGGGATCGTCGGTTGGAGAGCATAGAGGCAATCGTCCAGTGGCAGCAGCGTATAACGCCGAAAGGCGACGATGACCGCCTCTTCCTCAGTCGATAGCACTGTCGACTTCGGATCTCTGGGGCCAGTCGGAAGATCGGCGGCCGACGTCCGGTTCCTCCACTTCCTAACCGTCTTCTGATTGATGCCGTAGCGCTTCGCCAGCGCCCTCAGGCTCTCTTGACTATGCTGTATCGCTCGACGGATCGCCTCTGTCGTCGTGGCGCTCCCATGAAGAACCTGGCCCATAGCGCATCCTTTGATTCGG
>NZ_JAMYPC010000072.1:0-772 GCF_040320155.1 Mesorhizobium sp. M0771 | reverse complement strand
TCGCTCGCGGGCGGGCCTTCATGTCGGTGCCCAATTATTGGTCTGCCGAGATCCGATAGCCTGGTCATTATTTCCGCAGAGCCTTCGCTTCTCGCTCCAGCGTTTCGCGTTGGTTGCCGTGCTTCGCGATCAGCTCTTTCACCTGCTGGGGTGTGATGCCGGTCTTTGTTGCGAAATACTCGACTTCATAATCCTCATCGGCCGAGACCCGGTCCCGATCGCGGAAGTCCCGCTTGCTCTTGTCGTCGGCCATATCGATTCCTCCTTCGCTCATCCCGCAACGCCGAGTTGACGAGTTTGTTGCACCCAAGAGGCTGATTTCCAGTTTCGGAACTATTTTAGCTTAATCTTATTGAATCGCCGGAGGGCGGATCAGTGCATGCGTTTGAAGTTCATCGAGCCGTTGATGCCGACCCTTGTGGAGAACCCTCCCGAGGGTGAAGGCTGGACCCACGAGGTCAAGTTCGACGGCTACCGATCGCAGATGATCATCGATGAAGACGGCACACGCATTTATACGCGCAACGGCCACGACTGGACGGCGAAATATCGCGACCTGGTGAGAGAGGCCAAGCGCCTTGGTGCCGAAAGCGCCATTGTCGACGGCGAGATAGTCGTTCTGAACGACAAGGGCCTTTCGGACTTCGCAGCGCTGCGCAAAGCCATTACCCGCCGGCAGCACGACTTGTATTTTGTTGCCTTTGATCTGCTTCATCTTAACGGCCACGATCTGCGCGATATGGCGCTAGAGGAGCGGCGCGAGATCCTGGCC
>NZ_JAMYPC010000071.1:0-873 GCF_040320155.1 Mesorhizobium sp. M0771 | reverse complement strand
AAGCTGTTGGCCTCCGTGCACAGCGTCGAAGGTGTCGTCAATGTCGAGTACGATCCGCTTCGGCACTTGCCGGAACGAGGCGCAATAGAGATCGACCATCGCCCGTCCCATCGCGACCAGCTCCCGCACCCCGGGTAGGTTCTCCAGCCGGCACAGCGTCGATTGCGACGCCAGATTCCGACCCGACGGCAGCGCATCCTGGGCCGTCTTGAAGACCGGATCGCGGCGCAGCCGGTTGGCGTCGTTGCCGTCCTCGTAGCCGGCGGCGATCATCTTCATGCGAAAGCCGATCATGTCCGCCAGACTGTGGACGACCTGGTCCGGGCAGCGCGGATCGTCGATGCAACGCGCCAGACGCTCGGCCACCCGCAACCGCTTTTCCACCTCGGCCTAGGCCAGAACGCCGCTGTTGGACGACAGCATGCCGCCGTCGAAACGGGCGACGACGGACTTGCCGCCGACTGATGACAAACCGCTCAGCGGCAGCGCAAGATCGTTCATGGTGGGTGTGGTCTCGGGAAATGGTTCGGATCGGCTTAAGTAGCAAATCCTACGTCATTTCAACGGGCTTGCGCCACATCCACCAACCCCCATGGCTTTTTCAGGCTAGCAGAGAGGGTGCTGCGGTGCACTCACTGACACGAGATCGCAAATGGAGGCGCGTGACCACCAGAACTGGCGACACCCATGGTGGTCCGCTGGACCCGCAGGAGGAACCACAAGGTGTCAGCGGGCAGAGCGCAAGCGAGTGCCTACTTCGATCTTTCTAGAAGCGGCGGCGCGCCCCGCGGGGGGGGGGGGGGGGGGGGCCACGCCCACCGCCCCCCACACCCACAGCGGGGCCCCGATAGTGTGGGGGAGCCGCGAGCAAAC
>NZ_JAMYPC010000070.1:0-877 GCF_040320155.1 Mesorhizobium sp. M0771 | reverse complement strand
GTTGGGATCGCTCTTGATCACAGGGAAGAGTACTTGTGCTGGTAGTTGAACGAGATCGACCTCTCCCGCTTGGAGAGCCGCGAAGGCGGTCTGCTGGTCGCTGATCCACTGCCTGATGACGCGATCAACCTTGACCACCTTCCCGCCGGCGAATCCGTCGGGTGGCTCCTGGCGCGGTACATATTGTTCGTTTCGATCGTAGGTGAAGCTTGCGCCAGGCTTGGCCAGAGCATCATTGAACTTGAATGGCCCGGATCCGATATTCGCCGTCACCTGCTCCGTTGGGGGAAGCTTCGCGTCCTTCTCGCGCATGATAGCTAGATAATACCCGACGTAGGATGATGCGAGCAAAGGTATGAGAAGCGGTAACGGTTCGTTGAGCGTGATCGTGAAGGTCTTCTCGTCTTGTTTCGAGAGATCCTTGGCCTTGGCCATGATCAATTTTCCACTTGTATCCACTTGCGCCCAGCGTCGTATGGAGGCCACACAGTCGGCCGCAGTGACTGGGCTGCCGTCGTGGAAGGTCAGGCCCTCACGGAGTTGGAATTTGTAGGTCTTCTTGTCTTCGGAGACGTCCCACTTTCCCACCATTTGCGGTCGTGGCATGCCCTTGGAGTCGACCTCAAACAGCGTGTCGTAAATCGCTAAAGCATGCTGCGGTGCCAAAGTTGTTGAGATGATCGGATCGAATACTATGAGGTCACCGTCCGGCACCCAGCGCACCGTCCGAGCGTCCGCCTGTGATGTCTGCGCCCGAAGGATTGTCGGCATTGATAACGCCGTCCCGGCAGCCAAACCTGTCTTGATAATTTCGCGTCTAGTGATTGTCATGCTCCCGTTCCTCTCTTTTTCATTTTTAACTATTAGTTCCCAGTCG
>NZ_JAMYPC010000069.1:0-1091 GCF_040320155.1 Mesorhizobium sp. M0771 | reverse complement strand
TCGAATCGGAATGGAGTTTTTAGACATTCGTTTATCTATTCGTGGTTTCTAATACATATGGCATCCAACGCGTTCACCCGGATTTGGTTTGCTTTGAGCCGCCTAAGGCGCGCCACGAACGGTAACGTTGCCGTCATCGTTGCCTTCACCTTGCCGGTCGTGGTTGGCGGCGCCGGCCTCGGTGTGGAGACATCCTTCTGGTATTACAGCAGCCTCAAGCTGCAGGCCGTTGCCGATGCCGCGGCCTATGCCGGCGCGCTCGAGAAAGTCGCGGGTTCCGATAACCCGACCATCATCGCCGCCGCCACGCAGTCCGCGACCTCGAACAATTTTGCCACGCCGGGCACGATCCAGGTCAACACGCCGCCATTGTCCGGCCCGAACACCGCGAAGAAGGCAGTGGAGGTCATCGTCAAGCAGAACCTCGACCGCTACTTCACGGCGATTTTCAACCAGGCGCCCGTTGCCGAACAGGCAAGGGCGGTGGCGCTGATCAATGACGCCTCCAAAGCTTGCGTGCTGGCGCTCAGTCAGTCGGCCTCCCAGGCTGCGCTCTTTTCCGGTAACACCACCGTCAACCTCACCGGCTGTTCGGTCATGTCGGACTCGATTGCCTCGGACGCCATAAAGACGCAGGGCTCGGCGGTGCTCAAGGCCGACTGCCTGATCACGGTCGGCGGCATGGTGCTGAACAATCCAGCGACCACAGTCTGCAAGTCCAACATCACCCGAGCCTTGCCGGCAGCCGATCCTTTCTCCGGCTTGGCGACGCCGACAGCCGGCAACCCTTGCAAGAATGTCAACGGCAACAAGACATCGCAAACACTCCAGCCTGGCACCTACTGTAGCGGCATGAGCCTCAGCGGCAACGTCACCCTGCAGCCCGGCGTCTACGTCGTGCAGGGCGGTATGAAGGTCAACGCCAACGCGGTCGTCGCCGGCAGCGGGGTAACCATCTTCATGGCAGGCAGCAACACCGTCAGCATGAACGGCAACGCCAAGGTGACGCTGAGCGCGCCTACCTCCGGAGCCTATTCCGGCGTGCTGTTCTACGGCGACAGGACCGGGACTGCGGCGCAGAGCACCTTCAA
>NZ_JAMYPC010000068.1:0-1224 GCF_040320155.1 Mesorhizobium sp. M0771 | reverse complement strand
TGACCTGGGACCCTTGTTCCCTCCAGTTCAATGGAGAGTCCGGAGTTTCATTTCTGGCCTCATGCGGCCTGTTTTTCCAGAGCCATTTTGATGGCGAATTCGATGGGCGTGATGTTGCCCAGGGCTGAGTGTGGTCTGTTCTGGTTGTAGTCCTCCTTCCATAGATCGATTGCTGCCCGTGCTTGCGTGAGAGTGGAGAACAACGTTTCGTTCAAGCATTCGTCGCGAAATCGGCCGTTGAAACTCTCCACGAATCCGTTTTGCATCGGCTTGCCGGGCGCGATGTAGTGCCATTCGACGCCGCCTTCCTGGCACCATTTGAGGATCGCCATCGACGTTAGCTCGGTGCCATTGTCCGAGACGATCGTGCGAGGCCTGCCGCGGCGGGCGAGGATGGCATCCAGCTCCCGAGCGACGCGGGCGCCCGACAGCGATGTATCCGCGACCAGCGCCAGGCACTCGCGCGTGAAGTCGTCGACGACGGCCAGAACCCGGAACCGGCGTCCGTCCGTGAAGGCATCGCTTACGAAGTCCAGGCTCCAGCGCTCATTCGTCCGACCCGGCGCGATCATCGGCCGTCTTGTTCCCAAGGCCCGTTTGCGGCCGCCACGTTTGCGGACCTGGAGCTTCTCCTCCCGGTAAAGCCGCCGCAGTTTCTTCTGGTTCATCACGATCCCTTGCCGTTCAAGCATGATGTGGATGCGCCGGTAGCCAAAGCGGCGGCGCTCGGCAGCCACCGTCTTCATCGCGGCTCGAACGGCGGCATCGTCCGACCGGATGCTTGTGTAGCGAACGCTTGAGCGGTCGACGAAAAGAGCCTTGCACGCCCGACGCTGGCTCACCCCATGCCCATCGCAGGCGTGGGCCACAGCGCATCGCTTGGCATCGGGCGTCACCATTTTTTTGCGGCGACATCCTTCAGGATGGCATTGTCCAGCATCTGCTCGGCCAGCAGCTTCTTCAGCTTGGCGTTCTCCTCTTCCAAAGCCTTCAGCTTGCGCGCATCGGAAACGTCCATGCCACCGAACTTGGCCTTGTATTTGTAGAAGGTCGCTTCCGAGATCCCATGCTTGCGGCAGACATCGGCGGTCTTCATGCCCGCCTCCTGCTCCTTCAAAATCGCGATGACTTGTTCTTCCGTGAACCGTGAACGCTTCATTCGTCCGTCTCCTTGAGTGGGACAGACTCTACCAAAAACTGGAGGAGCTTCAGGGTCTCAGGTCA
>NZ_JAMYPC010000067.1:0-1246 GCF_040320155.1 Mesorhizobium sp. M0771 | reverse complement strand
ACCGAAACGGCGCCTAACCCTGGGAAAGCAAAGCCGAAATCGCGCCCTTAACTTAGACTCTAACCCAGATTCTAACTTTGAAGCGCGCGCGCAAGATGGGCAGAGGCTCGTACGGCGAGCCAGCCACGCACTCAGCGTAACCACCAACAACACCCCCAACACGTCGACGGTTTCTGGCGGTCGCATCACGGCAACCAGCGCTTCCGAAGGTCCGACTCCGCCGCTTGATCCGCGCTCGGGAGCCGCCCGATGAGCGCCGCACCCCTAAATCGAAAGAGCCGTGTCGGGAAGGCAACTTTGACGCTGCATCTCGCCGGTGAATTGACCTGCAAGGGAAATCAGTTCGCGACCTTCGTCGTGCGCCCCACCACCGACATGACGACTCAGGAGCGCGCACGCATCGCCGCTTTCGAGAACGACGTCATCGTCGCCGAAACGCTGCGCGCGAGGCTCGCGCGCGAAATTCCCACCACATCAGGAGAACCGAAATGACTGGCATTGCGGCTCCCCGCACGCGCGGCGCATTCCCGGCCACGCACCACGCTGCCGATAATCTCGTCCATGTCGAACTGACCTGGGTCGAGAAGAGGATCGAGAACTGGATACGGTTCGGCACGCCCGCCCAGGAACAGATCGTCGATCGTCGCCGGCGGATCCTGTCCTATCGTCCCGGCGTGGTCTTCGCCTTCGTGCGATGGGCGGCGAACGACTTCGGAACGATCATCTCACGCATCGACATCGTGCGTGCGGTCGCGTCTGGCGAAGCCTATCAGACACTGCCCTTCGTGCGACCCGGCGGCGACATCCTGCTGAAGGTCGAGAGCTGGCCCAAGGTCGAACGCGTGCTGCAGGCGATTGACGCCATCCAGCGCCTCGGCATCGAGCCTGAGTTGGTGTCGCCTGATCATTGGCGGCACATCCACAACCGGATAACCGCCGGCAATGCGCCGCGCAGCTACACACTCGACCAACATCGTGCCTTCCTGCTGCGCAAGAGGACTGAGCCGTGACGCGCGCCGGGATCATCTTAGCCAGCGTTATCGCAACCATGGGCGTCGGTTATCCCGGCCTCACTTCGATGCCCGCGAAGCTCATCTGGAATGCGTCAGCCAGCGCACCGATCGGCTTCTACACGATCGACTTCGACGGACCCTTCGAGGTCGCCGATCTTGTGGCCGTCGACGCGCCCGAGCCGCTCGCGGCGTTCCTCGCCGATCGCGGCTATCTGCCGAGGGGCGTGCCACTC
>NZ_JAMYPC010000066.1:0-1295 GCF_040320155.1 Mesorhizobium sp. M0771 | reverse complement strand
TAACCTGAAGGTCACAGGTTCAAATCCTGTCCCCGCAACCAACAAAAAAAGCCCGCTTCACGCGGGCTTTTTGCGTTCGGACCGTGATCGATGGCGATTTTAACCTGCACCAGGGGTCGGAAGCAGGCGAAGCCGACCGTGGGACAGAAAAGCCAAATCATGACCCCCAACCGCCCGCAGCTCGCAGGCCTTTTGTATTCGGCACCTTTGCCCACGCGAAGCCGGTTGGCTCCCGGCTCTGTCAGCGCGGCAACCGCCACGCGCCGGCGCGATGGTGACCGGACGCTTTGGATCCTGCAAAACCAGGCGACGAACCATTCTCTCGCCATCAGATCTTGGAAAACGAACCGTGATCGTGCGCTTCCAATCATTGCTATCTATTGTTACCGGGCTTTGATCGGCGCCATAATCTTCCAGGAGGTTGCCGTGCCCGACTACGCTCTGAACGACCACTATGAGAGCTTTACCAGGAAGCAGCTCGAATCAGGCCGCTACAACAATGCCAGTGAGGTTGTTCGCGCCGGCCTGCGTATGCTCGAGGATTTCGAGGCGGAGCGGGAAAGATGGTTGCGCGAGGAGGTTCCGGCGCGCCTGACCGAGCTCCGGCAGGATCCGGCTAAACTAAGGGCATCCCTGTCGAGACAGTTTTTTCGCGGCTCGAGGCGCGTCATCACGCGAAGCAGGCGAAAGCCAAATAGGCAATGGAGTACCGCATTGTCTTCCACCCCAAGGCGGAAACTGAACTCGACCAGCTCTATGACGACATAGCCGACCCGTGCGTCGCCGGCGATCGCTTGGAATTTCGTTGTCGGCATCCGCGACCATTGCCTGAGCGTGTCGACTTTTCCACAGTGCGGCACAGAGCGGGTCGAGATCATGCCTGGTCCGCGGATCATCGGCTGGCGACGTGCCGTCAGCATTGCTTTCGCAGTCGATGCCGAACGGGTCTGGTCCTGGGTATTTTTTCGCCGGCCGCAACATCACGGCGGAATTGCTGGAAGGCCGGCTCTGAAGCGCTGCTTAGGCTGGCGTGGGGATCGACACTCGCCAGGAGGCGATTCTCAGGCCGATGGCACGCACCTGCCGCCGCCTAGAGATGGGAGCTTGGTAGAAGAGTGATCCTCAGCGGAACACCACTCACAATTTCAGCCAAGCCAGCTCACGAATTTCCGCCCCGTGGATATCTCCACGAGAAATCGAAAAAACATCGTCGATGACTGTTGACAGTTCTGGTTGGTGGCGACTATATACGCCTCACGAACGAGGGCGGTGCGCCGCTGGCGGCGAAGCAGTTT
>NZ_JAMYPC010000064.1:0-2887 GCF_040320155.1 Mesorhizobium sp. M0771 | reverse complement strand
AATTTCAAGCGTTAGAATTGGCCAGTATCTCAAGTTAACTCCACATTAGAAATATAACAACTCGCAACCTTGGGTTATATGGTTTGGTCTCGGCAATAAAGACCGACATATCCTGCGGCAATTGCGAGCCGAGGAAAGCGCCCCATGGGTGGTTTTACTACTCAGTTTGTTGTCGCACTTACCGTGACCATAAGCCTGGCTCTTGTCAGCGGCTGCCTGGGTACGGCATTCGGGCTGTTTTTGGCGATTTCGAAGGGCACGGCAAAGCCGCGCCTCAACGCGGTCGTGGCCGCCTACACCACAGTCGTCCGTGGTGTACCAGAACTTCTCGTTATCCTGCTCATCTACTTCGGCGGAACCACGCTCGCCAGCAAGATCGCCGGCCGGTATGTCGAGGTGAACGCATTCACCGCAGGGGTTATCGCGCTCTCGGTCATTTTCAGCGGTTATGCGACCGAAGTGTTTCGCGGCGCGATTGCGGCAGTGCCAGCGGGCCAAACCGAAGCGGCAAAGTCGCTTGGGCTGAACGCCTGGCAGCGCTGGATGTTCGTCATCGGTCCGCAGATGCTGCGGCTGGCGCTGCCTGCCTATGGCAATCTCTGGATTTCGCTCTTCAAGGATACCGCACTGGTCTCGATCGTCGGCCTGACCGACATCATGCGCGTTGCGTATGTGGGGGCCGGATCCTTGCGCGCACCATTGACTTTCTACCTTGCGGCCTCCGCTCTCTATCTCTCGCTGACCACCGTCACGTTGCTGTCGATCCGGCTGACTGAGCGGCGCTATCCGGCTCTCGGCCGGTAGGAGGGAAGGCCCATGAACCTCGGCTTGATATTTGACGCACTGGTTGTCTTGCCTTCGGGCGTTGGTCTCACTTTGACCCTGACGGTCTTGTCGCTGACGGCCGGATTTCTTCTTTCCGTGCCGCTGGCCTTCATCCGCGCGTTCGGACGTCCCGGCTTCTCGCTCGCGGTGCTCGCATACACCTATGTGATCCGCGGAACGCCGATGCTGGTTCAGCTCTTTCTGCTCTACTACGGCCTCGCTCAGATCGAGGCGGTGCGAACAAGCATCTTCTGGGTGATCCTGCGCGACCCCTTCTGGTGTGCCCTTCTGACATTTTCGCTGAACAGCGCGGCACACACCACCGAGATCCTGTGCCGCGGTCTCCAGTCCGTGCCGAAGGGTGTCACCGAGGCGGCCACATCTCTCGGCTTGAAACGCTTCCAGATCGCTCGCCTGGTCACCTTCCCGATCGCTTTCAGGATATCGCTCCCGGCCTACGGCAACGAGATCGTCGGGATGATCAAGGGCTCGTCGCTCGCGAGCACCGTGACGCTGCTTGAGATCACCGGCATGGCGAGACAGATGGTGTCGACCACGTTCGCGCCGTACGAAATCTTCATCGTCGCCGGAGCGATCTACCTATCGCTCACCTCGATCGCGGTGAAAGCGATCCAGTTGCTGGAGCGATGGCTGTCGACCGACGGCCATCCGGTTCGCCGACGAAAGGCGCGATTGCGCCCCGCCCTACCTGACCCAGAGATCACGACGCCCCTGCCCTGACGCCTAGGTTCTGGGCTCCCCTTTCCATCCAACCAACGAAGAGGTGCATCATGCGCATACCCCTGGCTATTGCTGTTTCTATCGTATCCCTGATGTCGGCAGTCCCGGCGAGCGCGCAAAGCGAGCGCGTCATATCGATTGCCGCTGAAGGCGCCTCGCCGCCCTGGGACGGCACCGACGCGAACGGTCAACTCTATGGCTACGATATCGATGTTGGGCAGGAGCTGTGCCGTCGGATCGAGATCAAATGTACCTTCGTCCCGCAGGATTGGGACGGGATCATCCCGGCACTGCTTGTCGGCAAGTTCGACGTGATCATGTCTGGCATGGCGATCACGGAAAAACGCAAGCAGTCGATCGCGTTCTCGATCCCCTACGCCACCGGCTTCAACCAGTTCGTGGTGCGCAAGGACCTGGGTCTCGACGCCGGCGACACCAAGGAAAAGGTCAACCTTTCGACCATCGGCGACAAAGAGAAGGCAACCATCGAGCGCCTCAGATCGACACTCGCCGGCAAGGCGATCGGAGCCTTGCGCTCGTCCAATTCGGAAGCAGTCGTGAAGGAAATGCTGGGCGATGTCGTGACCATTCGCAGTTATGACAGCCAGGACAACATGAAGCTCGATCTTGCCGCGGGTCGCATCGACGGCGGCCTCGCCGACTATTTCACCTGGCGCGATTTTCTGGAGACGCCTTCCGGCTCGGATGTGGTGTTTTTCGGCCCTGAACTGAATGGCGGGCTCTGGGGGCCGGGCGTCGGCGCAGGTCTGCGCAAAGACGATACGGAGTTGCTCGCCAGGTTCAACGCGGCCATCGACGCGGCCACCAAGGATGGGACGATCAAGGCGCTGAGCCTGAAATGGTTCAAGAGCGATATCTCGCCAGCCATCTCGCAATAGAGGCAACCGACTTCGACATTGACGTGGCGCTGGCCGGAACGCCGGCGCCTGCGCCCTACCCTCCTTCAAGGCGAGTTCCATGAAAGACCAGTTCTGCGCGGTCGTCACCGGCCAATCCCTGATCAAGCACGACATACGTGACGTCAAAAACGAACGCTTCATCGCGGTTACGGATTTCCTGCGCCAAGGCGACGTCGTCTTCACCAACTTCGAGTCGACGATCCTGGGTAAGCACGGCGGGTGGCCGACCAAGGGCAAATACTTCGGATATTCCAGGGCTGAAGTGCTCGACGCATTGCAGGCCATCGGTTTCAACGCGCTTGCTCTGGCAAACAACCACGCCTTCGATCTCGGCGCTGGCGGCATCCTCTCGACCCTGGAGGAAGTGGAAGCGCGCGGTCTCCTGCATGCCGGCATCGGGG
>NZ_JAMYPC010000063.1:0-2897 GCF_040320155.1 Mesorhizobium sp. M0771 | reverse complement strand
AAGGCCAAGTGCTATGCGATTGACGAGTTCGATCTGCTCGGCGTCGAGCGTGAAGCGGGCAAGCCGGCTTTCGCTCTGATGGCTGAGCGCGGCACCGGGCGCTATGTCGGCAGCGCATTCGTCACCTTGAACCGGGAAATGCGCGAGAGGCTATGGAAACGCGTCCAGGAGCACCCAGGCACGGCGCCCAAGGGCGTCATGAAGCGGCCTGCGACGCAATGGGTCAAGCCGGGCTGATCGGCCGCGTGAAGCACTTGCGTGGCGAGGATGACCTGCGGCATGCATCGCTGCAGGACTTCCGCGAGGAGAACAAATAGCAGCTCCACAACTGGCCATCGCTTTTGCGAGAGGCGCGCATCCCAACGCCGCAAAGGCCGAGCTGAACGCGATACCGCAGGAACTCGCCTCACGCTGATCAACGGTTAACACGGCTAAGGACGCCTAACACTGTCATTGCAAAGAATAGGAAAGGAGTTTTTAGACATTCATTCATCTATCCGTGCTTTCTAATGAGCTATGTCTTTCAGCACCTTCACCCGGATATTGGAGGATGTCGTGGATGATAATTGATGCCGCCAGCGGAGGTTTCCGCATGGCACATCTTACCGCCGACTACGCCTATCTGATCGCGTTCCCGTTTTTCGATCAATACCCAATCAATCACTCAACGACTGTCACCGTCCCGCTGGTTGCGAGCAAAATCCCGCCGGCCTTGGTTTGGAAAAGGGGCCATCCTGGATGCGAATTATGACAAAGATTTTTGAGATCCTGGTGGGAAGCATGGCGATTGGAGCCGTTCTCGCAAATCTTTGCATGCCGGCGAACGCCGCAGTTGGCGACGACGGAACCACTGCCCCCACTGGCACGAGCGGTGCCACTGTCGGAACCGAGTCCCCCGACCATCCGACCAATACGGATCTGCCTCGCATTGTCGACGCTATGTCGAGCGCCCAAATCACTCGGTTCAAGAAGCGCTGCATCGACGTGATCGAGAGCCGGGGCGTTTATGATCGTGACCTGCGCCAGCTCTGCCTGCTGATCTGGCGCCACTAACCAAACCGTTCGCAAGTGCCGGAGCTGTCGACATGACACTCTCCAGTTCCGACAGTAGAGGCCCGCCCACCGAAAAAGGTTGGCGGGCTTTTAGCTAGCGGCCCTTACCCTACGGTTGGGTAAGTGTTTCCGCCCGATTATCCGCGCCCTAAAAGCGCATCCCCTCGATGCCATCTTCACTGCACTTCCCAATCATCCCCACCGTCTAAGTCCGAATGCTTGGCCCTGAAGGTTTCAAGATAGTCGACTATCTGAGGGTCGTTCGGGTCGAACGCTTGCCAATGTGGATCATCATCGACGTTGGCCAGATCGAGAAACTCGGTGATGTCCACCCCGCCATTGAGGGCGGCGACGCCAGAGTTCAAGCCGATGTATCTCAGGTTGAAGTCAAAGCGAAAATCGGGTGACCGGAAGAACTTGGCCCTGTCGCATTCCGGGAAAGGCCGGGCTCGGAAGTGGTCCATCAAGCGCTGCTTTTCAGCGATGCCTTCAGTAACTGAAATCATGTATGTTTCCGGCCGTGACAGACTTTCGTTGATCCGGCCGGCCGGCTTCCTCATGGCGCCCCAGAGGTGAGGCAAGCCAATTGCAGAGAAGAAATCCTGACCGATCGATTCGCCGGGCCAAAATTTAGGGTTGTATGGTCGAACGACAACACGATCAGGTCCGAGCGCCTCAACAAACGGTCGCAGGATTTCGTAGAAATCAAGTTGATATTCCGCGACTTCGATGGGGCCCGTCAGGTAGTCTTTGACGCATTGCGCATACACGCTCTCAAGCAAGTGATCGAAGCGCCGCAAATAGAACACCACCTTCACCTCGGCGCCAATATCCAACAGACCCTGAAAAATAGATGGATGAGTGCTGGCTCGCGAAAATTCCTCGCCTGACATCAGCAACGTCTCGCAATCGGAATCGAGTGCGAAGAACGCGCCAACGTTCTGCTCAAACGATTTGCTGTCGTCGTAACCGATTGCGGCTATGCTGTGCTGCGGCCCGAACGCTTCATTGGCCGGGTCGTGGGGGTCGGGGTAATGGATCGAGTTCCCCGCCAACAGATCCCGATTGGAGGCCAGGCTCGCCTGAAGATAAGAGCTTCCAGTCTTGTGAATTCCGCAATGCAAAATAAACTTCTTATAGCGCCTCAATGGCCGCCACTCCCGTTCACTCCTGATTGTTTATCAGGCGCCACTGCGTGCGCTCGGGACCATACCATGGACCGCAGTTGGTGGCATTACCCCGAATGCATACGGCAGGGCAGATGACGGACGCTAGTCCGCGGCGACATTGCGCCGGTGCTTCCAATCGAACGAAACGCCGGCCGGGGCCAGGCGGTAAGTGCTCTCGCCGGAGGTGGATCAGACAGTATGAGCGGCATTGATCTGATCTCCAATCTCGCAGCGACCATGGCTCCGGTCATGGAGCAGATGGGCGTTATCGCAGCTTCAGAACTCGGTCCCGAAATGCTGCAAGATCGAATTCGCGCCGAGGCTTATGCAAGCGGAAGCGTGGTGGTCGGCCGATATAAGGTGGGCTGCGTGGTCACGACGAATGTAGGCACCACGGTCATGCGCCCGCGCTCCCCTCGTCCAGCCCGCTCGAGCTGAAATTGACTGCTCAACGATGGAGGCGGAGAAGGCGCACTAGAGCGGTCCGACCGCTACAGCGATAGCGCCATCAAGACAGCGCTGCTACGTCAGAGCAGCAGGTGAATTGTCACAAGCTCGATGATCAGCAAAACGGCGCACATGACCTGGGACCCTTGTTCCCTCCAGTTCAATGGAGAGTCCGGAGTTTCATTTCTGGCCTCATGCGGCCTGTTTTTCCAGAGCCATTTTGATGGC
>NZ_JAMYPC010000062.1:0-2920 GCF_040320155.1 Mesorhizobium sp. M0771 | reverse complement strand
GGGGCGGTCGGTCTCACATCTCTGACACTCCTTGCCAACACTCTCTCGCAAGGGCCGATAAGCGATACCGTTGCCCACAACATGGCACGCAATGGTCTGCTGCAAGCAGCGCGTTGCAATGCCGAGGTCGTGCAAGCTCTCGGTCTTGGAAAGCGGATCGCTGCCCGATGGCAAAAGGCCAATGCCAAGTGTCTGGCCGCCAACCGGAAAGCTGGGGACGTGGCAGGTGGGCTGGGTGCCATTTCAAAGTCGCTGCGCGTGCTGCTGCAATCGGCCATTCTTGCCGTCGGTGCGTACCTTGTCGTCAGGGAAGAGGCTACGGCCGGGGTCATGATTGCCAGTTCGATCATGATGGGGCGTGCGCTGGCTCCGGTCGACCTCGCCATTTCAAGCTGGAAACCCTTCCTCATGGCGCGCCAGGGTTGGGCGCGGCTGGAGGACCTCTTGGAAAAGGTTCCTGAAACCGCTCCTGTTATGCTAATGCCTGCACCTGAACGCGAACTGCGCCTCGAAAGCGTGACAATCGTTCCGCCCGGTGAAAGCAAGCCGACCGTGACCGGCATTGCGTTTGCCATTCAGGCGGGAAGCGCACTCGGGGTCATCGGCCCGTCGGGCTCGGGCAAGTCGACACTCTCGCGCGCCATCGTCGGCGCATGGACGCCGGTCGCCGGGAAGGTTCGCATCGACAGCGCAAGCCTCGATCAATGGGACCGGGAAGCACTAGGCCGTCACATCGGCTATCTGCCACAAGGTGTTGAATTGTTCGATGGCACCATTGCCGAAAACATCGCTCGTTTTGAAGATGATCCTGACCCTGAGGCTATTGTCGCCGCGGCGAAAGCAGCGGGCACGCACGAACTGATCCTCCGATTTGAGCACGGATACGAAACTCCGATTGGTGAGGCCGGATCGGCACTTTCCGCCGGGCAGCGTCAGCTTATCGGTCTTGCCCGGGCCCTTTATCGAGACCCTTTCCTTGTCGTGCTGGATGAACCCAATGCCCATCTCGACGCGGAAGGCGAAGCTGCAGTCGTTAATGCGATCGCCTCCGTGCGCGAGCGCAAGGGCATTGCGGTTGTCGTCGCCCATCGGCCGAGCGCCATCCGCGCCGTCGATTTGGTGTTGGTGATGGAAGGTGGACGGCAGCGATCATTCGGTGCGCGTTCCAAAGTCCTGAAGGCCATCGAGTCTACACAGGATCACGTGGCAGAGCGCGCTGACATGGAGGATCCCGGTGTCCGGCATTCATCAGAACAATGACGTTTCGAGTCCATTCGCCGGCACCTGGTGGCGGGCCTTCTGGCGAGCGTGATCTTTGTGGGAGGAGCCGGAGCCTGGGCGACCTTCACGAATCTCTCCGGTGCGGTTGTAGCGTCCGGACACTTTGTCGTCGTTTCCTAGTGAGAAGATACAGCACCCGACTGGCGGGGTGGTCGGAGAAATCCTGGTGAACCCGGCATTTCGTACTACCTGGTGCGCCTGTCAGTTCCGATCTCGGCTCGCGCGAACGCGCTCCCTAACGTTCCATTGCTCGCAATGGGCAGTGCCGGCGCGACTCGGCAACACAGCCCCATGCCCGTTCTTCCGAGGGCGGCCCAACCAGGACGACCGGTTGCCAAGTTTTCCTGGACCGTTCTTTGAGTGTGAATGTTCGGGCCGATTGCCTGGGGCGTGTCCCCGCCGCCTGCGAGCCCGCAACTGCTCAGCAGAAGGGCGAAGTGAACGAGAATGCATCCATTTCGTAAATGTGTGTCTATCCAAGCAATCGATTTTTCTAATTATCCGATGAGGAATATGAACGCGCCAGGCAGGGTGCATCATTAGGAGTATTTTCGATGGCAAACATTATCGAGGGTGGCCCGGGTTCCGAAACACTCATCGGCACCGAGGGTGTTGACTGGATCGAGGGTTACCAGGGCAGTGACTGGCTTGACGGTCGTGGCGGCAACGACGAGATCTCGGGTGGCGCGGGCAGTGACCGAGTCATCGGCGGCGAGGGTAACGACCGCATCTTCGGCGGAGATGGCTGGGACGATCTCTCCGGCGACAACGGCCGCTTCAACGCGCGCATCTCCGGTGAGGACAATGACAGGCTCAGCGGCGGTCCCGGCCAGGATGTCCTCTACGTGGGTGACGGCCAGGATACGTTGACCGGGGGCACCGACAGTGACACGTTCGTGTTCCAGTTCCACAATCCGGTGCCTGGGGTTGTCGGGTCGACGTCGGACATTTCCACTATCACCGATTTCAACCCGGCGGAGGACAAGTTCGCCTTCGATGCGGTGGGCCTCTACAACGACGGTTTTGGCGCGAACTTCGTCAACAACGCCAGCATACAGTCCGGCTACCCGGTGAGCAGCTTCTACAGTGGTGCGGCCTCGGGTGCGAACGGCGAACACGTCGTGGTAATCACTGGCGAATCTTTCAACTCTGCTTCTGAAGCCGCGAGTGCGATCTCCGGCGAGCACGCCGGCGACATCATTGTCTACCAAAGCAGCTACACCGACAGAGTCGCAACTCTGGCCTATGTCACCGCCGACAACAGCGCGCATGAGTTCGTCCACCTGGGCGGTGTGGTCACCGTGGCAGACCTGGGCCTGACCGCGTCCGACTTCACCTTCGTTTGATCCAGAAAACCCATACGGAACCGCGCCCGCCCCGCCCCCCTGGGCGGGCGCTTTCCCGTTTCCGCTACTTGCCATGGGCCGGGGCGCCCGGGAGCAGTCAGCGTGTACAGTGACGAAGCCCTGCGCGTCGCGCTGGTCGTGCACCGAAATCCCACTGAAGGTGTGGAGGCCGAAGCCTGTTCGGGCCCTTGCGGCCGACCACGATGAATCCCTTCCAAACCTTCAGCCGGACGGTGTTGTTGACGCGCTCCATTAAATGCCGGGACCAAACATATTCGGCGGGAGCACTGATC
>NZ_JAMYPC010000061.1:0-2922 GCF_040320155.1 Mesorhizobium sp. M0771 | reverse complement strand
CTGGTCCGGGCAGCGCGGATCGTCGATGCAACGCGCCAGACGCTCGGCCACCCGCAACCGCTTTTCCACCTCGGCCTAGGCCAGAACGCCGCTGTGGACGACAGCATGCCGCCGTCGAAACGGGCGACGACGGACTTGCCGCCGACTGATGAAAAACCGCTCACCGGCAGCGCAAGATCGTTCATGGTGGGTGTGGTCTCCGGGAAATTTCGGATCGGCTTAAGCAACCAAATCCTACGTCATTTCAACGGGCTTGCGCCCACATCCACCAACCCCCATGAATTTGGTTAGGTTGATGCTGCGTGCCGCAGCCGTGAGGCCGCGCTCGCTAAGCAGCGCGTCGAGAACGACGAGAAGATTCAGATCGAGCCCTTTGAAACGCATGTCTTAGCTATCCATAGCGTGGATGAATTTGATTGAAACAAACGATTTTACCAATTTTCCGGAATGTCGCATGGACCTGGCAGGACCTCACGTGCGCCGATCACTGCCTCTATCGCGTGGCGAGTCCCTTGAGAACAGCCCGAAATAGGAAATCTGTCGCGTGCGGTGGGGATTGTACTGGGAATGAGAGGCAGCGCTCCGATCATGTCGAACTCTCCGACGAATAGCGGACCGGTACAATAGTTGATCGCAGCTGGTCCGGAGCAATGAAACATCTCGATTACATATGAGGTGCCGAGTGAATACGCTGACGGCACCCACCGTCGCAGCGTTTAGCTGACGTTTGACGACGGTTCCTATCCATTTACACGCAGATTCTTGATGTGCTGGCGCAAAACCGGGAGGCCGGCGACTCTTCTTCGTCATCGGGCTGACGCCGAAGAAGCCGGAGCTCGTCCGGTTCCTATGGGCATTGGGCTTGGTCGGTCGCACAGGCTCTATGAGGGGCAATTTTGGCAACGCGACGCGACTCGGGTTTTGAACGACGCCGAAAACGCAAGCTAGAAAGGAACAAGATGGCAGATCAACTCGCCAACGAAATAATCGCAATGATCAAGAAGCGCGCCGCGTCGGAGGGCGGCATAGCGCCTGCCACGGGCGGCGAGATAACGGCCGCCACGGGACTGACTTCGCTCGGTATCGATTCACTGGGATTGGCGGACGTTCTCTGGGACCTGGAGCAGGCCTACGGCATCGAGATCGAGATGAATACGGCCGAGGCATGGTCGGATCTCCAGAATGTTGGGGACATGGTGGAAGCCGTGCGCAGCTTGCTCGCTACGGGGGTGTGAATGGACAGGCGCGTCGTGATTACTGGGATTGGCGGAATTTGCGGGCTTGGAACCAACGCCGCCGCCATTTGGACAGAGATGCGAGAAGGCCGCTCCGCCATCGGCCCAATCGTCAACTCCGAGTTCCATGAATTGAGGGTCAGGATCGGTGCCGAGATCAAGGCCCTGCCGGAGCATGACATCGACAGCAAGCAACTCATCTCCATGGACCGCTTCAGCCTGCTCGCTGTGCTTGCGGCGCGCGAAGCCATGCGTCAGGCCGGACTTTCCTCCAAAGAGGGAAATAGCTATCGCTTCGGTGCGACGGTGGGCGTTGGCGGCTGCGGGTGGGATGCGATCGAGCAAACCTACCGCGCCATCCTGCTGGGCGGTAAGCGTGCCGCTCTCTTGACTGTACCCAAGGCGATGCCGGGTGCCGCTGCCGGCCAGGTCAGCATGAGTCTCGGCCTGCGCGGGCCGGTCTTCGGCGTCACGTCCGCCTGTTCCTCGGCAAACCATGCGATTGCCTGCGCGGTGGACCAGATCAGGCTCGGCCGGGCCGACGTGATGCTTGCCGGCGGCAGCGAAGCGCCGCTCATATGGGGTGTGCTGAAGGCATGGGAAGCGATCCGCGTGCTTTCGCCCGATACTTGCCGGCCATTCTCGGCCGATCGCCAGGGCCTGTCGCTTGGTGAAGGAGCCGGCATGGCGGTGCTGGAAAGCTACGAGCATGCCCTGGCTCGGGGCGCCACCATCCTTGCCGAAATTGCGGGTGCCGGCCTTTCCGCCGATGCGTCCGGCATCGTCGCGCCGACTGTCGAGGGGCCGGAGGCAGCAATGCGGGCCTGCCTTGCCGATGCCAGGCTGGATGCCGAAGATGTCGACTATCTCAACGCGCACGGCACCGGCACCAAGGCCAACGACCAGATCGAGACGGCGGCGATCAAGCGCGTCTTCGGTCAGCACGCCTTCTCAATGTCCATTTCTTCTACCAAGTCCATGCACGCGCATTGCCTCGGCGCTTCCGGCGCGCTCGAGTTGATCGCCTGCGTGATGGCTATCCGCGAGAGCGTCGTGCCGCCGACTGCCAATTATCGTGAGCTGGACCCCGATTGCGATCTCGACGTCACGCCCAATGTGGCACGCGAGCGCAAGGTGCGCGTGGCACTGAGCAACTCCTTCGCCTTTGGCGGCACGAACGCGGTTCTGGCGTTCAGGCAGGTGTAGAAGCCATGAGAGATGCCTCCGGCAACATTATCTCTCGCATCCAGATGCTTGCCGGATAACTATTGTGAAGGGCGGGTCATTGACCGCCTCGGCGAATGCGGGAAGTGGCAGCGGAAGCTCGACGATCCGGGGGTATCGTCTTTGCGAAATTCTTAACTGTTGAACCGGCTTGGACGTACCGCCGCCCCGTAAAAGGTAAGCGAGGCCCTGCGGGCTCGGCTTGAGGGTCTGAAGCTGTACACGACAAATTTCTGGAAGCCGCAGGGTCGGCTCTGCGCCCGTTATGTCGCCTGAGTGCTGCCGGCCCGGCCGCGCCGCGGGCGCCGTCAACGAACTTCTTGAACCTGCGGACCTTGCCTGTCTTGGCCGACGCTTCGAAGCGCGCGGTCGTGCTGGCCTCCAGATCCGCGACATGCTTGCGCAGGGTCGTGGTGGGCGCGAGGCCAAAGATGAAGTCGACATCGTTGGCGCGGCACCAGTC
>NZ_JAMYPC010000060.1:0-3055 GCF_040320155.1 Mesorhizobium sp. M0771 | reverse complement strand
GCGCCTTCCGTCCCAGTCGATACCGACCGCGATCAGCACCGCCTGGCTCATGACAACACCGGCTTCACGCACCTTCTCGTAGCGCGCATCGAGGATGAGGTAAGGAAACGGCTCCTGAGGTCGTTCGGCAAACGCCTTCAGGCTCTCGTCCAAGCGCTTGTTGATGGCCGAGATCGACGAAGCCGAGAACGCATGACCGCACAGCTCTTCCGTGATCGCCTTGACCTTGCGGGTCGACACGCCCTGGACATACATCTCCGCAAGCGTTGCAACCAAGGCCCGCTCCGAACGCTGGTAGCGCTCGAACAGCTCCGTGGAGAAGTGACCCGCCCGGTCCTGTGGAACCCGCAGCTCAAGCTTGCCCACCCGGGTGACCAGGGTGCGGCCGTAGTAACCCGAGCGATACCCAAGGCGCTCAGGCGTGCGTTCGCCCTTCGAAGCACCCAGCGCCTCCTCCATCTCGGCCTCGAGAACCTCCTGCATTACCGCACGGATCACTTCGTGCAGCCCCTCCGGGTTCGAAAGCAGAATGTCTTTGACGGCAGCGCTGGTCGATTTACCTTCTGTCTTGGTCATGGTGGCGTTCCTTCCAGGGAATCGGTGACGTTGAACATCACCAGCCTGCCATGACCGCCCTCTCTCAGCGAATTGCAGAACTCTCAGCACACTACCTTCCCTACTCGCAATGCGACGCGCGCTTCACGCCCTGCCTGTGATCGGTATGACTGAGATGGGGCCGCAAGCGGACCGTCAGCTTCGCGGTGAAAATCCTCAGAAAGCG
Organism: Mesorhizobium sp. M0771; assembly: GCF_040320155.1. Taxonomy (NCBI): domain Bacteria; kingdom Pseudomonadati; phylum Pseudomonadota; class Alphaproteobacteria; order Hyphomicrobiales; family Phyllobacteriaceae; genus Mesorhizobium; species Mesorhizobium sp. M0771. The sequence goes on along the minus strand of NZ_JAMYPC010000060.1, from coordinate 2,274 downwards.
GCCAGCATGTAGTCGTCGCACGGCTGAAAGAGAGGCGTGACGGGCGAGGAATAGGTCTGGTTTCACCTGATCACCTACGCAGGCAGTTCGACGATCATTGAGCGGCGAGAACGCGGCCCGAGGCAGGAGCTTTGAGCGTCCGATTTTTCACGATCGACCTTCAGGCTCGTCGAGCGCATCGTCTCGACGTTACTGCCGAAACCGAGCCTCCATGCCGGCGCCCTGGGGAGGCAAGACAGCCAGCAACTGGACGGCTCGGGGATTTAGCACCGTTCACCCAGAGCTTTTTGTCGAGATGCAGGCGTATCCGCTGGCCTTCTGCGAAGGACAGCGCAAACGATTCAGGCCGAATGAGCGTGTAATTTCCTGGTCGGTCTCTATGATGCGGACGACCCTACCCATTCGCCACTGGCTCCGACTACTTCCACGCAAGGCGTGGCCCTGCGAATTGGCACCACCTTGCCCATCACATCCTCCCTACGAAACGCAATGGGAAGTCGATTTAAGACCGTCGTAGTCGGGAGTTCAATAACTAATGCTTGCTCGGAATCGGACGAGCCATCCTGGATGGGCAGTACGAAGGCTGGTTGAATGGCTAACTTGTCATGCCACCTCGGTCAGGCGAACCTTCGGGGGACCTCCCGTGATATAGACTATGCTTCAGGTTGTTGGCATTCAGGATGGCTGCCAGCTCTTCAGCATACTCCATGTCGGGAAGGTCGACAGAAGGGTGGCCCACTATAATAGCCGGCTGCCCGGTGAACACGTCGAACACCGTCCACGTCCCATCCGGTTCCCGCCTTACCTCGTACCGCAGAGTTGCCATGAGGGGATCACATAGGTCGCCGTTTAGGGGTGGGAGTATTTGGTCCACGGTGACGCCGGGCCACCTGAAAGCACCGAGACAGTCGGCGCTTAGTAACGCGCCCGCCCACCCGACATGTCGAATACCGCGCCGGTATTGAAGTTGCTGGCGTCCGAGCACAGCCAGGCCACCATGTGGGCAACTTCTTCGACCCGGCCGAGCCGGTTCATTGGACTATCGGCGATCATTGTCTCGACAGCTGCGACCCCGAGGTTTCGGATCATGTCAGTATCGATTGGCCCAGGAGCGACGCAGTTCACGCGTATGTTTGTATTGGCAACCTCACGCCCAAGCGCCTTTGTGAAGACTACGATACCTGCGCTGGAGGCTGAATAGGCGGCAAGGTTGGCAAGTCCTTCCTTGCCCGCCAAAGAGCCCATATTGACAATGCGGCCAACACCCCATTTTCGCATGTGGGGCAAAACCAACTGCGTCACTTGCATCGTGCCGATCAGATTGGTTTCGATGATGCTTCGCCAGTCTGCAGGTTCGTGTTGGTCAAACGGGTGAAGGGTTCCTAGATAACCGGCGTTGTTAACCAGAACGTCTATACGCAGGCCACGATCGACGATCATGTTGATCGCATGGGTTACCTGATCGCGGCTGGTAATATCGACCTTCGTAGACACCACACCCTTCAGTTCGATCTGATCTCGATCCCACACGTGCACTGAAGCACCCGACGCTACAAGGCGCTCTACGATTGCCTTGCCGATACTCTTTGCTCCGCCGGTTACGACGGCTGTCTTGCCAATGAGGTCATATGATACCGGCACAAAGCCCCCATTCATGTGTGTTCACACGGGATAAGTTTAGCAGGATCGCATATTTTCGCCAGCGGCCAGATGGTCTGGGGGGCGCCGGAGCCAGCTATGACCTGATCGGTAGCGAGCTCCAGATCGTACACAGCTTCGCCTTGCGGCGCCGCCTGGCGCTTTTCGTCACCTTTTCCTGTTCAGATGCCTCTTGGCAGGTCAAGGGGGCTAGACGATGTTGTTCTTTGTCCCGCTCTCCTGCGGCGACACGCCATTGCCCAGTTTGAAAGAACCAAAGAGACAATCAGGACAGGCCGGCGATATTTCGATGAAGGGCTTTCGCCATTAGTTAGCGCAGGCTAATATGCGTTCTTCGCGGTCAGAGAGCCGCCTGCATGTTGGGCAGAGATGCTTTAGCACCTGATACAATCGTGCCAGCCGCGATGCCTATCCCAATTTGCCTTGGCGTCTTCCCCGACGGGCTCTGGCTAGAAGCATTCCAAACCGATCAGGATATCCGTGCCTATTGGAGAGGCTATGCCCTTGCGGGCACGGTGTGTGACCTGAGACCCTGAAGCTCCTCCAGTTTTTGGTAGAGTCTGTCCCACTCAAGGAGACGGACGAATGAAGCGTTCACGGTTCACGGAAGAACAA
>NZ_JAMYPC010000059.1:0-4198 GCF_040320155.1 Mesorhizobium sp. M0771 | reverse complement strand
CGCGCTTGATAAGCGTGAGGTCGGAGGTTCAAGTCCTCCCAGGCCCACCACTTGCGCGATCCCGCAGGGATCGTCGCTTCAGCCTCGATGTGGAAGTTGAGCTCCAGCGCGATCCCGTAGGGATCGTCGCTCCAGTCTCGATACCATTATGCGGGAGCAAGTTATCAGGGGCCGTAGCTCAGCTGGGAGAGCGCCTGCTTTGCAAGCAGGATGTCGTCGGTTCGATCCCGTCCGGCTCCACCACTTTCTTGTCTTTGAGGCGAAGAAGGGGTGTCGAGGAGGTGGTGAAAAAGTCATTCGTATAAAGGTTTGTGGTGAGCTTCTTGGCTTGCCGCTTGTTCTGTTTTGACATCGTAAAGAGAAGATTTGTTCGAACTTCATGAGCCGAAAGGTTCGTGATTTGTCGCGGGAGACGCTCAATCTCCCGCATATGATGGGTTTGCCTAACCGCACCCTCGAACCGATCTCGAGAAGCTGGTCTTTTTGTGCCAATGACATCGAATTTGGATCCCGCACAGGATCCGGTTCAGGCGACAATTCCTTTGGAATTGCGCGGACGCCAACCCCGCAAGGGAGAGGCTGAAGCGACAATCCTTCGGATTGCGCGGATGGGCATTGGCAATGAGAACGATCAAGTGTCTTAAGGGCAATTGGTGGATGCCTTGGCATGCACAGGCGATGAAGGACGTGATACGCTGCGATAAGCTACGGGGAGGTGCGAATACCCTTTGATCCGTAGATTTCCGAATGGGGAAACCCACCTAAGGTACTTGGAAAATCAGAGTAGCAGAGCGATCTGCTACTGTGGTTTCCAAGTATCGATAATAGGTAACTTATCCTGAATACATAGGGATAAAGTGGCGAACGCGGGGAACTGAAACATCTAAGTACCCGTAGGAAAGGACATCAACCGAGACTCCGGAAGTAGTGGCGAGCGAACCCGGACCAGGCCAGTGGCGATTGAGAGACAAGCGGAACCTTCTGGAAAGTAGGGCCATAGTGGGTGACAGCCCCGTACGCGTAATGCAATCAATCGTCCTCGAGTAAGGCGGGACACGTGAAATCCTGTCTGAAATTGGGAGGACCACCTTCCAAGCCTAAGTACTCGTGCATGACCGATAGCGAACTAGTACCGTGAGGGAAAGGTGAAAAGCACCCCGACAAGGGGAGTGAAAGAGTACCTGAAACCGATTGCCTACAAACAGTGGGAGCCCGCAAGGGTCACCACGTACCTTTTGTATAATGGGTCAGCGACTTAGTGTGACGAGCAAGCTTAAACCGCTAGGTGTAGGCGCAGCGAAAGCGAGTCTGAACAGGGCGTTCAGTTCGTCGCATTAGACCCGAAACCGAGTGATCTAGCCATGAGCAGGTTGAAGGTAAGGTAACACTTACTGGAGGACCGAACCCATAACTGTTGCAATAGTTCGGGATGACTTGTGGCTAGGGGTGAAAGGCCAATCAAACTCGGAAATAGCTGGTTCTCCGCGAAATCTATTTAGGTAGAGCGTCGACCGAATACCCCAGGGGGTAGAGCACTGGATGGGCTAGGGGTCCTCACCGGATTACCAAACCTAACCAAACTCCGAATACCTGGGAGTACTAGTCGGCAGACACACGGCGGGTGCTAACGTCCGTCGTGAAAAGGGAAACAACCCTGACCTACAGCTAAGGTCCCCAAGTTATGGCTAAGTGGGAAAGGATGTGAGGATCCCAAAACAACCAGGATGTTGGCTTAGAAGCAGCCATCATTTAAAGAAAGCGTAACAGCTCACTGGTCTAAATAAGGGTCTTTGCGCCGAAAATGTAACGGGGCTAAAGCCATACACCGAAGCTTAGGGTTTGGTCCGCAAGGGCCAAGCGGTAGCGGAGCGTTCTGTAAGCTGACGAAGCCATACCCGTGAGGGGTGGTGGAGGTATCAGAAGTGCGAATGCTGACATGAGTAACGTAAGGGGAGTGAGAGACTCCCCCGCCGAAAGACCAAGGGTTCCTGCTTAAAGCTAATCTGAGCAGGGTTAGCCGGCCCCTAAGACGAGGCGGAAACGCGTAGTCGATGGGAACCACGTTAATATTCGTGGGCTTGGAGGTAGTGACGGATCGCACAAGTTGTCCAATCTTATCGGATTGAACGGGCAGCGGAGCGGTTCCAGGAAATAGCTCCTCCTTATAAACCGTACCCGAAACCGACACTGGTGGTCAGGTAGAGTATACCAAGGCGCTTGAGAGAACTATGCTGAAGGAACTCGGCAAATTGCACGCGTAACTTCGGAAGAAGCGTGACCCTTTTCTACGCAAGTAGAGGAGGGTGGCACAGACCAGGGGGTAGCGACTGTTTATCAAAAACACAGGGCTCTGCGAAGTCGCAAGACGACGTATAGGGTCTGACGCCTGCCCGGTGCTGGAAGGTTAAGAGGAGGGGTGCAAGCTCTGAATCGAAGCCCCAGTAAACGGCGGCCGTAACTATAACGGTCCTAAGGTAGCGAAATTCCTTGTCGGGTAAGTTCCGACCTGCACGAATGGCGTAACGACTTCCCCGCTGTCTCCAGCATAGACTCAGTGAAATTGAATTCCCCGTGAAGATGCGGGGTTCCTGCGGTTAGACGGAAAGACCCCGTGCACCTTTACTATAGCTTTACATTGGCATTCGTAGTGGCATGTGTAGGATAGGTGGTAGGCTTTGAAACCTGGGCGCCAGCTCAGGTGGAGCCACCCTTGAAATACCACCCTTATTACTATGGATGTCTAACCGCGGCCCGTTATCCGGGTCCGGGACAATGTATGGTGGGTAGTTTGACTGGGGCGGTCGCCTCCTAAAGAGTAACGGAGGCGCGCGATGGTGGGCTCAGAACGGTCGGAAATCGTTCGCTGAGTGCAATGGCATAAGCCTGCCTGACTGCGAGACTGACAAGTCGAGCAGAGACGAAAGTCGGTCATAGTGATCCGGTGGTCCCGCGTGGAAGGGCCATCGCTCAACGGATAAAAGGTACGCCGGGGATAACAGGCTGATGACCCCCAAGAGTCCATATCGACGGGGTTGTTTGGCACCTCGATGTCGACTCATCGCATCCTGGGGCTGGAGCAGGTCCCAAGGGTATGGCTGTTCGCCATTTAAAGCGGTACGTGAGTTGGGTTCAGAACGTCGTGAGACAGTTCGGTCCCTATCTGCCGTGGGTGTAGGAATATTGAAAGGATCTGTCCCTAGTACGAGAGGACCGGGATGGACGGATCTCTGGTGGACCTGTTGTGGCGCCAGCCGCATAGCAGGGTAGCTATATCCGGACGGGATAACCGCTGAAGGCATCTAAGCGGGAAACCCACCTTAAAACGAGTATTCCCTGAGAACCGTGGAAGACGACCACGTTGATAGGCCGGGTGTGGAAGAGCGGCAACGCTTGAAGCTTACCGGTACTAATAGTTCGATCGGCTTGATCGTTCTCATTCCTTATGCTCATCGTGAACACGATGATCTGACCAGCGCTCACGCATGGGCGGCCCTTCCAGGGCCTATGCTCCGCGAGGGCGCCGGAAAACCGGCGACGCGCAGTCGCGCTTGCGGGCTTACGCCCGAAAGCAAAACACAAACGTCGCCTTGGCACGAAAAAACAGCTTCTCGATATAACGTGCGTTTTGCCGACCTGGTGGTTATGGCGGAGCGGCTGCACCCGATCCCATTCCGAACTCGGCCGTGAAACGCTCCAGCGCTGATGGTACTTCGTCTCAAGACGCGGGAGAGTAGGTCGCTGCCAGGTCTGCAAAACGCACGTTGAACTCTCATCCGCAAACCGGATGAAACTGAAATCTTCTCTCTACGAAAAGGCCCGCCAAGGGATCACGGGCCGCGCAAGCGGCCCTTTCATTTGGTCAGCCATATACCTATCTGTAAGCCATCCTGTTCATAGGCCCAGGCTTACGTCCAGATAAGCAAGCAAACGCTTGCTTCAGATCCGGAGCAGGCAAGAGCTTGCCCTGGAGAGTCCGGAGCAAGCAAGAGCTTGCCCTGGAGAGTCCGGAGCAGGCAAGAGCTTGCCCTGGAGAGTCCGGAGCAAGCAAGAGCTTGCCCTGGAGGTGACGCGGGGTGGAGCAGCCCGGTAGCTCGTCAGGCTCATAACCTGAAGGTCACAGGTTCAAATCCTGTCCCCGCAACCAACAAAAAAAGCCCGCTTCACGCGGGCTTTTTGCGTTCGGACCGTGATCGATGGC
>NZ_JAMYPC010000058.1:0-4243 GCF_040320155.1 Mesorhizobium sp. M0771 | reverse complement strand
GAAGACCCTCAAGGGCCTCACGCCCTTTGAATACATCTGCAAAATCTGGACAAAAGAGCCCGAACGATTCAGGCTCGATCCAACCCATCAAACCTCGGGACTAAACATCTAGTCTCTACTCAGGAGCCGAATGCTGGTATCGCGACGCAGTTCGGAATCGGCGCGATCGACGCCTTCAACCGTGATCGCGATTGTCCCGTTCTCAATTCTTGCAATCCATCCCTTTGCCTTCATGTACCAGAGATGAAACTCCAGATGCTCTGGTGGACAGCCTAACAACCGTTCGATTTCGACGTCGCCAATGCCCGGATTGCCGACATCCTGGCGGCGCTTCACATAGAGCAGCGAAAGCAGTTTGGCCTGGACCAAAGCATCTTTCTCGACCCCTTTGGGGTCGCTTGCCTCCTCGACCAATTTAAGCCGCTCACCGGCATGCTCTCGATAGGAGATATCGTACTGGGCGCGCTTAACGGGATCCCTCAAGACGTTGTGTGCTTCTACTATTTCGCTGAAGCGGGCTTCGTTTCCAGTTTGCTGATTGTCGGGATGATAGCGCATCGCAAAGTAGCGGAATATTCGCTCAAGTGTCTCCGAGTTGGCGTTTGGGCTGATCTCCAAGAGTTCGTAGTAATCGACGAACAATGCGCTGCTCCCTCAAACATCGCTCGACAGCCGCGGGGGCCGACCGCCTACATGGCGATGCAGTGCCCTCACTCGTCGAGTTCATATACGGACAATACATTGCGCCCGGGGTCAAGATGAGCGGGAGCTAGTGGACGTCAGCCAAGGCGGCTCCCGCGCGGGGTGCAACGAAAATGGCCGGGGCCGCAGTGGGAGATTGCCTGATCAGCGCCGGCCGGAGTTCGGGGTAGAACTCAATGCCGAAGCCGCCTGCGCAGCCAAGGTTGGGGTTTGACCGCGCCGTCCTATAATGGGACAGCGCGGTCCTCGCTAGGCAGCACGCCGGGCGGGCAGTGGTCCTCGATTGTGCGCCGGATGAGCGTCAACGCTGCCCGGCATTCGTCGGCTTCGATCTTCATAACCATTGAAACATGCGTTTGAGCTAAAATGTTCCGGAACCGATTTCGGGCTCGCGGCTTGAGTCGGTGAGGGAAGAACACTAGTCATGCCCATCAGACGAAAAGCCGTGGATGCCGGGATCCTTAAGCCTGCCGAATTGGCCTTGCTAGGGCGCGTTTTCGAGCAGCTTAAACTCGTCGACGACCAATCACCCGATGCGCAGGGCCGGTTGGCCTCTCGGATCATTGCCAACTACATGGCCGGGATAAAAGATGAGGCCGAACTTCTCTCGCTTTCGAAGCAGCCGTTAGGGCGGTAAGGTCGGGAAAGCTAGAGCTTTACCAGCCGCACAACATCAAGCGCGACCGTCACCACCGGGCCACCCAGGCTGACCGTTACGGCGTCCTTCTCGACCCGTGTGACGCTGCCGATCAGTTCGATGGTCTGACCTTTGACCACCTTCGTGGTGCTATCCCGAACGGAATGCGGAAATCCGTAGGTCGGTATCGACACGCTGATCCTGTCGTCAGTGACGCGTCGAATAATGGTGGCGTCGATCGCCACCTCATCGCCGATCTTGAGACCACTAGCCATGCACTGGAGTCTGGTGCGGCCGTCTCAGGGGTCAAGTAGCGGAACCTAATATGCGCTTTGAACTTATCGGCTGATGAGCACACGCGGCATCAACTTTCTCGATCGGTGGATGGCAGAGCACCTGCCCAACGCAATGACTGATGATCCAGTGGCGGTTAGCGACCTCGCTGACGAAATGATGAAATTTGCGGAGCGTGAGGGAATCGGTGCCGACGAGATCAAGGAGGAGGTCGGCAGCGTCTATGAGGTGATCTTGGAGGCGATGCACCACCGGGAAGGCAGCTTGGCCGAATAACCCTTGCCATCCAGGTCCAGTTAGGAATAGAATCCTTTGCGGCGACCCCTTCAACGGAGATCGCCATGCCCAAAAGACTCTCGCCGACAACCTGGCCGGGCATCCCATGTGCTGCAAGTCGACCAAACTGACGGCATCAACGCGAAGCCGGCGGTCGCGGCCGGCAGCCTTGCAATCCGAGCAGGCGAATAGCCCTCATCTGTTCGGCCGATGTGCCGGGCAAAGGAAGGCGCCAATTTGCAAATGTGATCCTCCCCGGGTCACACCGCCGAACAGCCACTTCAGCTAGTCCCTGAGTGGGCTGATCTAAGAGCTCCACCGGCTGATTCCGGTGGGGCATCTTGCTTATCCAGGCCTCAGCCAGGCGGCGCGTCAATATTTGATTTTTCTCGATCCCATAGGGCCAAGCCCATCCGACACACGTCTCGCAACGTCCCTGACCAAATGATGGATCGCACTCGGCTCATGCGCCGCGTATGCCGTGAAGAATTGCATCGACTGTGCGACGTGATAGATCTCGCGGAAGTTCTGGGACATCAGTTCGTCATTATCGTCGAATGGATTCAACATGACATGTTCCATTCGCTCTACGGCGTCCGGGAACCTCGCGACGTAGGCTTTTAGGAATTCCTCGATCTCTTCGTCGCGGAAATGCTTGCCCAATGTCTCCTCACCAAAAGGCGCTAGCGTAACGGCATATAGGCGCTCATGCCGGCCATCACGAGGCACGCGGCCACACCCACTATGTCCCGCTGCCGGTAGCGCCAGACACCGTGATGAATGATGACGGCGCTGACCTTACTTGATCTGGAGCGCGTGTCATGACCGCCCTTCGCGTTCTAAAGCCCATGGGATGCCCGCAGGGAACCGACGCGCGCATATGGCGCCAGTCCGTAGAAAAGCGCCTGAACGACCTCCTAGACCGTGCCATGAGCCTGATAACGGCACTGGATCTCATGCAGGCTGATTGCGATCTGGAGGAAACGGCAGACGATGAGCCGTCGCTTGGCTGCCTTGATGATCTAGAGCTGGACAACGTCGACGACGAGGAAGGCGCGGACGCAGAGCCATGCCCGGACACCCACGGTGAAACCGTGATTTGGGGCGAGGATCTGAAATCTCAGGAAGTGCTGGTGGAGAGCGGCCCTAAGATGAAATTACTAGCACCATGTAGTCCTCGACAGGCTGGTTCTTAAAATTGTGTGGAACAAGGAGCCGCCTCTGCGGGTTTATGTCGTGCGCGGTCTTCTCCGGAAAGTGGCCGCTCTATTCAAGGTGAAGAAACCCGCCGCCCTGGGCCCCCTCTCAGCGGCGGGTTTCTCTATTCCGGCGGGTTTTTTTGTTGTCATGTCGCGTTTCTTTACCTGAGCTTTTCAGCGGCGGCGTTTGCCTTGTCCCTGTTGCCCTTGGTTTCCTTGATTATTTTCAAGGCCATATCCTTTGTGATTGCGTGCTTCCGGGCGAAGTAGTTCACCTCGTAAGGCTCGCTGGTGGACACCCTGGCCCGATCTTGCTTTCCCCGATTTGATTTGTTGTCAGCCATAGCTCTCTCCATGTCGCGTCCAAGTCCACGGACCTGCCGATAGTTGCAGGAAAGAATTGGCGCCGCAATCGGCTATGGGTGGCGCGCGCCTTCATTGGCGAACATGACGGGAACAATCCGCCTTTCCGTGTTGCAGTCATGTTGCAATGACAACAAGGTACAGGACGGGACAAGCCCGGAATGCAAGGGTTTGCGCGTTACAGAGCGGGAAAACCGATGCAACACGGTTCGGTCGCGGCCTTGTTCGCTAACTTCATGATTTGCCTGATCAATTGTTTGGCTGGGGTTCCTGGAAGTTTTTCGAACTTTCTGCGTCGCGGGTCAGCCCGAATTGCGCTTGCTTATGGACTCGTTAAGCCTGTGGTCGGGGGGCTCGGACCTCACCGGCCCACGATATCGCGTCGGCGGCGCCGCACCTATTAGATCGCTTATGGCTGGCTGCTGCTCAACAGGGCGAACGTCTACGACGCTCCAACACCTCCTCCGTGCTGTTGTCCTTGTCGGTGCAAACGAGCCAGCCTCCGCTTCTATGGTTTCCGAACGAATTAAAATGATCTTGAGAAAACCATTATCAAATGCGCGTCCCGAAAGGGGGCGAAGGCGATGCCAGCGCATCGGAGCGGAAGTTCTATGCCGGCGACCCTCCGCGGAAGTCGGTGCGAAAACTCCTGCCACAGCCCGCAACCGGAACATCAGATGTGCTGGTGCATTGCTAGTGAACGCCAATTCGACTGGGGCGCAAAATGCATCGCGCGATCACAAATGCATGGGCAATGGTGCGAGAAGCCGTC
>NZ_JAMYPC010000057.1:0-4289 GCF_040320155.1 Mesorhizobium sp. M0771 | reverse complement strand
AAACTGCTTCGCCGCCAGCGGCGCACCGCCCTCGTTCGTGAGGCGTATATAGTCGCCACCAACCAGAACTGTCAACAGTCATCGACGATGTTTTTGAACTTTTTACGACAGAAGTTTTGGCGACGGCGGACTGCCCCAAGGGAACATTGGCATTGCCAAAAAGGAGCCCTATTGCCGCCGCATTGCCGTTCGACACCAAGGCCAACAAAGAAGGGCTCGGCGCGGCCCGCGAGGTGCCTTCCTATAAGAGCCAAAGCGGGGTCTGCGCATCACGGTTCGGAGCCTCCTATAAGAGGATAAAGACGCCTCTCTACAAGGGGCTGTAAAACAGAGCGTGTGAGCGGGGATTTCGCCGCTTCGTTGACTTCACCCGCCGTGACAGGCAAATGTCATGGCCCAACAGAAGCGAAAAGCCGTTCCGCCCGGGGAAGAAGCAGCCTTTCTGGATGCCAGACACGGAAGATGTCATAGCCGAACTCGGCAATGAGCCGCCGCTGATCGCGGATGGCCGCAGCGGCCCGCCCGACCGGCGCGAGGTTTCAGCGCGCTGGCTGTCGGGCACCTTTCTTACCGGCGTGACCTCGAGTGTGCTGATGGGCGTGGCGTTGTTTGCCGCCCTTGACGGCCGCCAGCAGCTGGCAACCCCGCCCGAAATCGCCGAACTGGCCCAGCTCGAAAGCGGCGGCGATTCCGGCGAGGTCGCCAAGACCACCAGGCTGGTGGCGCCGCGCCAGATCGCCAAGGCCAAGGACCGCCGGCGCATGGAAGTGTCGATGGTGACCAAGGTCGGTGACCGCGACGTTATCCACACCATGCCGTTCGTGCAGATCAAGATGGCGCTGGCCGCCGGCCACACCACCAACCGCGCCTATCCGCCTTTCGACCCGATGCAGGTGTTCGGCGACGATGGCGACTCGACGCCGGCGCAGCCGGCGACGGCTTCCGCAGTTGGGGGCCAGATCTACGGCGCCAAGGTCGAAAGCGAGATGAGCCTGAAGACGGTCGATTTCCCGGTCGAGACGGCCTCCTTCGACGAGAAAAGCGACCTGTCCGCCGACGAGGTGGAAAAAGTGGTGCGCGAAGCCGGCACCGACCTCAGCGACGGCGCCGTGCAGGTCGCCTCGCTGCATTATGTCGACCCGCAGCGATTCGGCGATGCCTTCGCCGAATCGATGGCCGGCTCCTACGACGTCAAGATCGTGCCGGAAAACGTCTCGGTGGCGCCGCGCGTCGCGCTCGACGACCAGACCCCGGCTTTCGCCGAGGAAATCATTCCCTTCACCAGGGACCGCGACATTGCCGAGGCTTTCGCTGATTCGGGCTATACGGGCGATGACGCCACCGGCATGGCGGAGGCGATCGGCAAGCTGCTCAACGCACCGGCGCTGAAGGCCGGAACCGTGCTGCGGGTCGGGCTCGAGGTACATGGCGACGCCGCCAAGGTCGTTCGCACCAGCGTCTATGACAAGACAACGCACATCGTCACCATCGCGCTCGACGACCGCGGCCAGTATGTGCCGGCGCAGGAACCGGAGCCGAACCCCGAATTGCTGACCGCGTTCGACGATTCGTCGGCACCGGTGGTGGTGCGCGGCAATCTGCCGAACGTCTATGACGGCATCTACCGCGCCGCCTATTCCTATGGCATGTCGAAGAAGCTGACCCAGCAATTGGTCAAGCTCCTGGCCTCCGGCGTCGACTTCCAGTCCAGGCTCAATCCATCGGACCGCATCGACGTGCTGTTCTCGCAGCCTGACGGCGACGACCAGGCCTCCGACGAATCGGAACTGCTCTATGTCTCGTCGACCTTCGGCGGCCAGACACGCAATTTCTACCGCTTCCAGATGCAGGACGGCTCGACCGACTATTTCGACGAGGATGGATCGAGCGCCGAGCAGTTCCTGCTGCGCAATCCCCTGCCGGCCGGGAAATTCCGCTCCGGCTTCGGCGCCCGCCGACATCCGATCCTCGGTTATGTCCGCATGCATACCGGCGTGGACTGGGCGGCGCCGATCGGAACGCCGATCATCGCCGCCGGCAACGGCACCATCGAAAAGGCCGGCTGGGCCGGCGGCTACGGCAAACAGATCATCATCCGCCATGCCAATGGCTACGAGACCTCCTACAATCACCAGAGCGCCTTTGCCAAAGGCATCGAACCGGGCGTTCATGTCCGCCAGGGCCAGACCATCGGCTTCCTCGGTCAGACCGGCCTCTCCACCGGTCCGCATCTTCACTACGAGCTGATCGTCAACGGCACCAAGGTCGACCCGATGCGCGTGCGTCTGCCGGTCGGCAAGGTGCTGAAGGGCGACGACCTGGTCGCTTTCAAGCGCGAGCGCGAGCGCATCGATGAACTGCTCAAGCAGGAAGACAGCAATCCGCTGAAGGTCGCGAGCGCCAAGATCGAAGGCTAATGCATGTCGCCCAGAAGTGTGCCGCGGCTCTGGGACAAGGACATGTGTCAAAACAAAGACTTAAAGCGCGTCGTATGAATCCGTTTCAGCGCGACGCGCTTTAAGCCGTCACACTCGACGCCGGCGAATCATAATCGCCCCATCAGAGCATTCCGAATCGGGTCGGCTCCGAATCAGGTCGACTGCTCCTCTTCGGCTCGTGACCAAGGCAGCTTTTGCCCCGAAACGGTGGCCCAGGCGATAATAGCGGCAAGGAGGCAAAGCACGGCCGTCACTGTCGACACGGCCGCGAACGCCGCATCGCTGGCGGCGAGCCGTGTTGCATCAAGGTCTGACGCCAGGCCGGCCAATGCCGGTTCTCCGAACCCCGGAATGCCCGGCCTGACGCTGGTATCGAGCATCGTCGAATAGACCCAGGCCGCGAGCGAGCCCATCGCCGCCACAGCAATCAGCCCGCCAATGCGCGAAACCGCATTGTTGATGCCGGAAGCGGCGCCGGTATCCTTGTCCTCGACCGCGGTCATGACCGCCGTCGACAGCGGCGACACCACCAGCGCCATGCCGAGCCCCATCACCGCCATCAGTGGAAAGATACCGGTCCAGAAATTGTGCATGCCGGCATGAGTGAGCAAAGCCAGCCCGGCAAAGGCGATGGCGACCACCAGGCAGCCGCTGGCGATCGGAAAACGCGGACCGATGCGATCCGACCACTGGCCGACGAGACCCGACAGCAGCGCGATCGACGCCGACAGCGGCAGGAAGATGAAACCGACCTCTTTGGTGCTCAGCCCCCATCCAGCGATCAACAGCATCGGCAGGTAGAACAGATTGGCCGACAGCGCGAAATACAGGAAGAAGGTGGCGAGGTTGGCGCCGGCGAAGGCGCCGATCCGAAACAGCTTGAGATCGATCATCGGCTCGCGCTGCCGAAGCTCGAAGACGATGAAGATGATAAGCAGCACGGCGCCTGCGGCGATGCTCGGCCCCGACATCAGCCCGCTGCCTTCGGCGCTCATCGAGGTCAGTCCGTAGGCAAGCGCCCCGAAGGCAAGCGTGGCGAGAGCGGCGCCGCCGAGATCGAGGCTTCGCTTCTCCGTCGGCGCGTCGGCGGGAATCTTGGCCAGCAGGAGATAGATCGAGATCAGCCCGAGCGGCAGGTTGACGGCGAAGATCGCCCGCCAGATACCGCCGCCAAAGGCCGACAGGACGAAGCCACCGAGCACTGGACCGAGCGCCGTCGTCAGCGCCGAGGCGGCGGCCCAGATGCCGATCGCCCGGCCGCGCTCCTTCTTCGGATAGGCCTTGGCGATGATGGCGAGGCTGCCCGGCACCATGATCGCCGCACCAAGGCCCTGAATGGCGCGAAAGGCGATGAGCACCAGCGCATTCGGCGCCACCGCGCAGGCCAGCGAAGCGACGATGAACAACGCAATGCCGGCAACGAAGGCGCGCCTGAGGCCAAACCGGTCGCCGGCGGCGCCGCCGGCCAGAATCAGCGCCGACAGCGTCAGCGCATAGGCGTTGGAAATCCACTGGACCTCGGCCAGGCTGGCGCCGAGGTCGACGCGCATTGCCGGCATGGCAATGGCCAGGATCGACCCGTCGATGAAGCCGAGCGCTGACGCAAGGATCGCCGCAACCAGCACGAACTTGCGCTGCGACTGCGGGCAAAATGTACCGTTGGAAAGCGACCTGGTCAGGGGAACGGCTGCGGCTTCACTCGGAGACTTCATCAGCGCCTGCTTAGACTTGTTGCGGGCCGGCAACAACCAGCCAGCGCCCTGCGCTCATGAATCCAGCTTAGATGTCGGCCTGCCATAAGGACACGCACCCCAAACAACCCATGAAAGCACACATGCACCGCACCAAAAA
>NZ_JAMYPC010000056.1:0-4727 GCF_040320155.1 Mesorhizobium sp. M0771 | reverse complement strand
GTTCCTCATTGCGGTTTGAACCTATGTCGCTGACACAAGACGTTGCCGATACGGTCGCCAGCCTCACCTACGCCGAACTGCCGGCAGCAGTAGTCGAGAAGGCGAAGCTTCTCGTCCTCGACCATGTCGGCTGCATGATCGCGGGAAGCACTAGCCGCGGGGCGAGACAAATGACGCCCTATCTCGCGCGTATCGATTCCGGTGGTCCCAGCACTGTTTTCGGCACGTCACTGTGCTTCCATCCTGCCAATGCCGCTCATGCCAATGGGCACAGCGCGAGCATGCTTAGCCTGGATGATTCCTACGTCCTTTTCGGGCATCCCGGCAACTCCATTATCCCGGCTGCGCTCGCCGTTGCCGAAGAGGTAAACAGCTCCGGCAAGGCGCTGATCGCCGCGATTGTCGGTGGCTATGAAATGTCGCTGCGTCTTGGCACGGCCATTCGGCCTACCGAAGATCGCAGCCGCCACGTTAACGGCCTTGCGACTTGGCAGATTTTTGGCGCCTGCACGGCAACAAGCCTGTTGCGCCGCTTCAGCGCCGTGCAAATTGCCGATGCGTATGGGCTGACGCCGATGCATGCTCCGCTTCCCTTTGGGAGCAAATTCTCTTCGCGGCCGATGAGCTTTTTGAAGAATAATTACGGGTGGGCGAACAAGGGAGCCATCACTGCGGTGGACCTAGTACGCGAAGGTTTCCACGGGAACCACACCATCTTCGACGGTGACGACAGCTTCTGGGCCATGGCCGGTTCCGACCGATTTGAACCCCAGGACATGCTTGACCGGTGGGGAGAGCGCTACTTCATCCTTGAGACCGGCTTCAAACCTTATGGCGTCTGCCGCTGGATCCACACCGCGATCGACTGCCTGCGGGCGCTGCAGACACGCCATCGTTTCGGCCATGCCGACATCAGGGGCATTCATGTCGAAACCGTGAGCGAGTTCGTTCGCGACTTTAATGGCCCCTGGCCGCAATCCACCATAGAGGCGGCATTTCATATCCCCTATGCGCTCGCGCTCGAACTGCACGACAAGTCCTCCGCGACCGGCCTCCGCGAAGACGACCTGACTGATGAAGGTGTTAAGCAAACCGCGGCACGGATCAGCCTTTCAACCTTCGCCGGTGCCGATGAGGTATTTTATGCGCAAAGGCTCCTGCCGGCCCGCGTCAGCGTCACCCTCCAGAATGGCAAAACGCTTTCCGCCCAGGCCGAGGTTCCAACCGGCGCCCCCGGCGGGCCCGCTTTTGGACAGGCGGAAGTAGAAGCGAAGTTCCTCACGCTGGCTAGCCCCGTCATTGGCGCTATCAATGCCGCGCGTCTGAAGGAGGCCCTCCTCGAATTGGAGGGCCTCTCCGTCCGCGACGCACTGAAGCCTTGCGCCATGACGTGATCTCCGCGCGGGGGTGCGCCATCGCGAACCAGGCCGCGCCCTTCTTCACACCGATGAGCCACTCAGGATGAGGTTGCAAATGTCCACTCAGAGTATCGTTCTACCGAAACCCGTTCAGAATGCATTCGACAGGTTCTACGCCGGCTCACGCGGAGCCCCCGGAACGTTCAAGGTGTCGCATGGGAAGGGTATCTTCTTCTGGGATACCAACGGCAAGCGCTATCTCGAGGGTTCATCCGGCGCGCTCGTTGTCAATCTCGGCCATGGGAACGAGCGCGTCCGCGATGCGATGATCGACCAGGCCAATCGCATCAGCTATGCCTCGTTTTACAGTGAATCAACCGATACGCTATGCAGGATGATCGCGGACCTCGCGGGCCCTGGGTTCGATCAGGCTTTCCCCGTTTCCGGCGGTTCGGAAGCAGTCGAATCCGCCATCAAGCTCGCGCGCCAATACGCCGTGGCCAGCGGGCAGCCGAAGCGCTGGAAAATCCTTGCGCGCATGCCGGGTTATCACGGCGCGACGCTTGGCGCCGCTGCTGTCACCGGCGATCCGGACCGGGACGAGATGTTCGGCCCGATCATGCAGATAATGCCCAAGGTGCCAGCGCCACTGAGCTATCGCCTCCCTGAAGGCTTTGATGTCGGTTCCTATGCCGACTACTGCGCGGACGCGCTTGAACAGCAGATCCTTGCGGAAGGCGAGGAGACGGTGCTCGCCTTCATCATGGAGCCGGTCGGCGGTGTCGCGACCGGCGCGTTGGTCGCGCCGGATAATTATTATTCCAAAGTCCGGGAGATTTGCGATCGCTATGGCGTTCTGCTGGTCTTCGATGAGGTGATGTGTGGCGCCGGCCGAACCGGGACCTTCCTCGCCGCTCATCATTGGCCAAACGCCTTGCCCGACCTCGTCGTCTGCGCCAAAGGCTTGAGCGCCGGCTATACGCCGCTTGGCGCCATGATCGCTCCCAACAGGATTGTCGATAAGGTCGCCGAGTCCGGCGGTTTCTTGCACGGCCACACCTATGCCGGAAATCCCCTCTCGTCGGCAATTGGTGTCGCGGTTCTCAAGGAGATGCTCGACCACGATCTGATGGGCAATGCGGAGCGGATGGGCGTTATGCTGCGCCGAAAGCTCCACGCACTGAAGGATCAGAGCACCACGGTCGGCGACGTGCGGGGAATGGGCCTCATCAACGCAGTGGAGATCGTTGAGGATCAGGCAACCAAGGCGATTTTTCCCGCAGCCAAGCAGGCGTCCTATCGCGTTTCGGAGATCGCCCGCGAACTCGGGCTGCATCTCTACGCGCGCCGCGCCGCCAGCGGAAAGTTCGGGGAATGGATAATGGCAGCTCCTCCGCTCATCATAACCGAGCCGGAAATCGACCTCTTCATGGAGCTTCTCACTGAGACGTTCCGGGTTTTTGAGAGCGAGAACCGATGAGGCGGGCGCGCGTATCCATCCTACCTCGACGCAATCCATGGCCGGTGTGCAGCCAATCCTCTGCACAGCCAGGCAGCGCCGGCATGATGCTGGACAACTGCATCATCGAACCAGCGACGGGCTCGTCGAGCCAAAAGGCGTTATGGGGGCATCGTGCGCGTCAGCACGAACGGCGCCGACCGGATGATCCGCCCGCTAGAGCTACCAAGTTAGGTATCCCGCCGCACGAAGTGGGATGGCTTCGCCAAAGGTTGAAACATTACATAAGAAGGTTGAAACAATGCACAAGCAGACCGTCGACACTCTCATCATCAACGGTGATATTTTTACCGGAGACAGAACTCAGCCTCATTATCAACCGGGGGCCATAGCAATTTCTGATGGCGTAGTGGTCGGGATAGGTCGCGAGCAAGAAATTTTGCCGGCGTATGATGCAACGCGCAAGATCGACGCTCAGGGCGCTTTGGTCCACCCGGGCTTCATTGAAACCCATTTTCATTCGACGGGAACGGCCTATCACGGAGCGCCGTTCTCGCCGCTGTCGGGCACTGCCAGCAAAGTGAACTACTCCAGCATGAAGGCAGCAACTGACCCCGACATAACCGCCGCCTACACGGCCGCGGCCGCCTGCTCGATGTTACAACGTGGCTTCACCCTGTACTTCGAGTCAGCCACCGTCTTCGAAACGGATGCGTTTGCCGAAACGATGACCAGGTGCGGTGTGCGGGGAATGGTGACCGCACCATGGGGATGGGACGATATGTCGTCCGCCATGAACGACGGGTATGGGCTGAACGAGACGCTGATGCGGCGTGCGCCGGCCGACGCGAGGCGGGTTATCGACCAGTGCAAGCGCGAACTCGCGCGCAACAAGGACGACAATGCGTTGGTACGCGGCTATGTCGGTCTGTGCGGAGGGTCAACCAGCACGGACGAGCTCATCCGGGAAGCGGTGAGACTGGCCGCCGAATCGAACGCGATCTTCTGGGCCCACCAGGCATTCGAGCCCGACGACGACGCGGGCGAGCGAAGGAGGTTTGGTGACGACGGCACGGTCCGTATGCACCGACTCGGAGCCCTTGGGCCAAACACGACGCTCGCGCATATGAACATGCTTGACGAACAGGACATCGAGCTCATCTTGGCGATGAAGCCGGGCCTTTCCTGGTGTCCCAACAATGCGATGGCCTATCGGATTACGCCACCGCATAAATGCTGGTTTCCGCATCTCTACCGCAAGGGTGCAAGTGTTTCGCTCGGTGTCGACACGATCATGATCCATCCGATCGGGATCGCCGGCCTCATGAGCCTCTATCTATCGAGACTGGTTGGGGACAGACTGAATGACTCCGATCCATTTTACATGCAGACGATCGATGCTGCGAGAAACGTAGGCCTCGGTGACAGGCTGGGCAGCCTGGTCGTGGGCAAGCGCGCCGATGTGGTCATCCGGGAAGCTCGCGACATCACCCATTATTCCTGGCGCGACGATATGGGCATCCTGTTATCGCTGTCCTCCTCGATGATCCCGGTCAATACAGTTCTCATCGATGGCAAGGTCGTCATGGAAAAGGGCCGCCTCACCACGATGGATCAGGATGAAATCCTTGCCGAAGCCATGCGCCAGCGTGATCTTTTGGCTGATAGGCTCTCCGCCGCCTGAGAATATAACGCGATCAGCGCGCGTGAGCAGGGTGCTCAGGTGCGCCTCCCAGGATAAAAACAGTTTAGGGCCGACGATAATGCAAAAGAATTATGATGCGATTGTGATTGGCGCCGGCAATAACGGTCTTGCTTGCAGCTGCTACCTGGCGAAAGCCGGCCTGAAGGTGCTGGTGCTCGAGGGTCGCAATGTCATTGGTGGCGCAGCTCGGTCCGAGGAAGTTGTT
>NZ_JAMYPC010000055.1:0-4886 GCF_040320155.1 Mesorhizobium sp. M0771 | reverse complement strand
GATGGAGGCCAACCGATACATCAACATGGACGACCTGCGCGAGCACAAGAAGCTCGCTCTGCGCCAAGCCGCATGACCAGCATCATGGCCGCCCCTTTTTGCAGAACTTGACGCACACAACCTAGCCGTCTGCCGATACGACAGACCTTCCTCCCACATTCGCTCAAGCACCGACAGCCTGAACGCCGCGTCGTAACGACCGTACTTACCAGATAGCCCGGCATCGCCATGCGCCTGGTACAACGCAACCCACTTGCGAACAGTGGCCGCATCAACGCCATGCATCGACGCCGCACTCGCGTAGCTCTCATCCCCGCCTAAATAGCTATCGACAACCGAGCGCTTGAAACTCTCGCCGTGTCTGGACATGCAAAACCCCCGAAGGTTGTGTCCAACTTTCGGGGGTCAGTTCACCTAGCGAGGGGCATTTTCATTGGCGAAGCGGGATGCTGGAGATCACCACTTTAGAAACCGCGTCCGGCACGCCAGCCTCTTCCAATAGAGCGACGGTCGCCGCGCGAAGCTCCTCCGGGAATTGCGTTGGCCCAATGATGATGCGGTTTATAAGCTTCGGCAGCTCGGCTCCCTCGAAATCTTTATCGGGATAATCCTTAAATGGGATGCTATAAACGATTTGCGGCGTCCCACGAATGAGTTCAACGCTCCGCTCAATCAGCTCCGACTTGGAGTATTGCGGCGCATAGATGATCCGCCATTCCTTCTCCTCAGCAAAGCCAGGGTGTTTGGTGCACAGAACCGCCGAGCGAAACGCCTGGAAGAGGTAGGCGAAGAACTCCTTCTTACCCTCTTTCATAAGGAAATCGCGTGTCATCACGATGTTGTCGACAACGCGACTGAACTCTGTGTCGAAGTCCTCCTCAGACAAATATGCCACCGGCGAGGTGAACGCGGAGAGCGCCTCTGAAACCGACAGGAATACCTTTGGATTGACGACCACAGCAACGCCCGAGGGGCCAGCGTAAGCACGCCACATCGAGAGGCGGCCCAGGTCGTCTTCCTTGTTGTCGTGTTCCGACAGACAGGGCAATGAAGGTGTCTTGCTTGAAGAGGGGCGACCACGAATCGAACAGCTTTGCCAGCTCCTCCGAGGTTCCTGGGAACATTCCGTCTATCGTAGACCGCAGCCGGGCACCGCTTTCCCCACGCCACGATTTCACCAAGCAATTCAGTCCATGCTCAATCTCCATAAAATCGTTCATGACCGAAGAGCTGCGCAGCCTTATCCGATTGGACCTGATCATGTGGAAGGCAGCTTCTGAGCTGGAATAGTGGACGAAGCGTAGGAGCCTGTATTTGCACGCCAGGTTAGGATTCGGCGTTTGAACCGTCTTGTGGAGGCTGAGCCCAGCTCTGATCTGCCGCCATGCTAGATCGTGATGACAGAGATTTCCTGTCAGGCGCGTGGAGATCGCCGTCCGCAAGGGAGGCAACCTGAACCAATCGGTGGCTAGGAGCGGAGCAAGAAAGGCGGCAGGTTCAACGGTGGCAACGAACGGCAGCGAACGCGGATTGACGTGCGAGCCGCCGGTTCGCACCTGACCCCGCGGCATCGCCGCCGGCCTGATCCAGGCCGGCGGCGGGTGGGGCCGGGAAAGGGGCGGCCGCTTCCGGGCGCGGTGGGTTATGGTCAAGGCGCGGGTGGTGAAGTTCACGTCTCAGCGTGGCGCTCGCGGTCCGAAACTACACGGCGTTCCATCCGGGCAGTCGATCCGCATCTGCGTTACCTCCAGTACGATGGCGACGCGCGAAGGCGGAAAGAAAGTCTAATCGGCATGGAGGATAATCGCGACCGCGACGAGGGGAGCGCCCTCCGCGAAAAACATCTTCCGCTTCATCGCCCACCCAAGGGCCGCCGAGATGGAGGACCTTCGATCCTTCACCCGCGACCTGATGCGGCAGATCAGAAAGCGATATCGGAACGCGGCTCGACAGGATCGCCGTCGATCATCACAACACCGGACACCCGCATACCCATATCTTGGTGGGCGGCGTCACCGAGCAGTGCAGGCTGCTTAATATCGCCGGCGACTACATCGCCCACGGCATCCGTCACCGCGCCGGCGAACTGGCCACGCTGAAGCTAGGACCGCAGGCCGAGATCAACATTGCCCAGAAGCTGAGGGCCGAGGTGGAGGCCGAACGGCAGACGCGCCTGGACGTAAGAGCAGGACGTTACCGCCTTACCGCCTGTCTCGCGGGGAGCAGCGCTGGAGAGGATTGCGGCTAGATGACGGGTCGCCGCAGGCCACTCGCTTGCCATGCTTTTCCATGACGTCATGGCGCACTATCGCCAGCCCATCGGTTGGTCGTGCTGAAACGCCAATCGGAGCAACTTTAAAGGCCACCGCGACGATCATTTACCAGTCTCCCTGGGGCGACTTGGCACGGCCGCGACGCGATGTTGACGCCATCGCCGAAGATGTCGTCGTCCTCGATAATGATATCTCCAAGGTTGATCCCGATGCGGAACTCGATGCGCCTGTCCGCCGGCACGTTGGCATTGCGCTCACGCATCTTGTGCTGGATTATCGGCGGCGCAGGCCATCGCATTTACCACGCTGGGGAACTCTACCAGCAAGCTGTCGCCGGTCAGCTTGACGATCCTGCCTGATGCTCGGCGATCTTGGCGTCCACCAGTTCGTGGCGGTGCGCCTTAAACGCCGGCAGGGTTCCGCTCTCGTCGCGACCCATGAGCCTGGAGTAGCCGATCACATCGGCCGCGAGGATGGCGGCAAGGCGACGCTGATTGCGTTCTTCGGCCATTGGCAATGCGGCAACCTAGAGGGAAGGAGATCGTGCGGATTGTATGGGCCCTCAGGTGGAGCCCATCACGCCTCTAGGCCGCTATTGGGCTAGCTTCCCAACTTGGTCGCACGCGCCGAAGTCCGCTATCGTACTTCGGACGCCATAAGCAGACCTTCCGAATCCGGTCCCATTTCTGCCGTTCAATGATGTGCTTCGCGACGCAGCTATCCGCCGTTTTCGGCGTCTCGCGCCTTAACACCACGACGTTCTGCATACTCGATCAATGCGAGCTCAATGACAGCGGTTATCGAACGACGTTCGGACTCTGCGAGTTGCTCAGCCAGAGCTAGCACAGATGGGTCCAAACGCGTTGTGAATGGTTTTTTTATCATTGTCACTTTTCGGCTTGAATTTGGCGCAGAAAAAATGCATAACAAAGCACGTGCAATGCACATGCACCGCGCGTGCTACGACCGATCGGGGTGCGGGAACACTTTGATCGGCCTGACCACAACCGCTGTCAGGAGTTCGGATCATGGCTGATTCCGACAATACCACGACTTTGCCTCTCGTCATCCGCAGGGAGGGACTTGTGACAATTGCGATGCGAGAACCTGGCTTTCCGCCAACGGGACATTCAAGCGTGAGGATCTAGGAGCCTTACGCCTTCACCCTTTTGACCAGCGGACAGAAATTCGACACCTGCTTTTGTGAGAGCCGCCTCAATGGCCTGCAACGTGCTGATCCGGGAATCTACCTTGCCGTTTTCCAACCGGGTCAGCGCATTCAGCGACACAATTGCCTTGTCAGCAAGCTCCTGCTGCGACCAACCAAGCAAAGCCCTTGCGGCTCGAATCTGTCGTGGACTGACCATGGGTCCACAATCGGCAGGCAGATTTTCTTTGCCACCTATAGGGTTATTTTGCACCCTATCAGGTATTTCTAGTGGCGATTCGACCTGCAGATCACATCGGTGCGAAGAGCCCGGCGCGTAGCGACAGACTCTCTGTTCGGCTGACTAGTGGAGGATCGAAAGGCCTTGTTGAAACAGCAACGCTCCGTCCTCCTTCGGACGGGGCCGAAGCCAAATATCGACAGAGACCCTCATCCCGCCGATCAGCATGTCGGCAGGCAGATTGCGACGGTTCGCGTCCAGTCCGACGTCTCGCAAGCCCACCTTGCCCGATCCATTGGCATCAGTTTCCAGCAGCTCCAGAAATACGAGAACGCGCGCAATCGCGTGAGCGCGTCGATGCTCTACGAGATCGCCAGTTCGCTCGGCGTTCCTGTCGGCCGCTTCTTTGAAGGCCTGCCGGGAAACGATGAAACCCGCGTCGAGGCGCGGCCCCTGCCGGTCGATGAGCGCCTGGATTTCATTGCCAGCGCGGAGGGTCGGCGACTGATTGAAGGGCTAGTGAAACTTCCGCCGCGTGTGCGCGGTCGCGTCTCGTCCCTGATCGCGGCGTTAGGAGAAGAACTGGCCCTGCTAGACACAAAGGCAGATAGCGAGACGGGCGGCGAGTCCCCGCCGGCGGAATGCAAGACGGTGTGAGCGGTCGGTCGGGCCGTCAGCCGAATTTTCGTGCAGCGGGCAGGGCGATGCGGCCGCAAGTCGGGGACACTTCGATTTCGACGCCGAACGCCCGCGATCGGGTCGCGAATCCCTCGAGTATGTCTCGCGCCGCGCTTCCAGCGACGGCGACGGGTACCAATCTGCCCGTTGCTGATCCGAGAGACTGAGCTTTCGCGCCGATCACGACGGGCAGGAGGTCTATTCCTGCGAGGTTTCCGCTCCCATCATAGCGGCAGGCCGCGACGATGCTTTGCCAGACTTCCGGTGGATCCCATTCGGTTTCCTTCGGGTGGACGTGGAAAAGGAAATTTCCGAGGCCGTAGAAGATCGGCGAGCCATTGTAGATTTCCACTGCCTGCAGCACCGGAGCACCGTGGCTGACGAACAGGTTGGCGCCGGCGTCGATGCACATCCTGGCAAAGGTCTGCACCCAGCGCGGCACGTTCTGCCAACCTGGTTCCCAATGATGGTGGTGCAGATAGGCAATGACGAAATCGCCCTGTGCCGCCGCGTGCCGGATGGCGGCCAGATGGACACTTGCACTCTG
>NZ_JAMYPC010000054.1:0-5357 GCF_040320155.1 Mesorhizobium sp. M0771 | reverse complement strand
GGAGTCAGTGCTGAGCTTGCCCCGAGCGACTGGGGAGGGGTTGAGAAACGCCGTGCAAACAAGGGGCCGATTGAGGACGGCGGCTGGAGCGTCTTTATTAGCGACTGGACCGATTCCCATTTCGGTAATCCGGTCAGTTTGCCTTTGCTCGCCGCAAATGGCGTAGACTATTATGGCTGGCCGACGAACGATGAATACGAGGCTCTCCGGGCCAAATGGGCATTTGTCGAAACACTCGATGGGCGCCAGGCGCTGGCCCGCGAAATGCAACGCCTCGCGTGGGACTTCGTTGGCACTGTCATGTTCGGTCAGTCTATGCTGCCCGTCGCTCGCCGAAAGTCTCTGATTGGCCTGGTTCATGTTCCGTCGGCTTCGCTCCCAATGTGGAACATGCAGAAAGTCTCGGTCTGATGGCGGCCTACATCTTACGCAGGTTGGTTTCGGCCATAGCCGTCATGGGGATGGTCGGGATCTTTGTTTTCCTGCTGGTCAGACTGGTGCCGGGCAATCCGGCCGCGACAATTGGATACCTAGAAGAACCTCCCATTTCGGCGCATTTCTGATTCAAACGACCGATGATTTGCCGGTAGGAGACGGATAGGGGACGGGCCGGGTTCTGGGACATTGACGAGCGATATGTGCGGCTGGGGGAGGCCGGCGATCCGCTCGACAAGCTGAACGCGCTTGTGCCGTGGGAAGTTTTCCGCAAGTCGCTGGCCAAGGCGCTGAAGCGTTTCGATGGCGCGAAGGGTGATCGGCCCCTTACGATCCGGTGATGATGTTCGAGATCTTGGTTCTGCAGGCGCTCTACGGCCTCGGACTACCAGACCGAGATCCAGATCCAGGACCGGCTGTCGTTAATGCGCTTCCTCGGGCTGGGGCTCGGCGATCACGTGCCGGACGCCAAGACGATCTGGCTGTTCCGCGAACACGATCGAGAACCTGTTAGCGCGCTTCGACATGCACCTCACCAGGGCCGGCTATTTGGCCATGGGCAGGCAGATCGAGGACGCGACGACGTGGCGGCACCCAAGCCAATACCGACGCCACAAAGGCCGACATCAAGGCGGGCAAGATTCCGGACGCATGAAGGAGAAGCCTGCCAAGCTGCGCCGGAAGGACCGGGTTGCGCGCTGGACGGCGAAGTTCTCGAAAGCCAAGGTGGCGATGATAGAAAGACGCAGCAGCGCGACATTGACATTGCCGCCTTCGGCTACAGGAACCATGCCGGCATCGATGGCCGGCACGGCTTCGTCCGCGGCTGGAAACAAGTGCCTCGGCCTATGACGGGGCGCAGCTTTCCGGCGTGCTGGACAGGAACAACACCGGCGTGAAAGCGTGGGCCGAGACGACCTATCGCTCCAAGAAGAACGAGGCATGGCTAGAGAAGAACGGCTACGTCTCCGACATCCACCACAAGAAGCCGAAATGACGACCAATGAGCGAGGCGACGTCGCGGGCCAACGGCCGGCGCTTCACGATCCGCGCCTTCGTCGACCACTCGCAGCTGAAATCCCACACGGGCCTGTTCGTGCGAACGATTGGCAAGGCGCGGGCAAAGACCAAGATCGGCACGACCAACCCCGCCTACAATCTCACCCGCTTGGTCTGGCACCAGGGGCGCACTGCGCCCGTATGACGCCAAAGGCGGCCAATGCCGCCGCAGCGGCGCCACGATCGCCCCGAGCATCAAATCATCGACAAAAAGACCAAGTGCAGGCATCAGGTTGCGCCCGACCTCATCGCGAACCTAAACCCTCAAATGACGGTAGTTCGAGGTGTCCAGTTGGAAAGCAGACCCTGACAACATCATCGCAGCCGTCGGACGTGGGCACCAAGTGTTGGAATCAAGACACTAGCTTGGGAGAATGAGGCAGACGATGTTAAACCTTCTTTCCGATTTTACATTTCTGAAATTGCTGCGCAATCCTCACTTAACCGAAAATAACTCTACGCTTTGCCGTAACGTGATAGAGCTTCGGTGCCGGCCCGCTAACGGCAGAACCGCAGCCTTACCGCCGGCAGCTTTGTCCTCCAGGGACAGCATCCGATGCAACAGGCTGCGGAGCAGTGAACATAAAACACCCCTGGAAGGCTGCGGTCACTCAAGGGCGGCGGCTGACTAACAGCGTGGTCCCGTCAATGCATTTCCGGAAAGCAACTAGGGAGGCTTGCCGGCGAGTTCGACGGATTTACCGACCAGGCGGACGGTGTTGCTCATTCCGAAAGTTGTTCGACCTAGCCAGGGCGTCAGCGTTTGAGAATCAACCGTCGCGGCTCATCGAGTTTACTCAAGTTGAGTCGATGAGGCGGGTCGAAGAGTCATCGCCTGTTCGCTGGCGCGGTGTCCCAGATACCCGAAGTTGCGAGCCAGTTACCCAAGGCAAGGAGCCAAAAATATGTGCGGCATTTGTGGATGGATTGATTTCGATCGTGACCTAGGAACTCCCGACGCGCGAAGGGAGCTTGCCGTCATGACGGCCACCATGGCCAATCGTGGTCCGGACGACGAGGGGACTTGGATTGACGGGCCTGCGGCACTGGGACACCGTCGCTTGGCGATCATCGATATCCAAGGCGGTCGCCAGCCGATGACGCACCAGGAAGACGGCCGACCGGCGTTGGTGCTCGTCTACACGGGCGAGGCTTACAACTACCGCGAGCTGCGTCAACGGCTTGCGGACCTGGGCCATCGGTTCGACACGAGCAGTGACACCGAGGT
The DNA here is from genome assembly GCF_040320155.1 of Mesorhizobium sp. M0771. Lineage (NCBI taxonomy): Bacteria > Pseudomonadati > Pseudomonadota > Alphaproteobacteria > Hyphomicrobiales > Phyllobacteriaceae > Mesorhizobium > Mesorhizobium sp. M0771. Next base: position 2,635 of record NZ_JAMYPC010000054.1, on the reverse strand, counting down.
GGTGCTGCGCGCCCATCGCGAGTGGGGCCACCGCGACCCTCGCAGCGCCGTGAGCGAACTCAACGGGATGTTTGCCTACGCACTCTGGGACACAGCCAAGCGCGAACTGCTTCTCATACGCGACCGGCTCGGCATCAAGCCGCTTTACTACTACCCCACCGAGCACGGAGTGTTATTCGGCTCCGAGCCAAAGGCGATACTGGCTAATAGTCTCGCGGAACGGGTCATGGACGCCGGGGGGCTTCGTCGGAGCCTATGCTACTTCGCCGACCCGTACAGCACCGTGTTCTGCGGCATGCATGAGGTACGGCCCGGCCACATAGTCCGCGTGACCCGTGAAGGCATCCAGGAGGTGAACTACTGGCAGCTCACCGACAGCGGGCATACCGATGACGTGCCTACGACCGTCCGGCGAGTCCGAGAGTTGCTCGAGGACATCATCCAGCGACAGCTCATCGCCGATGTGCCGCTGTGCACGCTCCTGTCTGGTGGGCTTGATTCCTCTGCCATGACGGCACTGGCCGCGCGCTTCAGCGACGAACGTATCCGCTCCTTTGCGCTCGACTTCGTCGGCTATACCGACAATTTTACCCCCGGTCCGGGGCGCACCACACCCGATGGGCCGTACGTCCGGGATGTTGCGAAGTTCGTTGGTACCGACCACGCCGACATTACATTGTCCGCAGACGAACTAATGGACCCAAACGTGCAGGCTGCCACTCTCCACGCCCGTGATCTGCCGTTGACCATGGGCGACCTTGATAGCTCACTCTACCTTCTGTTCCGGGCGATCAGGCAACACTCCACGGTGGCCCTGTCAGGGGAGGCAGCCGACGAGCTTTTTGGCGGCTACAGGTTTTTCAACGATCCCGCGCGCGTTCAGGCCGATATGTTTCCCTGGCCAGAAATCAGCAACGGCATCGCGCTGCAGTCCCTAGACCCCGGCCTGGTCGAGAAACTCGATTTCCCCGACTACCTCGACGAGCAGTACCACGGGGCACTTAGGGAAGTACCCGCCCTGACCGGACCGGCCTCGGCCGACCCGCACGAGCACCGTATGCGCCAGATCTGCTATCTCTTCCTCACGCGTTACCTGCCGCCGCTGCTCGACCGCAAAGACCGACTAAGCATGGCGTTTGGCCTCGAGGTGCGGGTCCCTTTCTGCGACCACCGTCTTGTTGAGTACGTGTTTGGTACCCCATGGGCCCACAAGACTTTCGACGGGCGCGAGAAGAGCCTGCTGCGTGCCGCCACCGCGGACCTGCTCCCGCTCTCGGTGGTGCAGCGAGTCAAGAGCGCGTATCCGGCTATCCAGGACCGCACCTATGACAGAATGCTGCGCACGCGGTTCACCGCGCTGCTGAATGACCGCAATGTGGCAGTGGCACCGCTGCTGTCCGTCGACGGCTCCCGGGCTTTGCTCAATACGACTGATAATCTTGAGGGGATGGAGTATATCCTGGCCCTCCAGAATTTCTTGGCCAATTACAACATTAGTATCAAGGTATGAGGCGGAACACATACAGAACGGCAGGGTATCCGATACGGAGTGGCCATGGCGATGCTAGCCAAGGCACAGAACGATGGCTCGCTCGACAAGCAATATGGCGTCAAGATGACGAGGACGAGCGCTCGGAATGCCTTGCGGCGTCATGGGCGGTGGCTACCAGCCTTCGGCGGCTTTGCCAGTCGCAACAATCTGGCTACAGCCAAGACCTTGGGCGTTCGCGACATGGCATTCCACAAGAAAGCCGGCCTCAGCATCGATGACATGGTTAGAAGCAATTGGGTTTACCGCAAGCTGCGCAACTTTCTCGCCGGCATCGAAGCTGGCATCTCGTGACTCAAACGCGCTTACGGCCTGGCGCGCTGCACCTGGCGCGGCCTTGATCACTTCAAGAGCTACGTCTGGTCCTCGGTCTTGGCCTACAATCGCGTCCTCTTCGCACGTCTCAAACCGACCTGATGCCGAGCCATTGCGCGGGTCAGCAGCCCGCCGGCAGGCGCCGGCTCCATAGCCATGACTAACTTCCGTTCGGCGAGTTCTTTCTGGCGCGATCCATGGGGACTTCGCGTCGGCCCGGTACCGCAAACGACGTTCTTCCTGTGGCAAATCTCTGTAAATGCTCACAAAAATGGGCGTTCATGGACGGAAACTAGCTAGAAGTTTGGGCCTTGGAAGTTGCGAGCGGCGAGGGTGTGGGAGCGCCGGTATAAACCCGCAAGGAGTCGATAGTGAAAGTCCATCAGAATGAAGGAGTAGCGATCCACATTGGCCCCGAGTCATGCGGGCAGCCGTGAGGCTGTTCGGAAAGCGTTGACAGGGGAGTATGCAGGCCAGCCACTGAGCCACCAATGCGCTTGATTCCGGGTGCCGACGCTTTCCAAGCAGCGGAAGACAACACGAACGGACACGCTATCGCAAGGAGCCGCCGACTCGGCGTGGTCGAAAGACCCTGGCATGCATGGACGCGCCTTCCGCGGGAACCGGGAGATCTCGTGATTGGCCAGAGCGGTCCGCCTGCGTGTTTCGGTAGGTCGTGTGCTGAGAGTTCTGCAAATTCGCTGAGAGGGGGCGGTCATGGCAGGCTGGTGATTGTTCACGTCACCTGATTCCCGCGAAGGAACGCCACCA
>NZ_JAMYPC010000053.1:0-6052 GCF_040320155.1 Mesorhizobium sp. M0771 | reverse complement strand
CTTGCAGCTGCTACCTGGCGAAAGCCGGCCTGAAGGTGCTGGTGCTCGAGGGTCGCAATGTCATTGGTGGCGCAGCTCGGTCCGAGGAAGTTGTTCCCGGCTTCACCTTTTCCGTTTTTTCCTACGTTGCATCCCAGCTACATCCGAAGGTAGTCACCGAGCTCGACCTGAGGAAATATGGCCTTCGAGCCGTCAAGGGGGATGATCGTACGTTCCGGCCCGTGGACGAAAAGCGGTCGATGATGGTCGGCGGGGACATCGGGCAGATGCAGGCAGTCTTGTCCCGATTTTCCAAGGCCGACGCTGCCCGTTACCCGGAGTTCCGCAATCATCTCTCAAGCGTTTCGCAATTTGTCTACAAACTCAAGCTGCAGACGCCAGTCGACCTCGTCGACAGTTCGTTGCGCTCCCGGGCCAAGACAGCAAGCTTCCTGTGGGAGAATCGCAACGTCGGCGACGATTTCTACAAGCTAATAGATCTCTTCACCCAAAGCTCTGAGGAATATCTGAGCCGTTGGTTTGGGAGCAGTGCAGTGAAGGCTGCGTTCGCGCAAGCGGTGGGCGGGAGTCTGGTCGGTCCGAAGACCCCAGGGTCAGCCTGGCTTGCGCTGCATGGCAGTTCGAGCCATGACGAGAAGGACGCCATCAACGGACAGGTCGTCGGTGGAATGGGCTCCATCACTCAGGCGATGGCGCGATGCGCCGAGGACCACGGCGTCGAGATTCTCGTCAATAGCGATGTCACACAGGTCCAGACGCGCAACGGCCGAGTGCATTCGGTCGTAACCAGCCGCGGAGATGAATATAAAGCGCGTATTGTTGTCGGGAACCTCAACGCCAAAGTTCTGTTCGGAAAGCTCGTTGGAGCGAGTGACCTCCCCAGTGAATTTGTCGCGCACATCGCACGATTCAAAACAAACGGGGCCGCATTCAAGCTGAATATCGCATGTGAAAGAGCTCCGCAGTTCTCGTCGTTCAACAAGCAGGAAGCGGGCATGGAAACGCCGGCATGGGCCCAAATTGCTCCTGACATGGAATACCTCGAGCGGGCCTACGAAGAGGCGAAACCCGGCTGGTATTCTTCGCGACCGTTCATGATCATGATGATCCCGACTGTCCTTGAACCCGGCCTAGCGCCCAAAGGAAAACATGTCGTTCAAATCTATGGCGGACATACGTCCTATGAATTGGCCAACGGCTCTTGGGAACAGGAGCGCCCGAGATTCCTGAAGTCGGTCTTTGAAACCATCGACCATTTCGCACCGGGGTTTTCCGATGGCGTCATCCATACGCAGGTCCTCCTCCCGAAGGACATCGAGGAGCAGCTCAACATGCCGGGAGGCCATATCAATCACGGAGACATGTCCCTTGATCAGATGTTCTTTAAACGGCCCGCGGCTCACTATTCGGACTATAGATCGCCGATAGGAGGTCTCTATCAATGCGGAGCGTCCTCCCATCCCGGCGGGGGGGTCTCCGGCGTGCCCGGCCGAAATGCATCGCGGGAAATCCTGAAGGATCTTGGGAAGCGTCCGGCGCGCTCGGCATAAGATGTTTATTGGTGAGGTTTGGCTGCGGCGGGGTGACTGAGGCCAAGGAAAGACCCTCAACCTGCAGAGATGTAACAACGCCCGTTCCACGCCCTGGCAGCTTTTGAAGGGATTGTGCCAATGTTCAAACTAAGGTCGGTTAAACACGCCTCAACGGAGAGGACTTGGCAAGTCCAGGCATCTGGCTTGCCGAGGCGAACGACCCAATAACGCAGAACAAGGATGTAGACATGAAAACCCCCGCCGCTGTCGCTGTCGCCGCCGGAAAGCCGTTGGAAATCATGGAGGTCGACCTCGACGGACCGCGCGAAGGCGAGGTGCTGGTCGAGATCAAGGCGACCGGCATCTGCCACACCGACGAGTTCACTTTGTCGGGCGCCGATCCCGAAGGCCTGTTTCCGGCAATCCTCGGCCATGAAGGCGCCGGCATCGTCGTCGATGTCGGCAAGGGCGTCACCTCGGTCAAGAAGGGCGACCACGTCATCCCGCTCTACACGCCGGAATGCCGGCAGTGCCCGTCCTGCCTGTCGCGCAAGACCAATCTGTGCACCGCCATCCGCGCCACCCAGGGCCAGGGCCTGATGCCCGATGGCTCGTCGCGCTTCTCGATCGGCAAGGACAAGATCTTTCACTATATGGGCTGTTCGACCTTCTCCAATTTCACCGTTTTGCCCGAGATCGCGCTCGCCAAGGTCAATCCCGACGCCCCCTTCGACAAGATCTGTTACATCGGCTGCGGCGTCACCACCGGCATTGGCGCTGTCATCAACACGGCCAAGGTCGAGCAAGGCGCAACCGCCGTTGTGTTCGGCCTCGGTGGCATCGGTCTCAACGTCATCCAGGGCCTGAAGCTTGCCGGCGCCGACATGATCATCGGCGTCGATCTGAACAACGACAAGAAGGAATGGGGTGAGCGCTTCGGCATGACGCATTTCGTCAATCCGAAGGAGATCGACGGCGACATCGTCCCTCACCTCGTCGACCTGACCAAGCGCGGCGCCGACCAGATCGGCGGCGCCGACTACACATTCGACTGCACCGGCAACACCAAGGTGATGCGCCAGGCGCTGGAAGCCTCGCATCGCGGCTGGGGCAAGTCGGTTATCATCGGCGTCGCCGGCGCCGGTCAGGAGATTTCGACCCGGCCGTTCCAGTTGGTCACCGGCCGCACCTGGATGGGCACCGCCTTCGGCGGCGCGCGCGGCCGCACCGACGTGCCGAAAATCGTCGACTGGTACATGGACGGCAAGATCCAGATCGACCCGATGATCACCCATTTGCTGAAGCTGGAAGACATCAACAAGGGCTTCGACCTCATGCATGAGGGCAAGTCGATCAGGAGCGTCGTCGTTTATTGAGGAGAAGAAGCCGCCGACCGAAGGGCCAGCGACTGTAGTTGCATGGGTTCAACAAGGGAGGAAGATAATGCCTGAGAAACTGCATCCGAAAATCGACAATGGCCTGCCGAAGGAAAGCGCAAGCTTTGCTGGCGGCACGCTGGTCTGCGCCTGCACCAGCAAGCCGGTGAAGGTGACGGTCAAGGGCCAGATCGCCCACAACCATGCCTGCGGCTGCACCAAATGCTGGAAACCGGACGGCGCGGTGTTCTCGGTCGTGGCGGTCGCCGGCACTGGCGACGTCACCGTCACCGAGAATGGCGACAAGCTGAAGGTGGTCGATCCGGCAGCGTTGATCCAGCGTCATGCCTGCACCGGTTGCGGCGTCCACATGCACGGCCCGGTCGAGCGCGACCATCCGTTCAAGGGTCTGTCCTTCATCCATCCCGAGCGCTTCCAGGAAGACGGCTGGTCACCGCCGGGCTTCACCGCTTTCGTTTCGTCGATCATCGAATCCGGCGTCGACCCCAAGCGCATGGACGGCATCCGCGGCCAGTTGAAGTCGATGGGCCTCGAGCCCTATGACTGTCTCAACCCCGGCCTGATGGATTACATAGCCACCTGGACGGCGAAGAAGTCGGGCGCGCTGCCGGCCTGAGAAATTCCGAGATTCAGATGAAGGGGCTGGCCAATGCCGGCCCCTTTCACATTTGGAGACTCGATTGCCCTTGCTCGTAATTTGCGTCGACGCCGACGCCTGCCTCAATCAAGGCCGAGGTCGAGAAAGTCGCTGAACGGCATGGCGTTTTGTCGTCACCCATGGCGCCAACACCGGCTGGCGAGGCGCGAGGCCGGCCTCACAATCAGGTCAGTTAGATCCCGATCGCTTCATAGGCATCTGCGATCTGTCGGATTGACGCGACATAAGCGGCGGTTCGGTAATCGCTCAGTTCCGGTTGCTGCTCCATCAGGTCGGCGATGCGTCCCCAGGTGCTGCGCATGACGTCTTCCAGCCCGGAACGAACGAGGTCAATTTCTGCGCCGCCTTCGAGGAACTCCTCGCGAATATCGGCGGGGAACTCCTTCCCGGTCATGCGTTCAAGCGCCGCGGCAATCGTGTGGTTGCGCCGCTCGCGGCGGCGCCTTTCCATCAGGCCGAAGGGAATATGCGTCAGATTCTTCACCCACTCAAAGTAGCTGACGACCACGCCGCCGGCATTGGCGTAAAGATCGGGCAGGATGGTGACCCCTCGGGTGCGGAGCACCTTGTCTGCCCCGAAGGTCACCGGGCCGTTGGCAGCTTCGACGACGAGTTTTGCCTTGATGCGGTCCGCATTCCCCGGATGGATCGCATTTTCCATCGCTGCTGGAATCAGAACGTCGCACTCCTGCTCGATACCTGTCATATCACCGGGATACGACTTGGCGCCTTCAACACCGAGAATGCTACCGGTTTTGACCTGATACTGCTTCAGCACCTCTATCGCCAGACCATCGGCATTGGCAATATAGCCATCCCGTTCTGCAACGACGGTCACCCGTGCGCCGTCTTCTTCAGACAGAAACTTCGCGGCATGGTAACCGACGTTGCCGAAGCCCTGAACGATAATGGTGGCACCCTTCAGATCACGCCTGCCGTTAAGACCGGCGGTTCGCGGATCGCGGAGATAGCTCTGGATGGCGAACTGCACGCCCCTCCCGGTTGCTTCGGTTCGGCCGGCAATGCCGCCCTTCGACAGCGGCTTTCCCGTCACGCAGGCGCGCGCATTGATCACATCGGTCGGATTGGCCCGGCGAAACTCGTCCATCATCCAGGCCATTTCCCGCTCGCCTGTGCCGATGTCAGGAGCCGGAACGTTGACGCCCGGGCCTATCAGGCCACGTTTGTTGAGTTCCTGGGTGAAGCGGCGAGTTATGCGCTCAAGCTCCTGCAGCGTCCATTCGCGCGGATCAATCTTCAGAGCGCCCTTTGAGCCCCCAAACGGGACATCAACCAGCGAGCATTTGAGCGTCATCAGTGCAGCCAGCGCCTCGACTTCCTCTGCATCGGCATTCGACGCATAGCGTATGCCGCCCTTCACCGGTTCGCAGTGTTCGCTGTGGACGGATCGCCAGCCAATGAAGCTGTACATGCGGCCGCGCAACCTGACGCCGAACCGCACCGTGTAGGTCGAGTTGCACTGCATGATCCGCTCCGCCAATCCATCCGGCAAGTCGAGGAACGCCATTGCATGGCGGAAGTTCTGGTCAACGCTATCCAAAAAGCCGGCAGAATTGTCCTGCATCACTGATGCCTCGCCGCCAGACCGTTGGCACTCGCATTCATGCGCTTACTGCGGCAGTTCGCCTTGCGATGCTCGAGGCGTTGCAGAGGATTCTCATCCGGGATTTCGGTTTGGAGTTTTGACCTTGCAGGCAACGAACGTTTTTCCTTCTGCTCGTGATTGGCGGAATGAGTGTCAGCCCAGCGCCCTCTCGATACATGTCCGGCTTTCAAAGCCGTGGGCCTAAACCAACTCTCGGCACTTCTTTGAGCGTGGCTTTGTCGCATCACCTTCAGCTCGACAGAATGCGCCGAGGCGTATTTCGCGCGAGCAGAGCGTAGATCAGCGTGAACAGCCGCCGAGCGGTGTCGTTGTCGACGCTCACTTTCGCTGAGAGGTGCTCTTTCAGAAGCTCGGAAGCTTCGTTGTGGATGCCGTGCCGGCCCATATCGATTGCCTCCAGCCGTTCTGGACCAGGGTGGCGGAGAGCGTCGTAGTAGTTCTCGCAGATTCTCGTGTAGTCCCTTAACAGGCGGCGGAAGGGAGTAAGCGAGAGATGGTGACTTGCGACATGGGCGCCGTTTTCGTCGGCGATATGGAGAGCCAAGCGTTCCTCCGCCACTTCTATCCTGAGACGATAAGGACCGCGGCTGTGCCCATGTGGCATGAACGTGTTGCGTTCCAGCAGGGCACCAATCGCAAGGTCGTGCTCACGATCTGTCCGGGCATCTCGACCGCGGAAAGATCGATCAAGCGAAACATCGCAGAGGCGGAATTCTCCGTCTGTCATCACACCGTCCTCGGGCTCACAGCGCTTCCACGCACAGAGCGACGCCCATGCCGCCGCCGATGCACAGCGTGGCAAGGCCCTTCTTGGCGCCGCGGCGGCGCATCTCGAAAA
>NZ_JAMYPC010000052.1:0-6204 GCF_040320155.1 Mesorhizobium sp. M0771 | reverse complement strand
CTTGCAGCTGCTACCTGGCGAAAGCCGGCCTGAAGGTGCTGGTGCTCGAGGGTCGCAATGTCATTGGTGGCGCAGCTCGGTCCGAGGAAGTTGTTTGCTCCTCGTGCAGCTCATGCCGGACGCACTCTCGCGGGAGACCTTCGGGCCGCGGCTTGCAGCCCGGCTTCTTCGACTCCGGCTTATGCAAGCGTTGGACTACCGGCGCGGGTGGCCAGTCGAGCAGGCCGTCTTCGATTGCTTTTTCCAGGCGCGCTACTCTTTCCGGCACTGCGACTCTTGCCCATGTCGCACAGGGAAGATTTCCTGCCGCTTGCGGGTGCGATCCTTCACCGCGACGAGCAACCCTCATTTCAACACTGCCAGTGTAGGACGAACCACCTCACAGGTGGTAACCAGAAATGACATAACGTCTTACCGACAAGGTCGCCACTACGAGTAGCCGCCTTAATAACCGTTAACAAAAGCTTTGTAAGTAATAAAAAAAGAATACAAAATATTATCACTTAAACGCTCTCCTCCATGCAATATTGGCCTTGCACACCAGGATCGCATTGACCCGCCGGCCTGTACAATAACATGGAGAATCACATGAGCTGCGACACGGCCAGCAAGCCGCTTTCTTCACTAGAACTCGAATCATACTTCAGCGACGATTATTTATTTTTTGGTGACGCCGTAAATTCTCCCGAGAAAACCGATCGGGAGGTTGAAGCAATTTGGAAGCTACTTTCGCTTAAGGAAGGCGGCCCAGTTCTTGAACTAGGATGCGGTTATGGACGGATTACCAACCGGCTGGCGGGAAAAGGAGCGCGGGTAACGGGGCTGGATGCGTCGCCGGTCCTCCTAAAAAAAGCCGAAGCAGATGCAGCCGAACGTGGGGTAAATGTTGAGTACGTTCTTGGCGATATGCGCTCACTTCCCTGGAGAGACCGCTTTGACGTTGTGTTACTGTGGTACACAACGTTTGGATACTTCAGTGAAGCCGACAACGAGAAAGTTCTTCATGAAGCGGCCCGTTCTTTGCGAAAAGGCGGGTGCCTGCTAATCGATCAACTCAATCGCTACTCGTTGATAAGCGACAAATCATATTCGTACGAGATCGTGCGGCGTAACGATGATCTAAGAATGGATATAAGCAATTACGACGCACTAGCCGATCGCTGCAACTCTGAGAGAATCATAGTCCGAAATGGATGCGTTAGACGAATGCGTCTTTCTGTCAGGCACTACGGGTTTTCTGAATATGTTCGCATGTTGCGAAGCGCGGGGTTTGAGACTGTTGAAGCCTATGGACAAGAAGGCGGAGAGTTCAAATCCCATGGCCGGCGCCTCGTGGTGGTTGCGTACAAGTAATTGGCGTTCAGGGCGATCAAAAATGCCCACGGATGCCAACCGTAAGCGCCACGTGTCACATTCCCTGAGCCGCTTAGTCGGCCGGGTATCCGCAAGCCGTGGATCTGGCATCTTGATCGAGGCGGATAGCGGCTATTGAATTGCACTATTGGCGCTGTTCTCCTGCAATTCGGTTTTGCGATTCCCTTATGCTGCGCAGTGATACGGTGATCGGCCACATCAAGGCCGACCACCGCACAGATCCCAACTACCTCGCCGGCCGGCAGGGCGACGCCCTCAACGCCATCCTGGCCGCCTCCGGCTGCAACTTCTCCCTCCTGCTCAGATGGCTGAAAGGTTTTTGTCGCTCCTGATCGCTCTGCTTCAACTCAAAGCCGGTCGCCGGTTAGATCCCGGAATGTTCACGGTCGACCACCTAAGGTCTCTGAGCATGCGATCTCCCGTTGCACCCGCAGATAATCGCCCATGCAGTCTGGCTCTCCTACAGGTTCCCTTTGAGCCTGCTCCGGCGAATCTGGAAGCGTTGGAGAAATGCGGAATCCTCCTTAATCATAATGCGTTTGCTTCAGGAACGGTGTGTCGAAAGATTTGCCGCTCCCCAGCCGACATGTCTGTAGAGGGTGCGCGTACATGACAGGCCACGACCCGGCCATCTGCCAAGCGGACCAAAGGCGGCACCTCAATTTGGCACCGCTCGACCGCGAGTGGACAGCGCGGATGAAACGCGCAGCCGCTCGGAGGATTGATGGGGCTTGGCACCTCGCCCTCCACGGGCACCTCCAGCCGAACTCGGGTGGGATCCGGCACCGGGGCAGCCGCGATCAGCGCCTCGGTGTAGGGGTGGACCGGTTTCGCGAATAGCGCCTCGCTCGGGGCGAGTTCCACGATTCGCCCCAGATACATGACGGCAACGCGATGCGCGATATGCTCCACGACCCCGAGGTCATGCGAGATGAAGACGAAGGCGATGCCCATCCGCTGCTGAAGGTCCAGAAGCAGGTTTAAGATCTGCGCCTGCACGGAGACGTCAAGGGCTGACACCGCTTCGTCGGCGATGATGAGAGAGGGGTTGAGCGACAGGGCGCGTGCGATGCCGAGCCGCTGGCGCTGACCGCCCGACAATTCGGACGGAAGCCTCTGCATCATCTCGGGCGACATTCCAACCTTCTGGAGAAGGTCAGCAGCAAGAGCGTAGCGCTGCTTGCGGCTCAGACGCTCGAAATTCTCCACCGGTTCGGTGATGATCTGTCCGGCGGTAAGGCGCGGGTTCAGCGACGAGTAAGGATCCTGAAACACCATCTGCATTCGACGGCGATGCGCGCGCAGCTCGTGCTTCTTGAGGCCCGCAATATCGGCCCCATCGATTAGGACGCGTCCGCCTGTCGGATCCACGAGCCGCATCAATAGCCGCGCGACAGTGGATTTGCCGCAACCGGATTCGCCAACGATGCAGAGCGTCTCACCTGCCTCGACGGAAAAGGATATATCCTCCACCGCCCGGATCACCGGAATGCTTTTCTTGAAGATTCCCGAGCCAAGCGGATAGTGCTTGGTCAGCTTCTCGACTTTCAGCAAAGGACCACTCATGCGCCCATCACCTCTTCGGCGCGCCAGCAAGCTGCCGCGTGGCTCGAGCCGACGTGACGCAGGATGGGTGTTTTCTCGCGGCAAATACCGATCGCGAACGGGCAGCGTGGCGCAAAGCTGCAGCCCACCATTGGCTCGCGCAAACTTGGGACGATGCCGGGAATTTCTGGAAGGCGGCGCTGACGACCGCGCCGTGGATCAGGCACCGATCGCATGAGCCCTTGAGTGTAGGGATGCGCCGGACGCGCAAACAGATCTATGACCTTCGCTTGTTCTACAATCCGGCCAGCATACATCACGATCACGCGTTGGCATGTCTCGGCTACAACGCCCAGATCATGCGTGATGAACATCACCGCCGTTCCCGTGCGCTCTTTGAGATCGACGATCAGCCGCAGGATCTGCGCCTGGATCGTGACGTCTAGCGCGGTCGTCGGCTCATCGGCAATCAACAGTTTCGGTGAGCAGGCGAGAGCCATGGCGATCATGGCGCGCTGGCGCATGCCGCCTGACATTTCATGGGGATAGTTGTTGACGCGACGCTCGGGATCCCCGATGCGGACGAGACGGAGCATCTCTTCGGCCTTGGCCATCGCCACCGAGTGGGACGCTTTCGTATGGATCTGCACCGCCTCCGCGATCTGGTGGCCGACCGTATAGACCGGGTTCAGGCTCGTCATCGGCTCCTGGAAGATCATGGCGATCTCGTTACCGCGGATCTTTCGCATTTCCCAATTGGACAGCTTAAGAAGGTCGCGTCCGTGGAAGCGGATCTCGCCGCCGACGGTCCTGGCGGCCAGCTTCGGCAGCAGGCGAAGTATGGAGAGGGCGGTAACGCTCTTCCCGCATCCCGATTCGCCAACGACCCCAAGCGTCTCGCCTTTCTTGACCCGAAAGCTGATGCCACCCAGTGCGCGGGTGACGCTTTCTTCGCCGTAAAAGTGCGTCTCAAGATCTCGGACATCGAGAAGTATGTCTTCTGCCACGGGTTTATGCATTTGCATGTCAGTTTTATGCATCAGCGTGTCAGTGCCTCCGCTTCGCGCGGGGATCGAACATATCGCGCAAACCATCCCCGAGCAGGTTGACCGAAAGAACCGTAACCGCAAGGCAGATACCGGGAGCGAAGATCGTCATAGGCGCGATGGAGAGATAGAGGCGCGAACTGGCGATCATGTTGCCCCAGCTCGGAATCTCGGGCGGCACGCCGACGCCGAGGAAGCTCAGCCCTGCCTCCGTCAGGATCGCACTGGCGCAGACAGTGGCGCTCTGTACCATGAGCGCTGGAACGGTGCTGGGCAGGATATGCCGCCACAGCACTTTGGGCAGGCGCGCACCGCCGCAGAGGGCGGCCTCCACATAGGGACGCTCGCGAACACTCAGAACCACCGAACGAACCAGCCGAGCGACGGCTGGCGTCTCGGGGATCGCTATGGCGACGATGAGGAGGCCGATGCCGGGGCCGGTCAGAGAAATAAGGGCAATGGCGAGCAGAAACGTCGGGATCGACATCAGGCCGTCCATGACTCGCATGATAATATTGTCGAACGTGCGGTTGTAGCCGGCCAGGATGCCGGTCAGAAGCCCAGCAACGGCTGCGCAGGTCGCCGACAGCAATCCGACCATGAGGGAGATCCGCGCGCCGAAAATCGTTCGGGCAAACACATCACGGCCCAGATTGTCGCTACCGAACCACATCTCGGCGGAAGGCAGCTGGAGGCGCTTGAACGGATCTATGTTCACAGGATCGCCGGCGTAAAGCGGGGCGGCGAGCGCCAGAATGATGAGGAGCGCCAACAGGCCGCCGCCTGCAAGGACGAGCGGATGCCGCCTCGCCAGGCGGGGAAAGTCAGATACCTGCAGCCGACCCATCGGCACGGCTTCAACTGGTGCGGAGAGGAGCGTCATATCAGTACCTGATGCGCGGATCGATCAGCGTATACGCAAGATCGACCGTGAGATTGACAAGGACGTACAGACCGGAAGTCAGGATAAGCACGCTCTGGATAATCGGGTAATCACGGTTGTTGATCGCATCCACGACCAAGCGACCGACACCGGGGATGTTGAACACCGTCTCCGTGAGGACGACGCCGCCGATCAAATAAGCAAAGCTTATGCCAATGACGGTCAGGATAGGGACCCCGGCATTCTTCAAGGCATGATGGAAAAGCATTGCATAGGACGAAGCGCCCTTAGCAGCGGCCGTTCGCATATAGTCTTCCGACAGAACATCGAGCATGCTCGCCCGCGTGACCCTGGCGATGAATGCAATGGAGGAAAGGCTTAAAGCGACGGTAGGCAGGATCAGGTGGACGAACCAAGGCCTGAGGCCACCATCGACCGGTACATATCCCTGGACCGGAAGCCAGTGAGTCCTGAAGGCGAAGAAGTAGATGAAAAAATATCCAATGACAAAGACCGGGACGGAATAACCCAGTGCCGAAAAGGCCGCAAGGATGCGGTCGATGAGACCGCCAGATCGCCATGCCGCGAGGATGCCGAAGGAGACCCCGACCGTTACCGAAAGGATCATCGTCAGGATCGACAGAGAAACGGTCGCTTCAAGCCGCTGCGAGATGAGCTCGAGAACCGGCCGTCCGTTCAATATCGAGATGCCGAAATCGCCGCCAAGCATCTGGCGCACCCAATGGATGAACTGAACCGGCAGCGGCGCGTTCAGCCCAAGCTGTTCGCGAATGTTGGCGATTACCTCGGCGGTCGCGTTGCGGCCGGCAATTACCGCCGCCGGATCTCCCGGTACCAGTCTGACCAGCAGGAAAACAAAGATCCCGACCATCGCCATGACGGCTATGGCCGAAACCAACCTGCGTAAGATGTAGGCCGCCATCAGACCGAGACTTTCTGCATGTTCCACATTGGGAGTGTATTCGACGCAACATGAACTAGGCCAGTGAGGGACTTTCGGCGAGCGACGGGCAGCATAGACTGACCGAACATGACAGTGCCAACGAAGTCCCACGCGAGGCGTTGCATTTCACGGGCCAGTGCCTGGCGTTCATCGAGTGTTTCGACATATGCCCATTTGGCCCGGAGAGCCTCGTATTCATCGTTCGTCGGCCAGCCATAATAACCGTCTTCGCCATTTGCTAGGAGCAAAGGCAAGCTGACCGGATTGCCAAGTTTGGAATCGGTCCAGTCACTAATGAAGACGCTCCAGCCGCCGTCCTCAATCGGCCCCTTGTTTGCACGGCGTTTCTCAACCCCTCCCCAGTCGCTCGGGGCAAGCTCAGCACTGACTCC
>NZ_JAMYPC010000051.1:0-6325 GCF_040320155.1 Mesorhizobium sp. M0771 | reverse complement strand
GCCGGGCGGCGATTTCAGGACTGGCAATATCGTGTTCGGGCCAGAAGCGCGCTTTCCGGAACTCGAATTGATGTTTTCTATAGTAGCCAACGCCATTCACGAGCACAGGTGTTCGTATCCGTCCGCATGTGTCACCTTGCTCGATCGCGTAGATTGAAAGAAGAGCGAGAACGGACGACGAGCCCGATTGTTGCCGCCAGGCAGGACCCTCTTTGATAGCCTCAAATTTCTGTCTGCTCGTGAGGGTCGAGGTTTCATAGATGCGCTGCTCATGCGCAACGGCGTCGTTCGATCGTAGACCGAGTTTCTGCAGACTGCCGCATCGTAGACGGTCCCCTATCACCAGTGTTCCAAGCAGCATAAGAATGCTAGTTTGTGTCTATGCATCACATGGAGGACGGACCCGTGAAACTCAGAATAGTTATTTGCGGCAGCGATTGATTATGCAATCCTGTTTGATCCGAGACTCACATGACGATGCTAAGAGGTGTGTTAGGGCGGCATCGTATTGCTCCCTATTGGTGGCGGAATCCAGAGCTGGGCCCGATTGCGTGACACGGCTCGGTCAATCGAGCCTAATCAAACTCACATACGGTCGCCGCTTGAGACGGCTGCACCAATATCCCGCTTGCGGCGGCTGGGGCCCAGAAGGCGAGACCCGTCTTTGGTACAGCATTCTAGCCAGCTGGAGGCGCCCCTGATTGCGCATCACGCGTCGTGGAACCAGCGGGTAAGCGCTGAACTCGGTTGATTGCGCAGCCACAGCCAGGCCAACTCGATCATTGTCGTTCGCAGTCGGGGGTTGCCGGCCTTCGAGACGCCTTGCTCGTGCTGGACCGATCCGCTCTGCCAAGGCGTCGGCGCGAGCCCGGCATAGGCGGCGACCTGCCGGCGATTGTCGAAGTGCCGGAACAGCCCTTCCGAGTAGAGGATGGCGGCACACTTCGGGCCGATACCCTTCAGATCGAGTAATGTCGCTGGCGACGTCGATCGCCAGCAGAGCGTCGCGCTCGGCCTGCACCTCTTTGATCTGGCTATCACCAGTTCGAGTCGGTCGAGCTCGCGACGGATTTGCCCCTTAAGACGGCATTGCGCGGCCGTTGCCGGTCCTCAATTCCTCAAGCCGATGTCGCCGGTCATGTCCCAGCGGCCCGTAGCCGGTGATGCCCTGAGCAAACAGCAGGCCCTTGATCCGGTTGACACGGCAGGTCCGCTCACCAACCAGAACCTTGCGTTCACGGCCGATGCGCCGATGGTCCTCCTCCTTGACGCTCGGTACCCTAACCATCGCGCACACGCGCGGCTCGCCTCGTTTGTAGGTGAGCAGCGCACGCACCAACGCCTCACCATCGATCTTGTCGGTCTTGGCACGACGCCGCCGACGCGACGTGGCAATCGAGGCGGCGTCGACGACATGGCTTTCGATCCCCTCGGCCTCCAGGATTCGATGGATACAGAAGCCGTCGAGACCCGTCTCCTGAATGACCACAAGCGCAAAGTGCCGGCCGGCGCGCGCCTGTGCCTTGTCCTGAAGCTGGGCAAAGCGTGCCAGCAGTCCTGTGATCGCCGCCGCGTACCGCATGTTTCGACATCTTCTCCCCACTGCCCGGCGACAGCGAAGTGATCAACCAGGTCGATTTACACGTATGTTCTCGGGGTGAAGGCGGCTCACCCCCGCGACAAGCTGAGAACGGGGGTTGCTTCGAGTGGCCGAAGCCGAGCCCCAAGCTTAGCGAGGGTGAACCATGGCAGGCTTTTCGTCGGTCTGGACGTCTCGAAACTGAAGATTTCTTTAGCCGTCGCGGATGGCGAGCGGGGTGGTGAGGATTTTTCGGGGATATACCCTCAGATCCGGCCTCGGTGTCATCCATCGTGCAAAAGCTGCCAAGCGAGGAACAAAGCTCCACTTCTGTTACGAGGCAGGGCCTACAGGTTACGAACTCTACCGTCAGCTCACCGAGATAGGTCATGATTGTGTGGTGGTGGCACCGGCACTAATTCCCAAGCGTCCCCCAAGATCGGTGCGGATAGCGACCTGCGCTCTGGCAGAGTGGTGTTGCTGACCAACAACTCTGTGGAGGCCAATCATGCGTGTTGTAGCCGACTCACTCCTCATTTGCGGCGCCCGTGCGCAACCTCTTCGGACCTGGGTTCCAGCCGGAGAAAAAGCGGGCATAGGCGGTTTCGGCCTGCTCCACCCAGCGGCGCCCTTCTTCCCGGTGCTCTTGAAAGCTGTTGTTGGATGATATCGTCGTGATCGAGGGCACTGGCAACGCGTCCTCGGCCGCCGCGGTTGTCGCGCCGCACGTGAAGAAAGTGGTGATCGCAAGCGCGAAACAGGTGCGCAACATTGCCTATGCCAAGATCAAGACGGACACGATCGATGCCGGCGTTCTGGCGCAGCTCTATGCCAGCGGGTCCTGCCGGAAGTCTGGATTCCGCACGCACCGACGCAGGCACTGCGCCGGCAGGGCGAGTTCGATCAGCTGGGCGAGGACCTCCGGGTCATCGAGCGCGATTTGCCCGCTCGGCTCTTGAGGATGACGCGTGAAGCGGCTGATGACCATTCCCGGTGTCGACATGACCGTCGCGCTGGCGATTAAAGCCGCGATGCATCCGGGAAAGTGGCGAGGGGCGGCCATGGGAACGAGCTCGGGCTCTCAGCACACGGTCTAGACGGCCTGCCCGCACTTTCGTGCTCCCGGTGCCCGCGTCCCGGATGGGCTCACCATAAGGCCGCTCTCAAGGAAAAGCAGGTCGAATAGGCACCAAAGATCACATACCGGATAACGGCCAAGTCGAGCGCATGAACCGGCTTCCGCCGAAAGCAATCAATCAGCCGTCCACCACGACTGGTAAGGAACCGTTGAGCACCTTGTAGGTATCGGTACGACGGTCCCGAATGAGGCGCGGCCCCCAATAAAGCGCCGAAGCGCGGGCGAGTCCGGCACAGATATCTATCTCCGCAGTGACAATTCCAATGTGGTCAAGTCCGCTGCTTACAACAATGCCACCGAGCGGATCGACAATCTGGCTGAAGCCAATAAAGTTCGATCCATCATATTCACCAACGAAATTGGATGAGACGAGCCAGCGGCTGTTTTCCAACGCTCGCACTCGGTCATATAGGTCGTACCTGCGCACAGCGGAGTTGTTTTCGCGCTCGCCGTGGCCAGGATTTGTGTCCCAGGCGGAACCTATGACCAGCAGTTCGGCCCCCGAAAGGGTAAGTTCTCGGCACCCCTCGGGCCACGATTTGTCGTAGCAGATCAGCAGGCCGACCTTGCCAAGGGGCGTATCAAAAACTGGCCAATGGTCGCCCGGCCGGAAGATATAGTTCTCTTCGAGGGTGAGGTGGACCTTGCGATATGACCCGATATATCCCTGCGGCCCCGCGAGCACTAAAGTATTGTAGAGCATGCCTGGCTGCTTGCCAGCCTCAATGAGGCCAAAGACAACATGGATGTTGTGCTTCATGGCAGCGGTTATTAGGCGCTGCACCGAGGTGCCATCCGGGACCGACTCGGCTATGCGCTGAGCTTTTGTGATGACGTCTTCAAGCTTGCCGAAGTCCAGGATCGCCGGGTAACCCTGCAAGCTCGTCTCGGGAAAGACGACAAGGGAAGCGCCGACACTAGCAGCCTCCTTTATGTACGATAGGTGTAGGTCGAGGTTTTTGTCAACGTCGTATGTGCCCGGAAACGCACACGTGGCGATTATGGTTTTGGGCATGTAGTTCTCCTTGACGAGGGCAGGTTGACTGGATCACTGCCAAGCTATCTACGGATCGCATGGAAGACAGAACAGAGAAAACGAGAAATAGTTATTGGCGGTGGCAGTTGATTATGCAACCGGTAACGCGGATCGTCCCAATTGCTGTCTCGACCAACTAGGTTTGCCGTGAGCGTTTAAAACCCGCCATTCATCTGGCCGTCTCTTCTAATTGCAGCGATATGCTGGTCCTTTAGAGCCGTCCTCAAGCCCATCCGCGTGCCCTTGTTCTTGTCGACATAGCTGTTTCTCCCCGCTCAACAGCTTTGAATTCGTAGCGGAAGCGCTCACCTGTACGTAGCTTTGTGCAGTTTTGCGGACGTCTAAGAATCTCCTTGAGCTGCTGCCGGTTGATGGCCACCGAGGTAAGGTGTTTATTGAACTATGCAACGACGGAAGTTCAGTCGGGAATTCAAGCTTGAGGGCGGTAAAGCTACGGGAGCGCACTGTTTCGGTGGTGCCAAGTTCCTGGGTGCTCAAGGACCTTGACAGCTTCATCTTCGCCGACGCCCCAGTCGACGAGGGCCAGGTGCGAGAACTGGCCACTGGCACCTTCCTGGATGCCAAACGCAACGCCGTCTTCATCGGCAGCACCGCCACCGGCAAAACCCATCTGAGCATCGCCTCCACGATCATCCGTAGCCGCGCCCGGGGGCCGGTCTTCAATCTGGTCGATCTGGTGAACCAGTTGGAGCAGGAAAAGGCCGCCAGTCGCACTGGCCGCTTGGCCGAGAAGCTGCTGCGCTTTGATCTCATCAGGCACGATTCATGTGCTGTACGCAGAGATGTGGAGTCGCCCAGTGCGAGCCCTATTTGCGGCGACGTGTGGCGCGTCGAGCGTTGGACAACTCACATAATATTAGAGGCGGCGCAGCCAGCCAGTGATATCCTCTCCCGGATCCGCACTTCGGGGGAGCCAGTATCTCCGGGAAGACTTGGCAGGGGCCTGCCGCTTCAGATCAGTGTCGGCGCGCGCGTATCGCCAGGCTGGCATTCCCGCGCCATTGGCTGATCGTCTCAAGATATTCGATCGGAGTTACCTGTGCGCCCCTCTCGAACGGGATTCCGAGCACTCGCCGGAGAGTGGCCATATGCTCCGGCGCCTCAGCGATAAGGAATCGGGCAACGGTATGCAGCGGGGTCAAGCGATGATCGTCTTCACGTGCTGCCACCCCTACGCAAGAACGACCCGGCCTTGGAGCAGAAGAATGGCGCCATGGTGCGCGGGATGGTTGGATATCGTCGGTTCGAGGGACTCGAGGCCGTCACGCTGTTGGCGAAGTTCTACCGACCAGCGCCGCTGTCGTGAACTTCTTTCAACCGTCGTTCAAATTGATTGCGTATTCCGATGAAGCCGGCCACCGATTCCAATTTGAAGCCGGCCGGTCATTTCGATTTCATTCCGCACCATTCCGATTGAAGGCGGCAGTTTTCGGTCTGATCCTGGTCTCCTTGATGTTTGGGTTGGTTTTGTTTCAGATCAAGCTTCGGTGTTTTCGGATGCGATTGGCGGGCGCTGTTTTCGCATGCTTTCACCGGTGAGATCGATGCGATAGCCGTCATAAAACGAGGCGATCCAGGATCGCGTCGGCAAGCGTCGGGTTTGCAGCAATTTCCCACCAGCGATTCACGGGGACCTGACTTGTGAGGATGGTTGAGCGTCGTTGTAGCGGTCCTCAATGATCTCCGGGAAATCGCGGCGTTCGTCGTCATTGAGTTTTTCAGGTCCGAGTCATGGAGGATCAGCAGGTCGGTTCTGGTAAAAAATTTGAGGATCCTGCCGTATCGCCCATCGCCTCTGGCGAGGGCAAGAGTGCGAACAGCCGGAGAACCCGGTGGTAGGCGACGGAGAAGTCTTCGCGGCAGGCCTTGTGGCCAAGAGCGAAGGCAAGCCAGCTTTTCCGACGCCGGCTGGCCCGGTGACAAGAAGACCATTATGCTTTCTGATCCAGGCTGAGCGTCATGAACAGATTGCGGTCGAGGGCCGCGCGCGCGGCGCGGAAGTCGGCATTCTCGATCAGAGCGTCATGGCAAAGTTTGGCAGCCCTGGCGCGAGCCTCTTCTGGCTGCGCATGGTCGTCTCGCGTTCGGCAGCATGGCAAGCCATTCCCCGTGCTCGAGGTCGCGCGCTTTAGACTGTGCGTCGAGTTCCTGGAAAGGCGGCTGCCATGCCGAAAAAGCCGAGCTCTCGCAGCATGTCGATGGTGGGATTGATCAGCACTGATAAATCTCATCGTGGAAGTAATCAGGGCCACGCAGGTTGGCGTGATCGATAATGGCGTTTGGTTCGGTGGAATGGCGTGCGGCCTTATGGTTGGCGATGAGCGAATCAACGCTCTTGCAGCTCAGGCTACCAATCTCGATAGTGCGGGCTGACAGGGCTTCGGCCCGATTGCGATCGATGTCGCGAAACAGAGGATGCCCAGACCTGTTCGGAAGCCTTGCTCGGGGTGCGGCCGGATCGTCGGACACAACCAACTCGACGCCCTTGAGGCCGCGCGCCTTGAGGCCGACGAGGAAGTCCCTCCAGGCCGAGCGGCTCTCGCGATTGGCC
>NZ_JAMYPC010000050.1:0-6570 GCF_040320155.1 Mesorhizobium sp. M0771 | reverse complement strand
GACTACTGCTGCCGGCAGTTCGGCGTAGGTGAGGCTGGCGACCGTATCGGCAACGTCTTGTGTCAGCGACATAGGTTCAAACCGCAATGAGGAACCTGCGCTATCACCGGGGCGGCAGACACCGCTAGCGAGACTGCCGCGAGCCCACAAAGGCAGATCATGAGGCTGGCTTTCATTTCATTCCTCTTCTTTGGATATTCTCACTCTAAGCGATGTCATTTTCGCTCGCATTTGCCGATAGTTATGATGGTGCTTATTTCGTTATTCGTGAGCGTAACGAGCGGTCGATCTTACGTCCTGGTTCAGCGCGGTCAGTCCGAGCACGTGCTGTAATTTATGCGCCCTCTGCGCGGCTGTGTGATCCCGGGTGGCCATCAAAATGTAAAGTGGTGGAGTTTGCCACCTTCAACCACGGACGGCGTTGTTGCAGAAGTTCGACCGAACGATTCACATACGTGGCTCATGAGCAGTCCATCACCCTCCCGCTACCGCACGACGAACCGGTCTGACTACAACACGGCGCTGAGGTAGCGGGGCTCGTTGCTGGTCTGGCTGAACAAGGAGATGACCTGGCTCGCGCGGCATATGGGATGTCCTGGACCGTCAATGGCGCAAGGTCCATTTGGCTATTGCCACGGCCACCTCGGATATCGGGGCGGTCGAGTTTACCCCCAGCAGCGAAGTCCCATTCTGCCGGAGTAGCTTGACCAGATCCCCCAGGGCGAAGAGATTGAACACCGTCATAGCCGACGGCGCCTACGACACCCGCCGCGGCCACCCGCCGTCATCGACCGCCAGGTGATTGGATCGCCCAAGATATAGTCGGACAATTGTTAATGGTCATGCTCCAGCCGCCATTCTCGACCGGGCCCTTGTTATTCCGAGCCTCGACAAACGCGATGAAAGACATCGGCCCAAGCACTACATTGACCCCGATCTTGCGAAGCGCACTCGCAAGCCGCCCGCCGCATCGCTGGCCACCGGCCAGTCCAGGAGGGCGGCCGCATCCAGAGGCTCACGGGACATCGGTTCAAGGAGACGCCGAGCGAGGCGACTGTGGCCAAGTCCATGAGTCCTGACGAGGCCGGCGTGGTTTACCAGAATCTCGCTTCCGCTCTCTCGGATCTGGGGTTCAACCTCAATCTGGCTCCGGTCGTCGACGTCAACGTCAACACGGCGAATCCCATCAGGAGCTTTTCCGCCGATCCACAGACGGTCGAGGCATACGCGAGGGTTTTCGTCGAAGCGCATCGGGCGAAGGGAGTGCTGACGGCCTTGAAACATTTGGGGCCGGTTCCAGGAACCAAGGATAGCCACAAGGGCATGGCCGACTTTTCCAAGACATGAGCGATAAGGAACTTCTCCCCTACCAGAACCTGATCGCGTCGGGATGTCGACATGGTCATGTCCGCGCATGTGATAAATGATAAGCTGTTATTTTCGAACCAAATCCCCTCCTCGCTTTCCCGCGCGACCTTGACCGGGCTGCTGCGGGACAACATCCCCTTCAAGGGCGTGGTCATCAGCGACGACATGCAGATGCAGGCCATTACCGACAATATCAGCTTCGAGGACTCGGTGCTGCGAGCCGTTCGGGCAGGGAACGGCATCCTGTCCCGGAAGGTTGCCGCCCTCCTGTCTGAAGAAGCGCGCAAGGACACGGAAATGCTCGAGCGGATACAGAAATGAGAACGATGCGCCTGAAAAGAAAGCTGGCGCCCGCAGTTTCGGAGAAAACGACCATTGTACGGCAACGGTAGCGCGAGGCGGCCTAGCAGCCTGTCGGACTCGGGTCGATGTAGGGCCTCAAGAGATGCGAATTGGCTCGCCCCACCGACGAGAGCCTTGCGATGGCGCCGCTGACGGCGAGGACGAGGGTGACGGTGCTCTGGGACCGGGCGATGCGTGTTGTGGGCCCGATCCTGTGGTTCAATAGTCTGGGCTCAGGGCAAATAGTCTCTTGTGTTCCAGGCCATGGTCACCAGGCTCCACTCGCCGCGGACCTTGTCGAGACCACGCAAGGAGAACTGGCGGAAGCCGAGCACCGAGTTGATGATGCCGAAGACGGGCTCGGGGGTCTGCTTGCGCAAGGCTAGAGCCTTCTGCCGTCGGGCGTGCGCAGTCGATAAAGCATGGCCTCGACGGAGCTCGGATTTTCCGGCGCCGGCGGGGCTTCGGCGAGGCGCTCGTTCAAGGCGGGATAATGCGGCTGCCGGCCGGCGGCGATCAGCGGCTCTATGCCGACAGCCTGGCAGGCGCCGACATTTGTTTCGCTGAAGTAGCCGCTGTCGGCCAGCAATGCTTCTGGCTCGCCCAACGCCTCCGGTAAGGCGGCAATCCTGTCCACCATCGGTTCGATCTGCTTTTTATCGTTTGGAGCCTGGACCACGTGGGCCACCGGCATGATGTGCGTGTCTTCATCCGTCAGATTGATCTGCTCGGTCGGCCGCGGCCCCTCAAGCGGTGGCGCGGGCGGCTTACCGCCGGGCTTCTAACCGCGCGCGTTGCTCTCGGCTGCGCGCGCCGCCATCTTGGCTTCATGTTCGGCCTTTTCGCGCTCGAAGCGTTCCCTGGCGCGGGCTTCAATCTTCGCTGGTGCCTCGGTCAGTCTGGCCAGGCGCTCCTCGGGCCGCGCCAATTCTTCGGGGATCGACAGGCCGTCGGCAAGGTCGGCCTGGTCGGCCGCTTCGGCCATGGCCGTCAGTTCGGCCACCTCGGCCTTCAATTGCGCCTCGATCTTGCCCGCATGCTCGTAGGTTAGCGCGCTATGCCGGCTGGCATTGGCGTGGATCTTGGTTCCTTCCAGCCCGACCGTGCCCAGTTTCAGCATGCCCATTTCCCGGGCAAGCAGCAGCACCTTGACGAACAGATCCTCGATGTCCTGAAGTAAGCGCCGCCGAAAGGCCGCAATGGTGTCATGGTCGGGTTAGCGGCAATGAAGCGGAACGCCACCGAACGCTCCAGCTTGCGACTGGAAAAGACGCCCGTCGCATAACCGTAGACCAAGATGCAAGAGCAGGGCCGGATGGTAGGAGGCCGAACCCGAGCCGCG
Organism: Mesorhizobium sp. M0771; assembly: GCF_040320155.1. Lineage (NCBI taxonomy): Bacteria > Pseudomonadati > Pseudomonadota > Alphaproteobacteria > Hyphomicrobiales > Phyllobacteriaceae > Mesorhizobium > Mesorhizobium sp. M0771. The sequence goes on along the minus strand of NZ_JAMYPC010000050.1, from coordinate 3,518 downwards.
GTAGCTCCTGGTCATGGCCGAAAGATTCAGGCTGTCGACGACCTCGACCACGAACCGCGCTAAACGTCTTTGTGGCAGCCATTCATCCACCGAGGGCGGCAACAAAAAGCCGGTATCGCGGTCAATCTGGCGGAAGTTGCACATCGGCAGGCGCCTACATGAAGTCTTCATTTAGCAATACCTCGACAGTAAATATTGACACATATTATAAGATGTGCAACAAGCGACAATTTCTTGATAATTGTTGAAACTAGCCATTCAGGTCAATACACAGGAGACTGCTTTGCAAGCTGTCGCCGCTCTGGTCAGCGCCATGCCGTCAGCCCATACTGCCACCCATGCGTAAAGCTGCCCCCTCAATGTCGGGGCCCGAAGCTATCAAGTCGCTATGACGAGATCGTCGTGCTGACCGACTCGTTCTGCCGAAAACATCTCAACGACGAATACGCCGACTTGGCCCGCCGCATGGCCGCCGCCCTGAGCCGAAAGCGGCACAGCCCGCTTGCCTCAGGTCAGCCCAGCACCTGCGCCTGCGGCATTCTGCACGCCTTCGGCCAGATCAATCTCCTCTCCGACCCCGCAACAAAGCCTCATATGACCATGGCCAGCATCTGCGCGCCTTCGGGGTCGGTCAAAGCACGGTCAGCGCCAAAGCCGCTGCCATTCGCAAAGCCGTCAATGCCCATCGCTTCGACCCGACCTGGTCGCTCCACAGCCTCACCGACCAAAATCCCTTCCTCTGGATGCTGCACATCGACGGTATGATCGTCGACATCCGCAACGCTCCCACAGAATCCAGCAGCTCGCCCCGATCACGGCCTCATTCCCTACCTCCCGCACAACAAGTGGTAGCCCACGAGACCCTCCAATCGCTCTCATAGGCCCGCCGCATCTAAGTCCGACAGGCTGCTAGGCAAGGAGGAAACATGCTGGCGTATGGTCTTCGCCACGGAATAGCGGGAATTCTTTTGGGAGTGGCAGGGGCAGTTGCTGCTATCGTTCCGCCAAATTCGGCCAGCCAACGCCCAGTCAGTAGGGGAGTTCTTCGACTATCCACAGATTCTCCTGAGTGGGACTGCCAGCGCGACGGTCAGCCTTCCCCTCGAGTCCTGCAGGAACTCGGTTGTGCCGGCTTGGCGCAGAGCGAGCTTCTTGTGCTCGCGCAGGTCGTCCATGTTGATGTAGCGGTTGGCCTCCATCCAGTTTTCGTTGGTCTCGACGGAGCGCCGGGCGCTGCTGACGGCGCGCAAGCTCTTAAAGGAAAAGGCGATTGCCATCGAGAACGACATCCGCCGGCTGTTGCGCAATTTCGGCCTCAAGGTTGGCAAGCTCGGCGCGGTCAAGTTTGAGGAGCGGATCCGCGAGCTCATCGACGGTATGCCCGATCTGGGCCTGTTGCATAATTCGGTGGTTGTGATTCTCTGAGACTGAACTCGGAGGGAGTCGCAATGGCGGTGAAGCGGACGGGTCAGTTGAGCCTGGTGGAGGCATTTCTAGGCGACAAGCTTGCAGGTGCCTCTTCGCCGCTCGACCGGTTGTCGGGCCTTGTGAAGTGGTACCGGTTCGAGAAGCTGCTCAACCCGCTACGCGATGGCGGGCCGGGTCGGGCAGCTTGGCCGCCACTGGTGTTGTTCAAGGCGCTGCTGCTGCAATCGCTTTACGGACTGTCGGATCGCGAGTTGGAGGAAGCGCTTGGTGACCGGCTGTCGTTCCGACGCTTTGCCGGGCTGGGGCTGGACGACACGATCCCCGATCACACCGTACTGTCGCGCTTTCGCAACCTGCTTGTCGGCGAAGAGCTGATGGAGAAGCTGTTCGGCGAACTGGACCGGCAACTGGAGAAGGCCGGCGTGATCCTGAAGCGTGGCACGATGCTGGATGCCACGCTGATCGATGCGGTCTCGGCGCCGCCGACGCCTGAGCGGCCGTCGAGGGACGCAGACGCCCGCGTCACCGCACGCAAGGGCAAAAGCGGCCTCACATTCGGCTACAAGGCTCATGTCGGGGTCGATGAGGGCTCTGGTCTGATCCGTACGGTGATCACCACGCCGGCCAACGTCAACGACACGGTGATGGCTGATGCCTTGATCTGCGGTGACGAGAAGACGGTGTGGGCGGATGCCGCCTATGACACCCATGCCCGCCGTGCCCGATTGAAGGCTGAGGGCAAGAAGGCGCGTATCGCGCGCCGCCCCAACAAGCATCATGCGCTGCCGCCACGGCTCAAGCACTACAATCGCCTGATCGCCAGACGGCGGGCGGCGGTGGAGACCACCTTCGCTACGCTCAAGAACCGCATGAAGCTGACCACGATCCGCTACATCGGACTGGCCAAGGCTACTGGCCAAGTGACGATGGCGGCGATTGCCTTCAGCATGCGCCGATGGGCCGCCATCACGGGATAGGTGCGCCCGGCGTCGGCCAGCCAAGGCCGAACCGCCGCCTCAAACCTCAAATCTAGGCCTCAATCCACAACAACCAGCAACAGCCCGCTGCATTCCGGTCCCGCTGTCGCTGCTCTCCCGTAACTGCGCAACAGGCCCCGATCTGGCTGAGATCGTTGAACTGCTGCTCGACGCGCGCCGCAAGCTGCGCCGGAATTTTGCCGCCCTTCACCGGAAGGTTCTGGCGATCGCCCGGGAGATCAGGTCTGCCGCCGGCTGATGTCGATCCCCGGTGTCGGCCGTGTCGCTGGCCTACACCGCGACGATCGATATCCCGGCCCGCGTCCTCAGCTCGAAGGCGGTCGGGCCGATTTTGGGCCTGACGCCGGCGCTCCATAATAGGGAGAAAGCCGCCGGGTGGGCCGAATCTCATTATGCGGCGACGCTATGATGCCACGCTGCTTTACGAGGCTGCGCAGACCCTGCTGAAGCGGGGACGAAATGGTCCTGGCTGAAGGCCTGGGCGATGGGCGTCGCCAGAAGGCGCGGTGAACAGAATGCCATCGTCGCGCTCGCCCGCCGGCTGGCAGTGATCATCATCGCATCTGGACGGACGGCACACAGTTCCGCTGGACCAGGACGGAAATCATGCCGGTCGCCGGCTGACCGCATCCCGACCGTCGTTAGCAGCCGCCGTGCTCGTGCCCGTCAAGGGCAAGTCGCTCTCGCGATGGCCCTGTGGGCCCACCCTTGAGGATCACTGCGCGCGGCGGCCGTGCGAAACCAAAGGTCGGGACGAGAAGATGGTCGCCAATCGGCCGAACAAAGAGATAAGGGAATGAACCAGGATCGAATTTGATAAGCATCGCACCCCGATAGACGGGAACGACATCCGTTCCACCTGCACGTGGAAAGCTGTCCTTCGCGGGACGAAGATGAAGTGAGTTCGCTGATCGGCTTAGCTCGATTGCCCCCCCATCAACGCATAGGCGCTAAGATAGGTATTGCCCTGCGGAATCGGGTGTGATTCTACACTGCGCACACGAATCGCTTGTTGATGACGGCTGGGCCGAGACGATTGAGCTTCTGGGCGGCGAAGAGTTGATCGCAGCAAGTGCCCGCGAGACGAAGGCG
>NZ_JAMYPC010000049.1:0-7986 GCF_040320155.1 Mesorhizobium sp. M0771 | reverse complement strand
TCACCATCACGGTCGATGGAAACGAGGCGGGGATGGCGTTGACGCGTGACCGGGCCGGTCGTGACCTGCCGGTCTGGCAGGGCTGCCGCCGCATCTCGATCGGGGAACTCTTCCTGATGAACTGGCAGGTCCGCGACAGTCTCGACGGACGTTACTTCGGCCTCCTCGCAACCAGCCAGATCATCGGCCGCGCCGTCCCGTTGTGGACGGACGGGGGCGGCAACGGCCGCTTCGAATGGCGCGCGCCAACGCGGTGAGCGCGCGACCAGCGGCGCGCGTCGTGCCGCCAGTCTTCATCACCGCACCACTCGAAAACAGGAACCTGACATGCAACAGATCGGAGAATTCACGCGCCAGAAGACAGGCTATAGCGGGCGCATCCACACGCTCAGTCTCAACCTGGATATCGCCATTGTGGCGGCAGAGGCGAGCGAAACGGAGAATGCGCCTGACTACCGCATTCACGCCGGAAACGAGGACGGCCCCGAGATTGGTGCCGGCTGGAAACGCTCCAGCGAAAAGGCCGGAGACTATGTCTCGATCCAGCTCGACGACCCGACCTTCGCGCAGCCGATACGCGCGAACCTCTTTCGCAATGGCGACGACAAGACGTCCTGGTCGCTGCACTGGGCGCGACCGCGCGACCGTAGCGAGAAGGATTGAACGATGCGCGCTCGCCGTCCGTCGACGAGCCATCGCGGTGCGCCCGGGCCGTTTCGTGCTGCCCGGCGCATGGCTCTGCTCCTCCTTTGCGGCCTGTCCGTCGCGACCGTCATGCCGGCGGCGACCTTGGCGCAGGACTTGGCCGTCCCACGGTCGTCCCAACGCGATCCGTTCGGCGCGCATATCGCAGAAGCCTCGCACCGCTTCGGCGTTCCGACCGCGTTGATACGCGCCATCATGCGCAAGGAGAGTGCTGGCGATGTGCGCGCCATGTCCAGCGCAGGCGCCCGCGGCTTGATGCAGATCATGCCCGGCACGTGGGATGATCTGCGCGCCCGCTGGTCGCTCGGCCACGATCCATTCGATCCCCGGGACAACATCCTGGCAGGAACGGCGTACCTGCGCGAACTGCACGATCGCTTCGGCTCACCGGGGTTTCTGGCCGCCTACAACGCGGGACCTGCACGCTACCAGGCCTACCTCACTGGGCGTCCGTTACCGGCCGAGACCCACGCCTATGTCGCAGCATTTGCGCCCCTGATCGGTGAAAGCGAGGGTATGCGCCCTTTCGCCGTTACGTCTGTCGAGGCCATTCCCTGGAAGCGCGGCTCGCTCTTCGTCGGTCTGCCGGATCGCATACAAGCTGTCGCTCTCGTGCCGAGCGAGGGACCGCCAAATGACGCGAGCTCTCCACCCACCGTGCGCGATGTCTCCGCCATCGTGCCGCTGTCCGAAGGCCTCTTCGTGGCGCGAGCCGGCGACAGGATCCAGCCATGAGCGCACATGGGCGTCTTCGCGCAACCGCGAGCCCCAGCGCACCGTGGCGTGGATGGAGGCGGAAGGTGGGCAAAACAACCGGAAGATGGCGAGATAAAAGGGCGCGAGGTGCGGCGTCGGTCGGTTGTGTTGTTTCAATAGGTTATGCAGGAGTTCCGCGAGGTGCAAAGATCTGCCGCACCTCGCCGGAGCACTGTTTTCGCTGTGATTTCCGTGCCTTGATACGATGTGCGGATCTTCGCCATGAACGGTGAGGATGGTTTCCGAATCCGCCCCGGCCGCATCCGCTCGTCTGGCACTCAGCGCGCCAGGCCCTTCATCGCGCAGGCGCTTGCCGCCGCCCGGAAGGCCGGCGCGCGCATCTCTCGCTCCGGCCGGATCAGTCCGGGCAATCGCTCGACCTTCGGGCGCGGCCGCTCGGCGAGCGTGCGCGCCAATCGTCTCCTCACCGGCCGCTCGCGAGCCGTGATCATCAAGACACGGCTGGTGCGTCATCACGCGCGCGCAGCGCCGCTTGCCGCCCATCTCACCTATCTGCGCCGAGAGGGCGTCACCCGGGACGGGGAGAAGGCAAGGCTGTTCGGGCCGGGGGTCGGGGAGGTGGATGGCGGTGCTTTTGCCGAGCGGTGCAGCGATGATCGGCACCACTTCCGCTTCATTGTCTCGCCGGAAGATGCCGTCGACATGGCGGACCTCAAATGCTTCGCCCGCGATCTGATGGGTCAGATGGAAAAGGACCTCGGCACAAAACTGGATTGGGCTGGCGTCGATCACTGGAACACCGACAACCCGCACCTTCACATCATCCTGCGCGGCCGCACTGATGACGGGCAGGATCTCGTGATCTCCCGCGATTACATCAAGGAGGGAATGCGCGCCCGCGCCGCCGACCTCGTTACCCAGGAGCTCGGCCCGCGCACCGATCTCGACTCCGCCGCAATCTGCAGCGTCAGGTCGAGGCCGAACGTTGGACCCAGCTTGACCGGCAGCTTGTTCGCGATTGCCGCGACACAGGCGTTGTCGATCTTGCGTCCCCGGCGAGCGCTCAGCCCGATGAGTATCACGTGCTGAAGGTCGGGCGGGCGCGCAAGCTCGAAACCCTTGGCCTTGCCGAACAGGTCGGCCCAGGCCAATGGATGATCGACGACAAGGCCGAGGCGACGCTGCGCGAGCTTGGCGAACGCGGCGACATCATCAAGCGGATGCACCGCGCCTTGACAGAACAGGGCATCGAGCGCGGATCGGCGACCTATGTGCTGGCGGCGGAGCGCCTAGCCACACCGATCGTCGGTCGGCTGGTCGACCGCGGTCTCGATGACGAGTTGAAGGGCAGCGCCTACGCCGTGGTCGATGGCACCGACGGCCGCACCCATCACATCAAGCTGTCCGACCTCGACGCCGCCGGCGACAGCGCTCCGGGTTCGATCGTTGAGCTGCGCAGGTTCCATGACGCGCAGGGACATGGGCGCGCAGCACTCGCCGTCCGTTCCGATCTCGATATTGAGCGGCAGGTTACCGCCGCCGGCGCCACCTGGCTCGATCGCCAGAACATCGCCCGCGAACCGACTGCGTTGTCGGAAGGCGGCTTCGGCGCCGAGGTGCGGCAGGCGATGCAGTTCCGTGCCGACCACCTCGTCCAACGGGACCTCGGCGAGCGGCATGGCCAACGCACAACCTTCACCCGCAACCTGATAGACACGCTGCGTCGCTGCGAGTTGGAGGCGCTCGGCGAAAAGCTCTCGGCCGAAACCGGCCAGTGTCACAGCCTCATCAAACTGATCCACCGCCTGTAGGAGCGGGCTGAGGAACGTCGGTCGAACCATCTGCTTTGCCCTGGTCACCTTCTGCTTTCTTCTCCGGCGCCGCGAGCGCACAACAGAATATTGAAGCGGTCTTCGGCGCACCGCTTCCTGCCCCGTTTCCTCCGATACCAGAACTCAAAGGTGTAGACCAGTTACGCGCTGCAAACGATGACGTCGCAAGGATACGCGACACCTTAAATGTCGAAGTCGAGGTTCCAGACGACGCGCCTGCAAATTTCAGTTTTCTGGGAGAGGCGAACGCCAAGCGCAATACTCATACAGCCCCTGTCCCAGCGCCGAAGCCAGCGAATGACAGCATATCGCTAAGCACTGCGATCCTCGTCAGCTTCGTCATTTTCCTAGGCGCAGTAACAATTTATTCCTTGCGTATGCAGGCCTATGGGCCGAGCGCAGCAGTACGAAGGTTTCATGAGCGGCTCTCGCTCATGCTTCTAACGTTCTTCGTGCTTGCCACGGTCGGGATGTTCGGGACGTATCTAGGGGTGAAGATCGTTTTACCCTCAGCCGCTGGTGGGTGAGGAATGCAGTTCGACCATCCGGACCGCTAGTTTTCTTCCCCCGTGCACCATGAGCATCAAAGCCAAATTGCTGAAAGCGAGGTTGGAGGCGAAGCTCGCTAACGCTGACGATGCCGGGTTCATACAGCTCATGTGGGCTACCGTCATTATGCAATCGGCAGAACCGAACCCAGCGTTGGGGTTCATCAAAGCGCCGAAGGATGCAATCACCGATGATCCACTTTCGAAACAGATAATTCGCAAGTGGGAGATTGAAACACTCATCAACCTCCTGCTGACAACTCCAAAGGCGCCTGCACATCGGTACTCGCATCACGAGCTGAAGAAGCCCATTCACCAGGTCCTGATGATCGATACGTTCGACGCAGTCGCGTCGGTGGTTAATCTGCTTCGGGACCTGGAGAACGCCGAGCACGGCGCCCGCATCACCAAGGACAATATTCTCCAGGAGTTGAGCCGTATTGCTCAGCGGCAGTTCCATTGGCAGGGTGGTGGCTATTTTCACCCCGAGTCAATGCGGCGAACCCTGTTCGTCTACGCACACCAGGAAGCGAAGGATTATTTCGCTGCCAAGCACGGCTTCACCATCGACGAGATGACGCTAATGTGTGTCGGCCTATGCTTTGAATTCCTGCTGACGCCTTGGCTTGTTGCTCCGAAATACGATGTGCTCGCCCAAAGCCCAGAAACGTTGGCGAAGGTGTTGAGCGTCGTATCGCTGCCGATTCCGGCAGCTCGAAAGACAGCGGTGACACTTCGCAATGAGATGATCGTCGCCACGGGCGGCAACCTACTCACCGGGCATCGACCTAGCATCCTACGGCAACACCCGGTAATCCAGAAAGCGAATGGCGCCTACATAGCTCCAATACCCGAACTTCTGATTCAGCGCGCCACGAGCGGACTGTATTATGACTTCATCGGCACCGACGCTTTGCTGGTGCGCCAGCAGGCAGCCAAGCGGTTTGAGCTTTATGTGCAGGATCTCATTCCAGCCTATCTGAAGCGTTTTCAATGCCTAGACGAGAGATGGATAGGAACGAAGAAGGCCAAGTTTCTCAGTCCCGATGTGATGATCATGGATGGCGACACGATAACGGGCGTGATTGAGTGCAAGGCGACGAAAAACACCTTCTCGGCACAGTTCGCGTCCGACCTTTCGGTTGGCGCCAAACGCGGCATCAATGAGCTGGCCAAGGGCGTGTTTCAGGTGTGGCGGTTTCATGCTGCTGCGCGCCGTGGGGCTTATACCGAGCACCCTGTGTCTATCACAGCCCATGGCATGGTGGTCACCATGGACGATTGGCTGAGGCTCGACACACACGTGCGGGCCGACGTGGTCAAGGAGGCTCATAGAATTGCGGACGGCTATCCCGAGATAGACCCGGATGACCGGCGCCCGGTCGTGTTTACTTCCGCTCATCAGCTCGCTGAACTTCTCACGCTCACGGACGAAGACGGTTTCTACGTAGCTCTCGAACACGCGGCGACGGAGAAGTACCAGGGATACGACCTAAGCTCGATATTGGAAGAGTTTGGCATGCCCACCGAGCGCAAGCCATTTCCATTCGACATGGACGACGTGATGCCATGGCGGAAAGATCTTCCGCAGGGCGCTTAGCCCTGCTGAGCGCGAATTGCACCGCACCTAGTGCAGATCTCGACATCCTAGAGCGGGCGCCACCGGTGCCAGCAGAACGGCTTGAGCAAGCGCATTAGCGTGGCCCCCACACGATGAGGCACGCCGGACCGGGTGTTCACTACTCGTGCCGTTGAGGGTGGGTGCGAGATCTGGCGAGTCGGATGACCGGCCCGCCCACAGCTATTTCGACTTGGACACCAGCTCGAAATAGTCCTGCTTTCCCATTAGGCGCCTGACTTCGGCCAAGCTTGAATCATCGACGGCGTAGACATATTTCCTGCCCTGACCGATGACAGCGGCGTTCGCCAGCCGGACCATTTTGCCGGCAGACGTCTTCAGCATGAAATCCATTTGGACATCGAACGTGGCTGCCAAGAATAGCTTAGTGGGGCTGATAGCGAGTCCCAAGTGACCGTTGAGACTGCCGAAGCCGTTTGTGCACACAGCAGGCCGGTCCGAGGTCATCAGTTTGCGGGACACGGTACTGGTATCATAAACCGCCCAGCGCATGCCGGTGAGCAGCGCCATCGTGCCTTCGCTTTCCATCATTTTGGCTGCGGTGATGATTGCCTCCCTTTCAAGCATCGTCGGGTCCCTGAGCGTGAGGAACTCTTCCAAGGTGTCGGGAAATCCTTCCTTCTTGATCTCTTCATACCGGGCCTGAAGGCGGGGATTTGAGGCATTGAAGTCCCGTCGGTATCGCTCTTTGAAGGTGTGAATGCTGTCCGGATGCCGTAGCAGCAGCGAGCAGATAAATCTCGCCCAGGAATGACGCAGGTGCGGCTGGTTGGGAACGCTTCCCTGCAACAGCATATCGCGCACATCAGCGGCCCGCGTATCGACCATGCCCATGAATATGCGCTCGACGTTGTGCTGCGTAGCCGCTGTGACGCCAGGCACGCGGTAAAGGTTCTTCTCGAAACCCGTGACCTTCGTACCGTACCGGCCAGATTGAATCCAGCCGCCATAGCCGCGACGAAACTCTTGCAGCTTGTGGTCGGCGCCCAGCCAGGGACGCAGGTAGAATTGCGGGATGTAATGGTGGTCCATGCCGTGCGTTCCTCGCACAGCGACTTAGCGGTTTTTTGCTGCCAGCGGTTAGCCGGGCAGAGGGTTCATCCACCGGTTGTCACTGAGCCGTATTTGGCGAATTTGTTCGGCGTCGACTAACGGCGCCACTTTTCCCAGCCGCGACCCTTGCTACGGTCGAGTGCACAGTAGGTCTCGCCGCAAACTCCTGCGCTATGCAACTGGACGCCGATCTACCTTTTTGAAGAGTACCCCTCCTATGAACTGACCCCATAAAGTTGGACGGTTCATTGAGTTGGCAGGTTTAAGGGCTGGTTCCTGTATTGCACAGGGGCCAGCCCTTTCAGTTTCAGTTTGATGCGGCGGTGGTTGTAATAGTCGATGTAGTCCGTGATGGCGTCGTCCAGGCTTTGAACGGTGTCGAAGGTTCCGGGATGGAAGAGCTCGGATTTGAGGATGGCAAAGAAGCTCTCCATTGGGGCGTTGTCGAGGCAATTGCCTTTGCGTGACATGCTCTGTTGGAGGCCTCTGGCTTCCAGCCTGCGTTGGAATGCCGACATCTGATACTGCCATCCCTGATCGGAATGCAGGATCGGCCTTTCGTTCTCACCAAGCCGGGCGAGGGCTTTGGTCAGCATATTGTCCACCATTTTGAAGCGTGGCCGCCGCGCCGTCTCGAACGCGACGATCTCGCCATTGTAGAGATCCATGACCGGGGACAGATAGAGCTTGTCGCCGGCCAGGCTGAACTCCGTCACGTCGGTCACCCATTTGCGGTTGGCGCGGTCGGCGCCGAACTTGCGCTGCAACAGATCGGGAGCGGTCCGCCCAGCCTCGCCCCTGTAGGAGCGATACTTCTTCGGCCTGACCAGCGACTTCAATCCCATCCCGGCCATCAGGCTCTGGACGGTCTTGTGGTTGACGCGCCGGCCCAACCGGTGCAGTTGCGCAGTCACCCGGCGATAGCCGTAGCGACCCTTGTGGCTGTCGAAGATGGCCTTGATCGCCGCCTTCAGCGCCGCATGGCGGTCCGAGCGCTTCGCTGCTTTCTGTCTGTAATAGAACGTGCTGCGCGCAAGCTTCGCCAGCTCGAGCAGCCCCTCAAGCGAATGCAACGGCCTTAACGCCTGGACGGCTTGCGCTTTTTGAGCGCATGTCCCTGCGTTAAGGCCTCCAGTTTTTTAGGTAGTCGTTCTCCATCCGCAGATGCTTCAGCTCAGCCAGCAGTTCTTCGCGGCTTTTGGCCTCGTCACTGGCTGCAACAGGCACTGCGGGGGACGGCGGCTTTGACATGGGTCGTCCTCTGGGACGCGGGCCGAGCGCCTCTATCCCGCCCGCATGATAGCGCTTCTCCCAGCCCGTCAGGCAACTGGCATTGCGGATATTGAACAATGTAGCCGTCGGTAGTGTGCTGAGAGTTCTGCAAATTCGCTGAGAGGGGGCGGTCATGGCAGGCTGGTGATGTTCAACGTCACCGATTCCCTGGAAGGAACGCCACCATGACCAAGACAGAAGGTAAATCGACCAGCGCTGC
>NZ_JAMYPC010000048.1:0-8535 GCF_040320155.1 Mesorhizobium sp. M0771 | reverse complement strand
TCCCGGCAGCCAAACCTGTCTTGATAATTTCGCGTCTAGTGATTGTCATGCTCCCGTTCCTCTCTTTTTCATTTTTAACTATTAGTTCCCAGTCGTTCCTAAAATCCAACAAGAGCGTCTGCAGAATGCTGCCGGGCGGCGATTTCAGGACTGGCAATATCGTGTTCGGGCCAGAAGCGCGCTTTCCGGAACTCGAATTGATGTTTTCTATAGTAGCCAACGCCAGGCGTATTCACGAGCACTGGTCTAGCTAGACCAGCGAAGTTCAAAACAAAGTGGAAACCTGATTTAGCAACTATGAAATCGAGATCTCCAAGAACCACGTTCTGACTTGTAAAAGCTGCCGGGTCAGTGGTGTCCGCCGGCTTCGTGGTCAGTAGCACTTGGATGCGGCCATCTACCCGGAGGACGGCCGTTGGTCCCATAGCACTGGGGGCGCCTTTGCCGACGGGACCCTCCACGATAAAATTTCCGTCACTCACGTACTCAACAAGCCCGGTGATCAATCGAGGCGTGAAACCCGGTGTGAATCCTGCTCCGACAGGCAGCGTAACAGTTGCACCTACCCCCGCCTCTATCGCCCTGGCCGCTGCGACGGGATCGGTGATAGGTACTGCACCGCGCAGTCCCGGATAGCCATCGAGCGCTGCGGAAAGCAAAATGGTACCGTCTCCCGGCGCCCCCGCAGCGGTGCGATCTCCCATGTCACCAATCACAAATGGCCGCTTGTCCGGCGAACTCCGGACAAGCTCAAAGACCTCGTCAACCGTCAGAAGATCGTCCTTGAAACGCTCGCGTTCGATCCAGAAGCGAGTCGCAAGGTCTACGGCGATGGAAGGTGTGTCGGCGCTTGGGCCATTGCTCAAGATGGTGACAACCTGGCCGATTTCGTCATCATCGGTAAAGCGGAACACGTTGTAGATCGAAATATCCTTAATCGATGGATGCAGAGCCGCGTATTCGCGTGCTTTTGCATGGATTTCGGCCAGCGGCCCAGAGCCCGTTTCACCCGCACCCGGCAGGATCATAGGCACCCGTGCCGAAATCGTGACCGGCCTTAGACGCTCCTCAAGTTGCTCGATCAGCAGTTCTGCAACTTTCTGGCCACATTCGACAAAGTCCGAATGAGGGTTTTCCTTGCAAGCAATACAAATGTCGGCGTTGTCGAGCATGCGGGGTGTGATATGGCCATGCAGGTCGAGGCCGACGCCAATCGGCACCGCAGGGCCAACGACTTGGCGAAGCGCTTGAAGGAGATCGCCCTCAGCATCTGGCGTTTCCGTCGTGCCCATCGCGCCATGAAGGTCCAAGCCTATTGCATCGGGCTTGATTCGCCGAACGGCATCCAAAAGTTCCTGACGCATACGCAAGTAGAAATCATGATCGACAAGGCCGCCGGCGCCCCCGCTCGCCGAAAAGACTGGTTCAATTGTCAAGCCCGCTGTGACAAGCGTTTCAGTCAGCCCTTTCAGCACGCCAGCTGGCGCCCTTAGAATATCCTGACCACGCTCCAACACGAAGAGGTCCTCGTCGGCAAGCCTTGGGTTCAGTCGGTTGGCTTCGTGGCTGAAGGCGGCAACGAGAATGCGATAAGGCTTGGAGATTTCTGGCACTCGATCAGCCCCTTCTTTGTAAGGTCGTGGTCCCATCAGACGGTTGGAACGCGGCAAACCGGGCGTGAATTCTTGCATCATGGGCATTAGCACTACTGGTCAGTCCGCCATGTCGGTCCAGGATCATGTCAAGGCATCTCCAACTCTGAGAACTCCTCCTCGGTATTGGCCAAGGAGTGAACTCGGCCGCGCCTAGTAATAATATGCCGTTGTAGATCATGGCGAGCTGAAATATGGCGGCGGTTAGGGCATTGCCGAATCTGTATATTCGTGCCCGTCCGCATCTATCACCTTGCTGGGTCGCGTAGATCGAAAGAAAAGCGGGAACGGACGACGAGCCCAAATTGTTGCCACCAGGCAGGACCCTCTTTGACAGCCTCGAATTTCTGTCTGCTCGTGAGGCTTGAGGTTTCATAGACACGCTGCTCAAGCGCAACGGCGACGTCGATCTTACACGACGTCGATCTTAGACCGTGTTTCTGCGGACTGCTGCACGTAGGTTGGCTCCTCGATCACTAGTGTTTCCAAGCAGATAAGAATGCTAGTTTGTGTCTATGCATCGCATGGAGAACGGACCCGTGAAACTCAGAATAGTTATTTGCTGCGGCGATTGATTATGCAATCGGTAGCCTAGATCGGGTAGCGGCCTCTGGCGCCGCGGCCAGACTTTCGGTTGAGACGGTTGTCCCTCACAATTATGGTGTGAACGGCGTCATGGCCGAAGCCAGCGCCAAACATCAAGGAGAGACGACCGTGGATTATTATGCCGGGATGAGGTGTCAGTGGAATGCTCAAGTATCTGTGTCGTTGATGGCAGGGCAAGATCGTGCGGGAAGCGAAGGTGGCGAGCGAGCCGGAGGCTCTGATCGCCTGGTTTGCGGCGTTCGAAGTCCCGCTTGCGCGGATTGGCGTAGAGGCAGGCCCGCTGTCGCAATGGCTATTTGCTGGGCTGCAGGCGTCCGGCCTGGCAGTGGAGCTTCTCGAGACGCGTCACGTGCGCGACCCCTTCAAGGAGATGTCGGTGGAGACGGATCGCAAGGATACGCGCGGCATTGCACAGCTCATGCGGCTTGGCTGGTTCCGCCCCGTGCACTGCAAGTCACTGCGGCACAGGAAGTCCGCGCCCTGCTGACCACGCGCAAGCTCCTGCAGTTGAAGCGGCACGATGTCGAGATGAGCATCCGCGGGGTCTTGCGTGGCTTTGGCCTGAAGGTCGGCCCGACGACGCCGAAGACGTTTGAGCGGCGGGTTCGCGAACTGGTCGCCCATCATGACACGCTGGAGCAGATTGCCGAGGCTCTTCTCAGGCCCGAGGAGTGCTGCTGTGCGAGTTCAAAACAATCGAGAAGCGTCTTGTCGGATTGGCACGGCGCGATGCGCAGGTGCGCAACCTGATGAGTGTGCCGAGGGTCGGCGCTTTGGTAGCGCTGACATTTTCGGCGGCCATCGTCGACCCGTCGCGGCTTCGCTCGTCCCGGATCGTGGGCGCCCATTCGGCCTGACGCCGAGGACGTACCAGTCTGGCGAGACCGACGTGACGGGGCGCATCTCCAAGGTCGGCGACCATGGGGTGCGTGTGGCGCTCTATGAGGCGGCCAACGTGATGCTGTCGCGACCGGTCAGCCGACGACGTTGGCGCCAATATCTTTCCGCCCTTTACTATGGAAGCCTAAAAATCAAACAAAAATCAACGCAAAATGCTGCCCGCGCACGGGTCTCATAACAGCTGTCTCCAACTCAACAGCTTTGACCATTTATTGCGTTCAATTCGGAGCGGAAACGCTCACCTTTTCGCACGTAGCTTTGTGCAGTTTTTCGGAAGTCTAGAATCTCCTCTTCAGACAGCATCCGGACGAACTTGGCCGGTGATCCCGTCCACAACTCTCCCGACTTAACTCGCTTGCCCGATGTCAGGAGACTGCGTGCCCCGAGAACACCATCTGGCTCGATCATGCAGCCGTTCATGACGGTCGAGGCCATCCCGACGAAAGCGCGGTCTTCCAGGTGGCAACCGTGGATCAGGCAGGAATGTCCAATGGTAACATCGTCACCGATGACGACATCGAATTCGCCGGGGTCGATGTGAATAACCGACCCGTCCTGGATGTTGCTTCGCGCACCGATCTGGATCGTATTGTCATCGCCACGCAGCACGCAGTTGAACCAGACGCCGGACTGTGGCCCGATGGTCACCGCACCCACGATAGTGGCGGAAGGCGCAATCCACGCACTAACGGCAATCTTGGGTTGGCTGGAACCGAGTTTGTAGACTGACCGAGATGTTGTAGACATGAACACTTCCCATTTGTCCGGCTTTGTCGCGCTTCGAAGAATAGGCGCAGTTGTTGCTCGTTGTTTCGAGTTGACACTCGTGCAGATGCCTGCAGGGCTTTGAGCGCCCTTGTGCGCTTGAGGGTCAAACCCAAGAGGAACCAAATTCGGTTGCAATTAATCGTGTATCCTTGATGCTATCCTAATAGGAGGTTGGGGGTTTTGTGTGCGATGGTCGCACATTTCCATTAGCTAAGGGCCGGTGGTACTGACGTCGCCGCCCACTGTGCTGGTCGACATGCTTTACACGGTCCGCCACCTTCCCATATGAAGGGCCGGCCACGCAGATGTCATCCGCTGCCCGACGCATGATTCACGAACCGACGGGAAAAGCGCACGCTAATCTTCTCCTGCCGGATGACCGCTGCCTCGAACAAAGAAGCCCTCGGTCTCCTAAAGGGCATGACCTGAGCTCAAATTTCCGTCATCAGCCTCACGGAGCAAGAATCCTTGCACCCTTGCGCGGACAGTGATTGGTTGCGATACCTTTCAAACAGTGGAGGAATGATCGGGCGGCCACTTTATTCAGGCTTTAAGATTTGCAGGATCTTGACACGAGCGGTGAGTATATCATTGACTATCGCGGCCTGGACGGCGGCAGCATTTCTTGCCTTCAGTGCAGCGATTGCGGCGTCGTGAAATCTTTCACCGTCGTTGTCTTCGAATCCCCGATTTGCAAGCAGGCCCAATGTGGGACCGATTGTCACCCAAAGGTTGTCGATAATCGTCAGAAGCCTAGGCGCCTTCGATTGAGCATAAAGTGCAAAGTGGAACTTGGCGTTTGCCACAATCTTCGCCTTGGAGTCGTTAGCCCTCCGATGCGCACAATAGACAAGATGATGCTGCTCCAACTCTCTGATAAAGGTCGTCGAGGCATTTCCCGCCGCAAGTTCCGCTGCCCATCCTTCAAGATTGACACGGAGCTTTGTTATCTCCTCTAAATCTGACCGCCCCAGGCTTGGAGCTTTAATGGTCTTCGGACCTTCCATTGACAGGCTTTCCTCCGACACCAGGCGCGTGATCGCCTCTCGGACAGGCGTAACACTGACTCCAACTTGAGAGGCTATGGCGCGATGCGTAATCTTCTCGCCGGGCTTATACACGCCACTTCTGAGGTTTTCACGCACAATGCCGTATACTCTGTCGGATAGAGTCGTTGTCTGGGGGTGGCCGCCCAAACCGTTCAATGTCCTAGCCCTGACCAGTTGGTAGGCGCTTCCCTACTGCCTACCTCAGTCGTTCCAGTAAGGGCGCGCACCATCATTAGGAACAGTATCACGACCTTCGTTCCCCTATGGATCACCCCGCCATTGGTGTCGATAACCCGGCGTGGCCTGAAGGCGCTGCGATATCGGACATCGCGGCCGGCCGCTACGATTGGGTTACCGCCAATCGCACCACCGCAGGCATAGACGGAATGCTTGGCGTCCATAGGGAGCAAATAGCCGCTGCAGATCAAGATGTGACAAACGGCTGCGAGTTTTTGTGCGGTCATGGGCGGCTCCTCCCGTCGCCATGCGGGGTTGAGTGTTCATGCGCAACGGCGTCGTCGATCGCACCCTAGTTTCAGCGGACTGCTGCATCACAGACGGTTCCACCTCACCCGAGTTTCCGAGCCCCATGAGAATGCTGCGTGTGGACTTATACATCATATGGAGAACGGTTGACGGAATTCAGAATAGTTATTTACAGCGGTAGTTGATTATGCAACCTGGAGCGCGGTCGCCAACGGGCAGCCCGAACCTGCGCCAATTATCTGTATGACGGCGCAAATAATAGATCGATCACTCGGCAGCATGCTGCCGAGGGCCGCCGCTTCTAATTTCCTTCGGCGTGTAGCCGTAGTGCTTTTTAAACGCCAGGCAGAAGTTGGAAGCATGGTCGTAGCCGATTTCGTAGGCGATCATCTTCAGCGGCATTTCGGTTTTAACGAGTAGATCGACAGCCTTTGATAGGCGCACCATGGTTCGGTAATCGTGGGCGTTTATACCGTACCGATCTGCGAATGCCTTGTTGAAGCTACGGCTCGGGATATTGAATTCTTCCGCGATCTTGCAGATCGACAGTTTGTTGTGCAAGCCGCCATCCAGAATGTTCTTGATGTGCTCCAACTTCTCACCCATGCTTAGGACGGCGTCGGACTTTAAACAACCAAGTGAAATTATGTTGTCTAAAGTAATGCAAAGTAATTCGTGTGCCTTTGCGGAGACATAATGGTGCACAAAACGTCGACCGATGCTGCGAAATATAACCGATCTTGCGATCTTTTCCATTTCCGAGCAGAGCGGAAGCTCGATCCAGGTAAATCGACCGGCAGGATGGTGCAACAGGTCCTGCAGGACCGCTAGCTGATCAGAAAATTCGGCCACCACGCGTGGCGGCTCCTGCGGGTCGAAGCCGAGAGCCAGCGCCGTCTCCGACTGGCTTTCGGCCCATTGACTTATCGCGTCGACGCCTTTGGGATGGAAGTAGGCGACGAAGGTGGGCTTCTGTAGCTTAAGTGCTTCGCCCCTTGACGGGGAGATGGTACGGCGTCCATCCAAATGATAGAGGAACACCAAACGGTCGGTGCCCCGATGATTTTCGAGGCATTCTTCGCGCATCCTGAAGTGCTTGGTCGTCAGCAGAAGGCTAAGCTCTATCTGGAAACAGTCTTCGTGGCCCGTCGCATACTTCGAAGGCGGTATCCAGCGGCGTCCGAATCCGGCCATTTCCGGCGGGGTCCGGACTTCCTCGAATTCCTTCGCCCAGGCGATCTGCTCAAGGGCGTTCATACGCTCGAACTCCGTTAGTGTGTTATAACAAAATATTCGCTTTTGGCTCGTTGTCAAACGGGAGTGGGTGCCAAGGAAGCGGGAAAGTGTTGGCGGGGTTGTGACGACGAGGCTGAGAGCGCAAACTATTGAGCAAGGAGGAGGTGCTTTTGGTGGCGACCGCCTGCTCAAAGCCGCCACCGGGACGGGCCCGCTGGACCCTTGAGCTTCTGGCCGGTGAGATGGTCCGGCTGTCTTCTGAGACTTTCCGTCGACGGCTGGCGGACATCTGAAGCCCTGGCGCAAACTCTCGCCGGCCTCGATCGCTCCAACAACACGCTCACGAAGATCGTTTGAAATGGGAGCCGTCATGAGATGCTCGCCTCCGATCTAGCCAGCATCTTGAGTCACAAAATCAGTCCGACGGGAATCCATCACAATCTGAACCGCTCTAAGTGTTTGGTCCCGGCATTTGCTGGAGCGAATTGCGGTTGAAGCGTTCCGGTTGTGACGCCCACGCCCTGCAGATGAACTCGTAGGCCGTGAGACCCTTGAGGGTCTTGAGTCTGCGAACGAAGTTGTAGGCGCAACGAAGTCGGCGAGATGGGTGCGTAGTTAGTCGTGGCTCTCGTAATAGAAGCGCTTGACGGTGGCGTCCTTATAGTCCGACCGCTTGCCGTTCCCCAGCACCGTCTTTCCACTGCTAGGTTCGTCCATCTCTTGCATTGAGAATGGACACATCTCTGCGATCCTGCTCACAAATGCCTAGGTGCAGAAAATTGAGCGCTTACCGACATTTTCTGTCGGGTTTGTCGGGTTTGTCGGGTCTGTCGAGTCCGCCCGCCGTCTGCGGCCGGTTGCACCGCCTTTTCATGTCCTGCCTCGGGAAAATAGCTGAACAGCAAGGAAATCTCTTGCTTCAGCTCGTGTCAGCCTGATGGGCACGAATTTTGAATGTCCTTCGTTGCCGAGCCGGTACGGCCAGCCTCCATTCACATGACAGGCGTTCATTCACATGACAGGCGTTCGAAAGCATAAATGCTCTAAATATGTGACTAATCAACAAGGATCACATTATGCCGAATAAAAAAACTAAATCCCATTCTATACTGGCTGATGATGCTGGATGCGCAAGAGTCATCAATGCACGCAACACAAGAATTGTCGATACAGGCAGCGACAGAGGACATGGCGTCTTCTCTGCTCGTCAATTCTTGCCCGGCGAGGTCGTTATGATTGGTTTAATCGACCGTTTGGAAGAAGTTAGGACGATATACACAATTCAAATGGATTGGAATGTTCATGCTCTGTTTGAGGAGCCAGCTATCCGCTCGAACCATTCTTGTAATCCCAATCTAGCGATCGCGCCTAACCGATTCGGAGCCTATGAGTTTATCGCTATTCAGGAAATCTCTCGTGACGTCGAACTGACCTGGGATTATGCTACCTCAGAGAGCGAGAGTATCGCGGTACCAGTCTGTCTTTGTTCAGCGGCAAATTGCCGAAAATCCGCCGGAGGCTTCTTCACGTTGCCTCCTGATCATCCGATGCTCTCTGCAGGATTCTACGCTCCCTATCTCCAACGGAACTCTGGACGGTTTCCGAGGGGGATAGGAATGTTTGCAAAGTTGGTTGGCTCCTAGCCCGAAAAATTCATGGGGGTTTATGGTGGTTGGTGAATGTGGTGCAAGCCCGTTGAATGACGTAGGATTTGGTTGCTTAAGCCGATCCGAAAATTTCCCGGAGACCACACCCACCATGAACGATCTTGCGCTGCCGCTGAGCGGTTTGTCATCAGTCGGCGGCAAGTCCGTCGTCGCCCGTTTCGACGGCGGCAT
>NZ_JAMYPC010000047.1:0-8705 GCF_040320155.1 Mesorhizobium sp. M0771 | reverse complement strand
CTGCTGGGGGTGTTTTGGCACCCGTGGCTTTTTGCGCGCCTTTTTTGTGGGGTTGTGCTATGCCACCCCCCTGTGCCTTGCACGGCAGAGGGGGGTGCCTCGCACCGGCCTCTCAACAACCTCACCCCTTCTGCGCTGTCCCATCAAGATACTGCGTCAGCGCGCAGACCAGATGATAGAAGATGCTGGCCGGCACGTCCGATGCCAAGGAGCGGCCGCGTTCGTCGATGCGGTCGATCCACAGGCCGAGCGGCGCCGGGTCGATGTGCCAGCGGAATAGCCGGCCGACGCGCGCCTCGATTTCGGGCTTGAGGTCGGGACCGCCCGAGCCATCCAGCGCAATCGCCGCCTTGATCGCTTCCGCCTGCGGCCAGCTGCGCGATACGAGGTCGAGCGGCAGGCCCTGTCTGGAGACCGCGCCGTAGGCAAGGCCGGTGGCGCGGTTGAGACCGTTGGCGATGGCCGAGGCGTAGAGCTTGCGGGCAAAATTGCTCAACTCGCCCTGGCCGCTGCGGGCGACGAAATCGGTGAGCAGCGAGGCCCATTCGAAATGATGACCGGGCTCGGTCCATGTGCCCTTCTCGCCGGCGGCCGGCTTCCACCCGGCGTCGAAATATTCGCCCAGCGTCCAGCTCTCGGCATCGAAGAAATGACTGCGGAAAAGGTCGATGATGCGCGCGGCGCGGCGCAGATAGGTGCGGTCGCCGGTCGCCTCATACCAGGCGAGGAAGGCCTCGAGCAGATGCATATGCGGGTTGGAGCGCCGCTCGCCCTCGCCATCGGATGTCTCGAGAAAGCCGGTCATGCGGCTGTCCTCGAGATGCGCGTCGAGGAACACGAAGGTCTCCTGGCCCAGCCGCAGCGCATCCGGATCGCCGCACATATGCGCATGCGCCAGCGCCAGCAGCACGCAGGAATGGTCGTAGGCATCCTCGGTTGGGTCGGCGACGGAGCCGTCGACATTGAGCGTGCGCACCCAGCCGCCCCGGTCCGTGCGGCCCTTGCCG
This sequence comes from Mesorhizobium sp. M0771, assembly GCF_040320155.1. Classification (NCBI taxonomy): domain Bacteria; kingdom Pseudomonadati; phylum Pseudomonadota; class Alphaproteobacteria; order Hyphomicrobiales; family Phyllobacteriaceae; genus Mesorhizobium; species Mesorhizobium sp. M0771. The sequence goes on along the minus strand of NZ_JAMYPC010000047.1, from coordinate 7,698 downwards.
GCCATGAAGGCGATGCCATGGGAGATCAGGCGATCGGCTGGACCGTCCCAGCCGCGGGCCTTGGCAACGGCGAAGGCGTAGACTTGCCTCGCCGTCGTGCGCATGCGCTTGGGCTTAAACAGCGCCTCGCCGTCGAAGCCGAGCGCCTCGTGGAAGCCGCCATGACGCTCATCGACGCCTGAAGTCGACCACAGCGGCAAGGTCTCCTCGAACAGCCAGTGATGCACGCGCCGCCGCCAGGCACCGCTTTCGATGACGCGGTCATGCGCCGGGGTGAACCTGGTTTCCAGACGGCCCGATTTTTCCAGCTGCTCGACGATCTTCTTGACGTGCTGGCTGTGACTGACCGGGGCAACGAAGGTGGCGTCCGCGGTCGAGACGATGGCGACATCCTTCATGCCGATCGCCGACAAAAGCCGGCCGTCGCTGCGGATGTAGGAGTTCTCGCAATCGATGGCGACGACATCGCCGACGACGACATTGCCCTTGGCGTCGGCAGGGCCGACATCAAGCAGCGACTGCCAGGAGCCGAGGTCGTTCCAGCGGAAGCCGGCCGGCACCATCGCGATGTCCTTGGCCCGTTCCATGATGGCGTAGTCGATCGAGTTCGACGGGATGGCGGCGTAGAGGTCGAGCGGCATATAGAGGCCGGACAGGTCGCTCGTTGCCGCCTTGTAGGCGGTTTCGGTGGCCTGCCAGATGTCGGGTTGGAAGGTGGCGAAGGCGTCGCGCATGGCGCCGGCGCGAAACAGGAAAATGCCGGTGTTCCAGTAGAAGGTGCCCGCACTGAGATAGCTCTGCGCGGTGGCGAGGTCGGGCTTTTCGACGAAGCGCGACACGTCGAAGACGCCGCCGCTTTCGGCTGCGACTTCGATATACCCATAGCCGGTCTCGGGCTGCGCCGGCTTGATGCCGAACACCACCAGACGGCCGGCAAGCGCTGCCTGGCTGCCCGCCTCGACGCTCTGCCAGAACTGCTTGGGCGTGGCGATTTCGTGGTCTGACGGCACCACCAGCACCAGGCTGTCGCCGAACTCCGACAATGTGCGCAGCGCGGCCAGCGCCACGGCGGCAGCCGTGTTGCGCCCGGTCGGCTCGAACAGCGGGCCACCGCCGGCGAGGTCGAGTCCGGCAAGGTCGGCATGCACGCGCTCGGCATGGCGCTCGGCGGCGATCAGGAAGATCGGCGTCTCACCTTCCGGCCGCGCCGTCAGCCGGCGCAAGGTCTTGGCCAGCATCGAGCCGTCGCCGGAGAGATCGTGGAACTGTTTCGGGTTGTCCTCGCGTGACAGCGGCCACAGCCGCGAGCCGACACCGCCGCTCATGACAAAACTGACGATGCGCTCGCTCATGAAAGGTCCAATCAGAACGTCTGGTTGTAAGCGCCGACTTCGGGGCTGCGGCGCAGCACGGCGTCGACCGCCTCGAACATCTGCCGGCGGCGGTCGGACGATACCGGGCTTTCGACAACCACGACAAGCTCCGGCTTGTTCGACGACGCCCGCACCAGCCCCCAGGTGCCATCCTCGGCCACGACGCGCACGCCGTTGACGGTGATCAGCTCGGCGATCTTCTGGCCGGCAAAAGTCTTGCCGGCGCGCTGCATCGCCTGGAAGTCCGCCACCACCCGATCGACCACGCCGTATTTCACATCGTCGGCGCAATGCGGCGACATGGTCGGCGTGCCGAAGGTCAGCGGCAGCGCGCGATAGAGATCGGCCATCGAACTTGTGGGGTTGCGGACGAGCATCTCACATATGGCTATTGCCGTGATGAGACCGTCATCATAGCCGCGGCCGATCGGCGGATTGAAGAAGAAATGGCCCGACTTCTCGAAGCCGGCGACGGCGCCAAGCTCGGCGACGCGGCGCTTGATGTAGGAATGGCCGGTCTTCCAGTAATCTGTCTTCGCGCCGTTGCCACGCAAAACGCTGTCGGTGTTGAACAGGCCGGTCGATTTGACATCGACGACGAAGGTCGAGCCGGGATGCTGGCTGGAGATATCGCGCGCGAGCATGACGCCGACCTTGTCGGCGAAGATCTCGTTGCCCTCATTGTCGACCACGCCGCAACGGTCGCCGTCGCCGTCGAAGCCCAGCCCGACATCGGCGCCGGTCTCCAGAACCTTGTCGCGGATGGCATGCAGCATCTGCATGTCTTCCGGGTTCGGGTTATAGCGCGGAAAACTGTGGTCGAGCTCGACATCGAGCGGGATCACCTCGCAGCCGATGCGCTCCAGCGCCTGCGGCGCGAAGGCGCCGGCGGTGCCGTTGCCGCAAGCCGCCACAACCCTGATCTTGCGCGCGATGCGCTTGTCCTGGGTCAGGTCGTCGAGATAGGTCTCGCGAAAACCGGAGACGAATTCGTAAGAGCCGCCGCCGGCGAGATCGAAATCGCCCGACAGCACGATCTGTTTCAGGGCGCTCATCTCCTCCGGTCCGAAGGTGAGCGGCCTCGCCGCACCCATCTTGACTCCGGTCCAGCCATTCTCGTTGTGCGATGCCGTGACCATGGCGACGGAAGGCGCGTCGAGCGCGAACTGGGCGAAATAGGCCATGGGCGACAGCGCCAGGCCAATGTCTTTCACCTTTGCGCCCGCAGCCATCAGGCCGGAAACCAGCGCCAGCTTGATGGCAAGCGAATAGGAACGGAAATCATGCCCGGTGACGATGTCGGGCCCGGCGCCAAGACGGCGGATCAAAGTGCCCAGGCCCATGCCCAGCGCCTGGACGCCGATCAGGTTCAGGTCCGGCGGTTGCGTCGAACCGGCATGGCCAAACCACCAGCGCGCGTCGTATTCGCGAAAGCCGGACGCCTTGATCAGCGCTTCGGTTTCGAATTCGAAGCTGTTGGGCCGGGCGTCGCCTACGATTTTCAGGGGCAAGGCAGCAAAGCTCCAGATGGCGAAAACGCGATTTATCGAGGCTGCGACTTAGCACACAAGGCTTTAAGCCGGGTTTATCCCGGGAGGGAAAGCCAAGCTTTGCGGCAATGCCCAACGAAAGCCAACGAAATGCGACAGAAGCGCTGCCATTGCCGCTTGCAGGAACGGTATGTGGCAGCTATAAGCCCGCGGTCTGGTCACGGAGTGTAGCGCAGCCTGGTAGCGCACCTCGTTCGGGACGAGGGGGTCGCAGGTTCAAATCCTGCCACTCCGACCAGAAAAAACAGACACTTAGGTGTTTGTTCTCCCGACCCACAAGATAGCTTGATGCAAACCGGCTGCGTCGGCGTCGCTGTCAGCATGGTGTTTTGACGCGACAACCTTCCGCGCTACCTCGATAATAGGAATGCCGCCGAGACAGCGGCCGGAACGAGGTTTGCGGAAGATGAATTTGTTGATTTCAAGCCGGCTGTCAGCGCTGCTCGCTTTGTCCCTGGCGGCAGGCTGCTCATCGCTGGGCAGCGCGGTGAACCCGGCGAAATACGACAGCATGACATGCGCCGAGCTCAACACCGCCGTAGGCGATACCGCGCGCGACATCTCGCAAACCGCCATCACCCGCGGCAAGGTCGCCAACACCAGCGTGCCGAACTGGCTGCTCGGCGGCACGCGCGTGAAGAGCGCAGTGGCCAAGCGTGAGACGGCCAGAATCGAACTGCTGAAGCAGCGGCAAGAGGCCATTGTCGCGACAAGGGCCAACAGATGCCCCAGGTCAGCGGGCTAAGCGAACTGGCCCTACCCTGACTATCTGCTGAACGTCACGCCTTAAGCACTCAGCCTGAAGCGCGTGACATCGATCGCCGCAGCCATCAGCGTCTGGGTGTAGGCGGCCTGCGGGTTGCTGAAGATCTCTTCCGTCGGGCCTTCCTCGACGATCTTGCCCTGCCTCATGACGATGATGTAGTCGGCCATGGCGCGCACCACGGAGAGATCGTGGCTGATGAAGAGGTAGGACAGTTCGTGGTCGGCCTGCAGCTTGCGCAGCAATTCGACGATCTGCTTCTGCACCGAGCGGTCGAGCGCCGAAGTCGGCTCGTCCAGCACCACCAGGTTGGGCTTCAGGATCACGGCACGCGCGATGGCGATGCGCTGGCGCTGGCCGCCGGAGAATTCGTGCGGGTAGCGGTTGCGTGCGTTGGGGTCGAGGCCGACCTCGAGCAAGGCCTCGACGGCGCGCTGATCGCGTTGCTTGCCTGACAGGTTCGGCTCATGCACCAGAAGCCCTTCGGTGATGATCTGGCCGACGGTCATGCGCGGCGACAGCGAGCCGAACGGATCCTGGAAGACGAGTTGCATCTCACGTCGCAGCGGCCGCATCGCATGGCGGTCGGCGGTGGAGATGTCGCGGTCGCCGAAGCGGATGACACCGTCGCTGGGCAACAGGCGCAGAAGTGCGCGGCCGAGCGTCGATTTTCCCGAACCGGATTCGCCGACGATACCGATGGTCTGGTTGCGCTTCAGCCGGATCGAAATGTGATCGACGGCGCGCAAAAGCAGCGGCTCGCCGGCAAGGAAGCCACCGCCGATCTTGAAGGTTACCTCGACATTCCTGCCCTCGAGCAGCACCGGTGCGTTGGCCGGCGGCGCCGCCTTGGTGCCGGTCGGCTCGGCGGCCAGCAGCATTTTCGTATAGGCATGCTGGGGATTGGCGAACAGCGCTTCCGCCTCGCCTTCCTCGACGACTTCGCCATAGCGCATGACATAGACGCGGTCGGCAAAGCGCCTGACAATGCCGAGGTCGTGGGTGATAAAGACGATGGCCATGCCGAGCTTGCGCTGCAGTTCGGCGAGGAGAACCAGGATCTGCGCCTGGATGGTGACGTCGAGCGCCGTCGTCGGCTCGTCGGCGATCAGGATGTCGGGGTCGTTGGCCAATGCCATGGCGATCATGACGCGCTGGCGCTGGCCACCCGACATTTCGTGCGGATAGGATTTCATCCGCCGCTCGGGATCAGGAATATGCACCAGCCGCAAGAGCTTGAGCGCCTCCTCGCGCGCCTCGGCAGCGTTCAGCCCGCGGTGCTTGCGGATCGGTTCGATAAGCTGGTTGCCGATCGAATAGAGTGGATCGAGCGAGGTCATCGGCTCCTGGAAGATCATGCTGATCTTGGCGCCGCGCACCTTGTTGAGGTCGGGCTTGCTCATGGTCAAAAGGTTGCGGCCGCGATAATCGACGTGACCCGTCGCCTCGCCATTGGACGCCAGCAGGCTCATCGCCGCCATCATGGTTTGGCTCTTGCCGGATCCGGATTCGCCGACCACGGCAACGGTTTCACCTGCCTTGACGTGGATGTTGATGCCCTTGACCGCTTCGACCGCGCCGTCGAGCGTGCGGAAGCGGACGCGAAGGTCCTTGACGCTGAGGATCGTTTCGGGCGTTTCCATCGCAACGGTCCTCATCTTATCGGTCCCCATCTTTATCGGTCCAATCTTCATCGGTCTCTTGGATCGAGCGCGTCGCGCAGGCCGTCGCCGACGAAGTTGAGCGCAAACAGCGTCGACACGAGGAAGAAGGCGGGGAACAAAAGCAGCCAGTTGGCGGTGCCGATGTTCTTGGCGCCGACCGAGATGAGCACGCCCCAGCTGGTCATCGGTTCCTGCACGCCAAGGCCGAGGAAGGACAGGAAGCTTTCCAGGATGATGACCTGCGGCACCAGCAGCGTCATGTAGATCACCACTGGTCCGAGCAGATTGGGGATGACATGGCGCAGCAGGATGCCGCGCTGGCCGACGCCCATGGCTTCGGCCGCCTGGACATACTCCTGCCGCCGGATCGACAGCGCCTGGCCGCGCACGATGCGCGCCATGTCGAGCCACAGCACCGCTCCCACCGCCAGGAACATCAGCACGAAGTTGCGGCCGAAGAACACCACCAGCATGATGACAAAGAAAATGAAGGGCAAGGAATAGAGCACGTCGACGATGCGCATCATCACCTCGTCGATCTTGCCGCCGGAAAAGCCGGCCGCCGCCCCGTAGAGGACGCCGATGACCACAGCGACAATGCCGGCAAGCAGGCCGATGGCCAGCGAGATGCGCCCTGCCATCAGCGTTCGCGAGAGAAGATCGCGACCGGTGTTGTCGGTGCCGAACAGGAAGTACTGCTGTTTGACCGACGCAGTCATAGTCAATTCGAGCCCGTCGCCCGATTTGCTCACTATCTTGGTATCGTCGAAGGCATCGGAGCGGTCGAGATAGCGGATGTTGCGGTCGTCGATCGGTTTGGTCGAGGTGACGGTGACGGTGACGCGACTGCCGTCCAGTTTCCACTCCTTGATGTCGACGCGCATGCGCTTGATGGCATCCTTGAGCGCCGTCTCGATCATGTCGGGCTCCGGATAGGCTGAAAAGCTTGGCGGCGTGCGCACATAGTCGGCATAGATGGTGGTGTACTGATGCGGCACGAACCAGGGGCCGAAGATGCTGATGACGCCAATGAAGGCCAGGTAATAGAGGCTGAACATGGCGGCGCGGTTGGCTTTGAGGCGCGCCCATGCGTCGCCCCAGAGCGAGCGGCCGACGACGGCCGGCGGAGCGGCGGCGGCTGTGATGTCAGTCATAGCGCACCCTCAGTCATAGCGTACCCTCGGGTCGACGACCGCGTACATGACGTCGACGATCAGGTTGAAGACGATGGTGAAGAGCGCGATCACCACCACGGTCCCCATCACCAGCGTGTAGTCGCGGTTGAGCGCGGCATCGACGAAATAGCGGCCGACACCGGGAATGGAGAAGATGGTCTCGACGATGACCGAACCGGTGAGCAGCGCCGCGGCTGCCGGGCCGGTGAAGGAAACGATCGGCAGGATGGCGCCGCGCAGCGCGTGCTTGACCACCACCGACCAGTCGGAGAGGCCGAGCGCACGCGCCGTTCGGATATGATGCGAACGCAAGCTCTCGATCATCGACCCGCGCATCAGGCGGGCAACGATGGCGATCTGCGGCAAGGCCAGCGTCAGCACCGGGCCGATCTTGTTGATCAATGCGCCATCACCCCAGCCGCCGATCGGCAACAGCTTCCAGGTCAATCCGAACACCAGCTGAATCACAGGAGCGATGACGAAGGTGGGGATAGTGCTGCCGGCGGTCGCCAGCGCAATCACCGTATAGTCGCCAAGCTTGTTCTGGTTTAGCGCGGCGATGGTGCCGAGCACCGAACCAAGCAGCAGCGCCAGGATCAGCGCGGAGGTGCCGAGCTGGACCGATATCGGCAGCCCCTTGGCAAACAGTTCGGTGACGGTGAAGTCAGGCAAATTGTAGCTCGGCCCGAAATTGCCGCGCAGGAGATTGCCGAGATAGTGGGCATATTGCAGCCAGAGCGGATCGTCGAGGCCGAACTGTGCTTCCAGATTGGCCCTGATCTCGGGACTGAGGCCCCGCTCCTGATTGAAAGGGCCGCCCGGTGCGACGCGTATCAGGAAGAACGCCATTGTCACGATGACGAACAGCGTCGGAATGGCGGTCAAAAGCCGCCGTAAGATGTATCGCAGCATCGGCGCCCCGCTTCGGCCAGAGCGACATACGTCCATGCAGACGCATTGCCACGCTCCGGCGCCAAATCTTCGCACCGGGCTTGCCGAAAATCGACCACGACTTTCGGACCGGTGCGATGACCGACCAGTCCGGGGGGGGGGGGGGGGGGGGGGGGGGGGGGGGGGGGGGGGGGGGGGGTTGGGTGTGGGGTGGCGGGGGGGGGGGGGGGGGGGGGGGGGGGGGTAGAAAGGCAAGGGCGCGGGGGGGAGGCAAGGGTAGGT
>NZ_JAMYPC010000046.1:0-9048 GCF_040320155.1 Mesorhizobium sp. M0771 | reverse complement strand
CGCCAAAATCTCCATGCCTTGCGATATCGCTGGCGCGAACCACCACGAAAGCGCAAGTTTCAGTCCATGCCAAAGCTATCTTAGCGCCTATGCCCTCAAGGGGGGAGATTAGCAGTTCGGACGCCTTTCTCGCTTTCCACATTTGCGATTGGCGAAAGCCAGAGTGACGTCTGATCTCCCCCCTTGAGCGGGAGATGCCCGGCAGGGCAGAGGGGGGTGTGACGGATCGCGACGGAACAAGCATGAACACCGATTGTTCGCCGCGCTGCCGCGAACTCTAGTTCCCCGACTCCTGCGCCTTGTCCATTGCTTCCTTCACATCCGCAGGCCAGGTCTTCACGTCAGGCCACGCCTGCGGCTCGCCATTGTCGCCGCGCCGGGCGAAGTAGAGCGTGTGCTTGGCCGGGTCGACCGCCATGAAACCGTCATTGCTGCCGCATGCGTGCGGCACGCAGCCGGTGGCGTAGAAGGCGCCCGACGCCGTCTTTTCGGTGCCGCCGCCGACCAGCAGGCTGGTCGCCATGTCGGGCATGGTGTCGCCGAGTAGCGTCTGCGCCGCCTTGTAGACGGCCTCATTGTGGAAGGCGTCGATGATGTTCTGGTATTTGGCCGGATCGACGTCCTTCCAGTCCGTACCCGGCTCCGGCGCGTAGGTCAGGTCGCCCGAGATCGTCAGCCCGTCGCTGGGCGACCATTGCAGCGCTTGCTTCGTATCGCCCGGCAACAGATACGGCACGAAAAAGATGGCGTTGTCGGCCACCGCCGCCGGCGGCGCGCCGCATTCGTCCTGTTCGACCTTGAGGCTTTGTATCTCGCCGCCTTCCGGCTTCCAGACGATGACCTTGGCCGGGCCGCACTGGTTGCCGCCGTCGCCGACATCGACCAGCGCCACGTCGACGCCGCCGACCTTGACTGTTCTGTCGAAGAACACGTCGTAATTGCTGGCCAGCTGCTTGCCGTCATAGGCCAGCACCTTTTCGCCATCCTGCTCCGGCTGGGTGATGGTCAGCTGCCCGCCCTCGAACGGGACCGGCCCCTGGCTGTCATCGTCCGCCAGGGCCGCATTGCTCGACGCGCCCGGATCGGCGGCGGACGGATCTTCTGCCGGCACGAGGACCGTGTCGGTCTGTGCTTGCGCGCCGGCCACCGGCATCAGCATCCACGCCAGCGCGCAGGCGCCGGCAAGAAGAAAACGTGTCATGACTGTCCCCTCCGTTCAGCCGCCACGAACCCGGCTTTGTGGCGGCCGGGCCATCTCGTACCACTCAGGCCCAAGGACGCTCGGCAGCGTTCTTCTTCTCGAACGAGGCGATGGCGCCGGCCTTCTCCATGGTCAGGCCGATATCGTCGAGACCGTTCAGCAGGCAGTGGCGCTTGAAGTCGTCGAGGTCGAAGGTGACCACGCCGCCGTCGGGGCCGCGGATTTCCTTGGCCTCGAGGTCGACCGACACCGTCGCATTGGAGCCGCGCGAGGCGTCGTCCATCAGCTTCTCCAGGTCTTCGGGGCTGACGGTGATCGGCAGGATGCCGTTCTTGAAGCAGTTGTTGTAGAAAATGTCGGCGAACGACGTCGAGATGACGCAGCGAATGCCGAAATCGAGCAGCGCCCACGGCGCGTGTTCGCGGCTCGAACCGCAGCCGAAATTGTCGCCGGCGACCAGGATCTGCGCCTTGCGGTAGGCTGGCTTGTTGAGCACGAAGTCGGGGTTTTCCGAGCCATCGTCCTTGTAGCGCATTTCGGCGAACAGGCCGCTGCCGAGCCCGGTGCGCTTGATCGTCTTGAGATAATCCTTGGGGATGATCATGTCGGTGTCGACATTGACGATCGGCATCGGTGCGGCGACGCCGGTGAGCTTGGTGAATTTTTCCATGGCTTTTGCCCGTTCTTGATCGATAATTCGTTGCGTCAGGGTTTGCTGGCGCCCGGTTTACACAAAGCCGCCGGCAAATAAAAGGCAACTGTTGGTGCGCGGCCCCGATCGAAAGATCGGCGCGGCACTGTCTTTAAAACCAGCTGCCGTTGGTGCACCTTACGCCCATGACCGCACAATCGAAGATTATCTATGCCCGGGAGCCTGAGCTCGACGTCGCCGAATTCCGCCGCGTGCTGGTCGAATCCACGCTCGGCGAAACACGCCCCGTCGATGACGACGCCCGGCTGCAGGCGATGCTTTCGGCCGCGAACCTGGTGCTGACGGCGCGGCTCGACATCGAAGGCAGGCCGCTGATAGGCGTTATCAGGGCCATCACCGACTTTTCCTGGGTGTGCTATGTCTCAGAGCTCGCCGTATCCCAATCTGCGCAAGGCCTCGGCATCGGCAAGGGCCTGATGGACGCGGCCCGCCGGCAGCTTGGGCCTTCGGTCGCCATCAGCCTGATCTCGATGCCCGACGCCGTCGGCTTCTATGAGCGTATCGGCATGACGCGAATGGCCGACGCGTTCTGGTTCTCCCGCGAGGGCTAACGAGCGTCGAGCGCAATTGCCGATCGGGTTGGGCAGTCAAGGCGGGCAAGGTTCTCGGCAATGCGGAACGGTGTTCAGGACACCGCGGAGCAACGCCTCCTTTGTCGCCCTTGACCCGCGCTTCATCCGGTCCAAATCCGCAGGATGGGAAATCGCCGATCTCTGATAGGCACCGCCGGCTGGGGAATTCCGTCTCGATACAAGGCTGACTTTCCGCAATCCGGTTCGCATCTCGAACGTTACGGAAAACGCTTTCCGGCCGTCGAGATCGACACCACGTTCTACAAGCCGCACCGCCGCGAGACCTATGAGCGCTGGGCGCACGCCGTGCCGGAGCACTTCCGCTTCGCGGTCAAGGCACCGAAGAACATGACCCATGATCATCGCCTCGCCGATTGCGAGGGGCTGACGGAGGACTTTCTCGGGCAGGTCGAAGGTCTCGGCGAAAAGCTGAGCGTGCTTCTGGTGCAGCTGCCGCCGAGCTTGCCCTTCGAGCCGGAGGTCGCCGGCGGCTTCTTCGACATGTTGGGCAGGCGTATCCGGGCAAGGCTGGCATGCGAGCCGCGCCATCCCACCTGGTTCAGTGCCGAGGCGGACGCACTGCTGGCCGGTCACCAGGTCGCACGGGTCGCCGCCGACCCGGCTTCGGTTCCGGAGGCAGCAGGGCCAGGTGGCTGGCCCGGCCTTGCCTATTTCCGCTGGCACGGCGCGCCGCGGATCTACTATTCGGGTTACGATGCCGAAACGCTCGACCGGTTTGCGCGGCAAGTGGAAGCAGCGGCAGTTTCCGGCGCAGAGGTCTGGGGCATTTTCGACAACACGGCCGCCGGGCATGCGCTGGGCAACGCGATGGCTGTCAGTGCGATGGTTGCTTAGACTCTCGCGGGACAGCACCCCCCTCTGGCCTGCCGGCCATCTCCCCCGCAAGGGGGGAGATCAGATGCCGCGACCGTTTTCGCCAATCTCCGACGTTGCAAGAATGGCGCCTTCGCCGAAGCTGCCATCTCCCCCCTTGCGGGGGAGATGCCCGGCAGGGCAGAGGGGGGTGGGCGGGAACTCGACAGAGCGATCCTATTCCGCCCGCCTCAAATCACGTTCAATTCCCGAAACGCCCGACCTTCGGCCACCCGTTCGTACCCAAACGCCGAGCAATCCACCGTCCGATACCCGCCATGCACCAACAACTCCGCCAGCGCCTTGCCGACGGCCGGCGCCTGCTGCAGGCCGTGGCCGGAAAAACCGTTGGCGAAGATGAAATTCTCGACCTCGGGATGCGGTCCGATGACCGCGTTCTGGTCGAGCGTGTTGTAGTCGTAATGGCCGGCCCAGGCGCGGGTCGGCTTGATTGCTTCGAAAGCCGGAATGCGGGTTGCCAGCACCGGCCAGATCACCTCTTCGAACAGCGGCCAGTCGACGCCGAAATCCCGGGGGTCGGCGGGGCCATCGCCCTCCTCCGGCTCGGCGCCGCCGGTGAGATAGACCGAGCCTTCCGGCCGGACATAGATGCCGGATGGGTCGACCAGCAGCGGCATGTCGGCGTATTTTTCCCGCGCCTCGAAGACGAAAACGTTGCGCTTGCGCGGCTCGACGGGCAGCACGAGTCCCGCCATGCCGGCCACCCTGCCGGCATTCGGCCCGGCGGCATTGACGACGATGCCGGCTTGCAGTCTTTCGCCATTGTCGAGGTCCACGCCGGTGACGCGGTTGCCCTGCCTCTCGATGCCGGTGACGTCGGCGGCGATGAAATCGATTTGTCTGTCGCGCAGCGCCTTGCGGAACAGCGTCAGCATCGCATGAGCGTCGAACCAGCCCTCGCCGCTGCGGCCGAAGGCGCCGGCGCTGATGCCTTCCGTCGACAGCCACGAAAAGCGCTTTGCCAGCTGGTCGGCATCCTCGAGCAGAATGTTGGCGCCCTCGGCGACCTGCGCCTCGTGGTTGGCTTTCAGGATCGGCAACCCGGCCTCGCCGGCCAGGATGAGATAGCCGCCCTCGCGAAAGCCGATATCGGCATCGGCGCCGAAGGTCTCCTTCAGCCGCCGGAACAGGTTTAGCGTGAACTGCGACAGCCGGATGTTTTCCGGGATCGAGAATTGCTGACGGATCGAGGCCATGGACAGCGTCGTTGCCGCATGGGCGAATTGCGGATCGCGTTCGATCAGCGCAATCGAGCCGGTAAAGCCTTCCTCGCGCAGATAATAGGCGACAGAGGAGCCGACGATGGCCCCGCCGATGATGACAATGTCGTAGCGCACGTTTTCTCCGATCCGGCCGCCGGTATGCTTCACGCCGCCGGCACAATGATCTCGAAGCGCGTGCCGCGTCCGGAGTCAACCAGCGCGATCGTGCCATCATGCGCTTTCAGGAGGGCCAGCACGATGCCGAGGCCCATGCCGGTGCCGCCGGACTCACGGCGCGTGGTGAAGAACGGCTCGAAAATGCGGGCCCTGTTGCTCGGCGAAATACCGGCGCCGTCATCGCTGACCGCAACGGTCGCCTTGCCGTCGGCGGTGGCCGCAGAGAGAAGAACCTGGGTGGCTCCGTGCCTGGCCGAATTGTCGATCAGATTGGCAAGCACGATCGCCGCATTCTCGGCTGATATCCGCAGGCCGATTTCGCCACCCGCCTCAATGTTGACCGCCAGCCGGCCATCGACCGGAAGCAGCGCCAGCGCTGCATCGAGCGATGTGCTTTCGCCGCTCGGCGCCAGATTTTCGGCGCGCGCCAGGTCGAGCAGGCGACGCACCAGCAGATTGAGCCGGCCGGCGTCATTGACGATGTTGCCGGAGAACCGCTTGCGCTCGGCGGCATCCATCGCCTCGCCGGAATCGCGCAGCAGCTCGGCCGCGCCCTGGATCGCCGTCAGCGGCGATTTGAGCTCGTGCGAGACATGGGTGGCAAAAGTCTGGATGCTGTCGGAGCGCGCTTGCAGCTTTTCGGCCATGTCGAGAAAGGCGGCGGACAGCTCCGCCATTTCGCGCGTGCCGTGATGGTCGAGCGGCCGGATCGCGTCGCGGTCGCCGGCGGCGATGCGCCTGGTGCGCTCCATCAGCGCGTAGATCGGCCGGCTGACGGTGCGCAGGAAGACCAGCGCGATCAGCAGCGTGCCGAACAGCATGGCAATGGCCGCCAGCGTCACCTTGCCGCGTTCGCCATAGAGATGTTTGACGATGTTGTTCGGCGTCCGGGAGAGATAGATCACGCCGGCGACGTGGCCAGCGACCGCAATCGGCATGGCGACGAAGACACGAACTTTCGTGCCGCGGCTGACCGAATAGAGCGGCGGCGGCGGCTGATCGGGGATTCGTTGCCTCAATGCGCTGGCATAGCGGCCGGCAAGGGCCTCGCGCACCTCCTCGACATTGGCCAGGGATAGTCCGACCTCGTCGCGCCCGGCAATGACGACGCCCTTGGGATCGAGCAGCCGGAAGCCGGCCAGCGTGGTTTTTTGCGTCGTGTCGAGAATGCCGGACAGTCGCGCGCCGATGGCCGTGAAGGCTGGATCGGTGGCGGCGGCAATGCCGGCGGGCCGGGTCGGCAGCAAATAGTCGGAGGCGAGATCGAGGGTAGGCTCGATCGGCTGGTAAGGCGTGTCGTCGCCGCGGCTGGCTTCGCCGCTGTCAGCCTGCATCGGCACCCCAAGCTTCTCCGGGGCAATGGCGGCGTCACTGATATTCTGCGCATAGATGGCGGCGATGACGGCGCCTTGCGCGATCAGCTCGCCCTCGGTCTGGCGGATCAGCTGGTTTTCGTAGAGCCGGAAGAAGAACAAGCCGACCAGCGGCAGCGCCAGCACCATGATGAGGATGGCGAGAACCACCGTGGCCAGCCTTGGCCGCCATTTGGTGCCGATCCATTTGGCGTCGCTCAGGCGCCGCATCGGCCGAGCCGGAAACCGACGCCATGCACGGTCTCGATGGCGTCGAGACAGCCCGCCGCCGCCAGCTTGGCGCGGATGTTGCGGATGTGGCTGTCGACGGTACGGTCGGCGACATGGATGTTGGCGGCATAGGCGCTGGCGACCACCAGGTCGCGCCCCAGCACATGCGCCGGCCGCGCCAGAAATCCCTTCAGGATCGAGAATTCGATCGCCGTCAGCGCCAGCGCCTTGCCGTCGAAACTGGCGCCGTGGCTGGCCGGCACCAGGCTGAGCTTGCCATGCGCAAAGGCCCTGTCATCGGCCGGATCCGGCGCCAGCGGGCGGGCGCGACGCAGGATGACATTGACGCGCGCCACCAGTTCACGCGGGCTGAACGGTTTCGTCACATAGTCGTCGCCGCCCATCTCCAGTCCAAGGATACGGTCGATTTCTTCGTCACGCGCCGACAGGAACAACACCGGCACATCGGAGCGTTGTCTGAGCCGCCGGCAGACCTCCAGCCCGTCCATCTCCGGCATGCCTATGTCGAGCACGACGAGGTCGGGCTCGCGGCGCTCGATCGCCTGCAAGGCGGCCGCGCCGTCGGCCACCGCTTGCGTCTTCATCCCGGCCTTTTCCAGCGCAAAGCAGATGACCTCGCGTATGTGCGGATCGTCGTCGGCGACCAGGATCTGATGCGGCATGGATCTAACGGTCCGGCACTGAAGGTTGCGAGGGCTGGGTAGGGGGAGGAAGCACGAGCGGACCTCTCTTGTCGAGAACCTGCACGAGCCTCCAGCCGCGAAAGCTCCAGGCGCGCCACTGCTTCTGCTCGGCGATAGTGTCGTCGATCATCATTTGCTCGGCCAGATAGGTGGTTTGGTTTCCGAATTGGTGCATGTAGAGGCGGTCCAGCGCCGGCATGGCGGCAGCGCCGAGCGAGCGCAGATATTCGGTATCGATAGGCGTGCCGTCACCGGTCATTTCAAGGGAATGGTCGACATTGAAATTGGCGATCGTTGCGGCGAAGTTGATGAAGCAGCAGACATAAAGCGTCGCCGATAGCGTCGCAAGATTGGCGGAGAGCAGCCATTCGTTGGATTTTCCAACCGCGATGCGGGCAATGATCAGTGCAAGCCCTGACGCCACCAACCCCATCCAGACGAAGGCGGCGATGCGCCAGTAGGTCAGTGCATAGACGCCGATATAGAGATCGAGCCTGAGAATCGACGAGATGACCAGCACGATGTTCTGCGCCACCCAGGCATAGACCAGCCGGCGGATCAGCGGATCGCCTGAGGTTTCGCTGCCCGGCCGCAGCGCCGCCAGCACGAAGCCGGCGGCCAGCAGCGCGGTGGCGATCAGTGGATAGGCGCCGCGATGCGCATAGGCGGCATAGCTCAACCCGTCCGGCAGGGCGACCCCACCCCAGAGATAGGCTGCGTCGAGCCCGGTCTGCAGCGCAAACAAGGCGTTGAAGACGATCAGCGCGCGCAGGATCGCGGCCTTGCCGAAGACGACGGCCTCGATCGTTGTCGCTGGTTTAGTCGCGGCCGGTGCGGCCACGGCTGCAGGCGGCGTCAAAGGTGGAAGGCGGCGCGGGAAACGCGGCAGGCGAGGCCGCAGGAAAGCCCAGACGCCGGCGATCACGAACAGCCAGAAGACGATCCGCGCCAGCTGGATGAGATCGAGCAGCTTCATCAGGTCGATCAGCGACAGCCAGTATTCGATGACCGGATTGGCGGCGCCGAACAAGAACAGGAACACCGCGCCCAGCGTCACCGGCATGACCCAGACGATGATGGACGCCAGGCGGATGCGGCGGCCGCCAAGCCGGCGCACCGTGCGGCGCCATTGGAAAAAGTCACGGATAAGGCGCAGCGGCGCCGCCAGCAGGAACAGCGCCACCTGGCCGGCAATGCGGGCGATGCCGTGCCGTAGCCGCCCGGACAGGGACAGCGCAAACACCACCAGCGCCACGACAGCTATCGCCACCGACAGCGGGCTGACGTTCTCGGCCAGCGGCAGCAGCGCGACGAACAAAGCGGCCGGCTTGAGCCAGGGTCGGGTGGAATTCAGCGCGGCAGGATGCACAGCGACCACCGCGCCGGCGATCAGGATGGCAAACAGCAGCACCGTGATCCCGGCGGGCTGGCCGTAAAAGAAAAAATCCGCCAGCGCCACGAGCAGGACGGCGATGCCGAAGCGGCTGGAAAAGCTTGCAAACGATGTCATGCGCGGATTTTCCTGATGGGCTGGGTCCGCTCGGCCGGTGGGCGGATAAAAGGGAGCAGGCTCGCTTCCAGGTAAGGGCGGGCCGCCGCCCGGGGCGGATCGACCAACCACCAGCTTTCGCTGCGCAGGCGATAGGGCAAGGACCAAAGGTGAGCGTTTCGCTGTTGCATGCCGCTGTTGTCGCGGGCTCGCATGGAAACGGCGGGGCGGAGCGGAGGAGGTTTTCCGCAGGGATGTGCAGTTTTCGTGCAGGACCTGTGCTTACGGCCGGGGCGCTCCCCCCCATCTTTCCGGACGTTGGCGCTGTCCCAGCCAGGCTCCTTTCCTCTCCCTCCGGAGGGGGGAGAGGTGGCTCGGCGAAGCCGAGACGGAGTGGGGGAACCACCTGGCAATCGCCGCGAACGGACATCGGAAGGGCACTGAGCGCATGGGTCGACCCCCACTCCGTCGAGCTTCGCTCGACACCTCTCCCCCGATCGACGGGGGAGAGGAA
>NZ_JAMYPC010000045.1:0-9260 GCF_040320155.1 Mesorhizobium sp. M0771 | reverse complement strand
AACCCGGCCGCCAATCTCCACTTCCAGCGCAAGGGTGTAGCCGGGCAGCGGCTGGCGGCGGATGATGTCGCGCAGCTCGAAGGCAAAGCGCTTGTGGGGCGACAGGCTGCCGGATTTCTGGTGAAGGTGACGGAAGTCGAAGCGCCAGCCGTCGGGCTGGCGTCCGCCATGCTTGCGCACCAGCCGATAGAGCCAGCGCTCCAGCCCGCCAGTCAGGTCGAAATAAGCGCGGTCGATCGTCAGCACGAGCGCGTCATCGAGGACTGCCTGGTAGAACCAGTCGGGGACGATCAACTCGATCCCCGCGGGTTTGCCATGGCGATCGATGCGCTCCTGCCACTCATTGATCCATGAGAAGCGGTGACGCCGGCCTTCGGCGGGCTGACGAATCGTCGTCGAGACGGTGGTCGACTGCAGCCGGTCAAGCCCCGCCTTCAGGCGCTGATAGTCGCGCAGGCTCTTGCCGCGGCCGACGAAGGTGAGAATCTCATAGGGTGTGGCGGCCATCAGGCGCGAGGTGCGAAGGCCCGCGTCGCGCGCCTCGACGATCTGGCTTGCGGCCCAGATCAGGATGTCGGCGTCCCAGATGGTCGCCATGCCATGATCGGGCACGGCTTCGACCCGGATCGTGACGTTGCCGGCCGCAAAATCGATCGGGGTGATGCGATGCGTCTTGGAAAGGGAGAAGAACGGATAGGCCATGAGATCCTGCGCGTCTCGTGGGGCGAAGTCGCCAGGCAGCGCCCGGAACAGGTCGAGCTGCCCGCGCTCCGAAAGGGATTGGTTTCGAGCCACCATTGGAAATCCGCGCGCGGTCAGCGTGCGTATCGTCCGCCGTGCGTCGGCGGCGTCGGCGTGTGACGCTTGGCCGGCAGGACCGACCCCCGCGGATCGGATGTAGACGTGACAGCGCCGCGTTCGGCCCACGCCTGAAGATCGTCGACGGCATAGACGACACGGCCGCCGAGCTTGCGGTAGGAAGGACCAGTGCCATAGGTCCGGTGCTTTTCGAGCGTGCGGGCGGACAGGCTGAGGAAATCCGCGGCCTCCTTGGTGCGCAGGAAGCGCGGCGGCAAAACGGCGATATCGGGTCGCATGGGTCGAACCTCCGTGGGGTCTTGGGCAGCCGCTGGCGTTCAGCGGTGGGCGGAGACCACGGTGGCGGAGAGTAAGCTTCGTCAGGGATGGGGAAGTTGAGGGGGGCTAAAACTCCACCCCTTTTGCGCGGCCAGACCCGCTAGGATCGGCGGCGATGACGCAGGATTTGCAAATAGCCACCGCCGATCATGGCGGTGGCACCTTCGACCAGGCCGATCACCGCGTCGCGCAGTGCGGAAGTTTTCCAGGGATCGGCAGCGACGCGCTTAGACCCGTAAAGGGCGACGGCAATGTCGCGGTAGCTCGCGCCATTCGAATGGCCGTCAGCGGCCTGCATCATCAGACGAAAGCGGCGGCGCTGCTGCGGGGTCATCCGCGTGTCCGAAGGTTTGGGGCGCCCCTGCAACGAACGCCAGAAACGGGTGAGTGCTTCGATCCGTCCCAATGTTTCTGCGTCCAAGGGGATCAGCGCCGCCAGGTGACCGTGCGGGTCACTGCCGGGCAGAAGGAGAAGTTGGGTGACGACACCTGCACTATGGACAGTGTGGCGTCCTTCCGGGCTGTCGTGGACCACGCCCAGGCCGGTCAACGGCGCCGATCGCAAGGACGACAGGAATTCCGGCGCCGGCACGAGAGAAACCACAGCTGGATCGACGTCAGGCGACCACAGAACGTCTTGCGCCAAGGCGGACAAATCCGGCGTGGCCGGGAAATCGCAACCCCCACTGCCGCTGTGCCTCAGGGTGGAAGGGTGCTTTTTCGGATCTTGTGGTAAGGAGCGCTTGGTAGTGCCGTTGATAGGGTTGGTGACGCCGCAGACACTCCCAGGCGAGCCCTTCGATAGGTAATGTATCAAAATAATCATAGCTGGCATTGTCTCGCCAATGCGACGTATCCGGCCTCATCCAAGAGCTCCTCGCAAACAACGCGTAGACCCCGCCTCCAAACGATTCCGGGTTGTAGCGATTGGCGGAAGACCCTTGCCGGGCATCGGGTGATGCCACTTCGGCATCACCCGCGAACCACAGGCGCTGTGGTGCTAGTTGCCGGGTCGACGCAAGAGATGACGGTAGCCTGCACGCGCCATCCAGCGCGCTCGCGCCAGATGGCTGTCGTGGATGCGCCGGGCGCGTTGTGGCTCCTTCGTCAGATCAATGCCGAAGAGGATTTCGACCACCTCGCGCCAGTCCGCGCCGTCGTCGGCGGCGTCAAGCAGGCGCACATAGAGCTTGACGTGTTCCCGATCGTATTCGGTGAGTTCGTCACTGGTCGGCGCGGTTTCGTCAAACGGCTCGATCATCGCTTGCCTCGTCTTCACAGTGAAAGCCTGCATTTTATAGAAACAACAGCGCCGATGGAGGACGGTTGATAAGCATCAGGCGATGCGGTTTCGGCATCGCTCTCGGCTTGAGTGAACCGAACCGGACGTCCGCGGAAGAAGGCCCCGGCCTTCCGGCCGGGGCCTGCGCGGGTCCTTAGTCACCCCGCCGCGCGTTCGGGCGGGACCAGATGAGCGAGAAACCCTCCCCTTCCTCGTCGTCGAAGAGGTTGGCGTAGATCGGGGCGTTGAAGCTCGGATCGTCGAGCTTGAGACCCAGGTAATCGCGGCCTTCGTTGGAGGTCTTCGACCAGGCGGCGCCGATCTCGGCGCGGCCGACCAGCACCCGGTGGCTGGGAGCGTTCTCGCCGGTGGCGCGTGTGTCTGGGACGATGCGCACGTTCTTGGCTTGGACGCTGAGGGTGACGATGTCCCCGGTGAATTCGTTCGAGGCGGTCTTCTTGAAGGTGCCGATGGTAGCCATTGTAAGTCTCCGTTTTCTGTTCCCGAGCCCGCACCATGCGGCCTCGATGGCGATCGGGTGGCCGAAGGCGACCGACGACGCATCGCTTGCGACCGGAGCAACGCGGAGGACGGCGCAGGAACGACTTTCTTGTCTCGCGAGGAATGGCGGCGCTCGGGGTCCCCATGCGCTTGCGGCATGGGGTGGGAGCCGGCAGGGGAAGAAAGTCGAGATGCGCCGTTGCGGCCTAGGCGGTCGAGGCTTCAGCCGTCGTTCGGCCAGATCAGCCCATTGAAGAGGCCGTTTGGAGCGCTCTTGGGACAGATTGGGAACGGAGACGTTGGCGTGCAACGCGCCTCCGGCAGATCGCTACAGGCTTCACCGGCATCGCCCACGCATTCCAGGCACAGATTCCGCGCACCTGCAACGCCGCCGCCACCGCCTGCGCTGCCGTCCTGCCACCGACTGGTCGGTCTGCGATGGGCATCGACCAAAGAAAGTCCAAGTCCCAGACGGGGCCGCGCCGGCACGTGGCCGTTGCTCGATCCTGGCATGGAACCCGATTGCTCCAACCACCGATAATGAGGAGGCTAGGCCTTCGTCGGTCTGGTCCACCTGCGCCGCCCGCGGGGGTCTAGGCTCGAACCACGTCCCTGCCGGATTGGTCGGCTGACGTCATGCCCGCGACCCGCAGATATGCCGTGACGCCGACGGCGGTCGCGCCAATGACGGAGAAGACGACCTGCCAGGTTTCCGAAGGCATCATGTGCTTCGCGATGCCATGGGTGGCATGGTAGCCGGCAACCATCGCAGGCGCGACGAAGACAAGCGTGATCGCCAGCTTCGCCCACATGGAGCTGATAACGCCGAGGAGGATTTGGCCGACGCCGAGCGTCAACCCGGCTGCCAGGATGCCGACGAGGATCGCGCCAAGCCAGCCGGCGCCGGTGTTGAATGCCCACGTACCTGCGCTGACCCCTGCGAACAACGGAAGGGCGAAGATAGCAAGCGTGAAGAGCAACCAGCACAGGATGCCGATGGCCGCGATACAAACGAACATGCCGAGGATGATCATGGTGGTGTCTCCGAGAATAGCTCTGGCGATTGCGCCTTCCACCACCACCGCAACGCCGCGCAGAGCATAGCAACGAAAAGCACCGGCGAGATGCCAAAGCTCTGTTTCGCCAGCGGCAATGTTAGCCCCGTCCTGGGGCGAACGGTCGATTTCGCCGATGATGGCGGTGTCGTCGCCGTCATACTCGTTCGCCGGCACGACCGAGAGAGTGCCGTCGCCGGCACGAAAGATGACGATGGCGACCATGAGGGTGGCGGCGAGGCTGAAGGCGAAGGCATGCGCGTCGGCGAGGGACATCGATCCGGCTCCTGTTTGAAGCGGAGGACCCTCCCCCGCTGACAGGCGCCCGATGTGTTCGGCGGATGGCCGCAATCACCGCGAAGGCGAAGCCGGAGCGGCGGCACGCTTCGCGTAGTCCGACCCCTTGCGGGTTGATGGCGTCAGGCCGTCGGCTGGACCAAGGATCAGCGCAATGGATCGCGGGGGTGGGGTCATCTTCAAGTCAGGAGCAGCGGCGTCGTTAGCGCGACGCTTATGTTCCATGAGAGTCTGAGCAAGCCGCCGCGCGATGTGGCGGGCGTCGAGCGATAAACCGGACGGCCATGAACGCGCTGGGTCCCGTTGGAAGCCGCCACGCTGAAAATGAGGATGAAGCTGGGCGATGACGCTGTGCAGTTGCGGTGGCAGGCCCAATCCAGCTCTCTCGGCGTAACGAGCGGCCTTGCCGAGATCGTGCCCGATATGGCGGCGATTCCAGCGATCGTCGGTCGCTGTTCTGAGAAGATGCGACTTCAGGAGCAATTCAATGGCGATGGCGATGGCGTGAAGGGCCGCATTGCGCCTGCCCAGATCCGCCGCCCGGTCAGCGCCATCGAGGCACACTGCGGCATTGCGCAAGAAGGTGTCGGCCAGCGCGATGTCCGGTGAAGCTATCGGGAAAGGATAAGAGCGACGGCTTGAAGAATGCCGTGCCTCCCCTGCTAATTTATAGGGGGGGTAAGTTCCGAAGGCGCATCGACCAGCGTCCGATATAGGCTGTCAACTTCTTCGTCGATCTCTTCGCGCCTGATCCCGAGCGCCTTAGCGTCGGCGTACAATTTGTGTGTGTACTCACTTATCGAAACCGTGTCGGCCTTCGCCGTTTCGGGGAGATTGTTGCCGATCCCAGCGATCGAGGAAATTGATACCGCGTGTACTCATGGAGCCTTAAGCTCCATTAAGCGCTTAGGTTCCGGCTGTTCGGTGGCGAGGTCATAGACTAGGCTGTTCGCAGCCGCCGAAGTAGCTTTTGACCTTCAATCAGGCCGCACGTCGGCCCAATCACTATGAATTGGCTTCGCACCAAAAATCCATGTGTGAGATGTAAGGCAAGAACCCCATCGGAGTCCGTGAGTTCGACCTGGAGGATGATACCACCCCCGAACAGGCGTCATCGATCATACAGAAAGATGACGCACGACAGTCGCCAGTGATCGGGACCGACGAGACCGCGAAACAGATAGTCGCTCTGCTTCAGCGCGTCTCTCGCTGATTTCGTCAAGTTGCTCGCTTCGGGGGAGCTTCCAATCCTAGACGAGAAGACTGATCGCCAGCGAAAGCGACGGCATCTGCTTCATATTCGAATGCTCGGGAATACGTTTCACCGTTCCTCCCTATGATGCGAACAACCCACTCGCCCAACGAATGGCGGATCTCTAAGAAGAGGGAAGACGAAGGCGGCGGCCGGTACGTGACGCTGTGCAATGCCCTCGGGAGGCCTGTCCCGCCAAAATCGGCACCATCGGAGGAATGAACTTCACGCATGCACTGACTCCCGAGACCGCGAGTCAATTAGCGCGTGCTTAATTAGTTCCAGAACGTTTTAACGAATCGTTGACCGCGCTGTCCCATTATAGGACGGCGCGGTCAAACCCCAACCTTGGCTGCGCAGGCGGCTTCGGCATTGAGTTCCACCCCGAACTGTCGGAGCCGCCACCCACATTTCACAATTTACCAGCAATCAACCGTTACTGCACGTGCTTTCAATGGCGCTTCCCTGATCGTTAGACTTTGACGGAACAAACAGGGGATTCACAGGTTCGGCGTTCGAGACTCGACCGATGGAAGCGATCTTCGATGACATCGCCAACGCCCTCAGAGCGCCCCGCCAAGACGTGTGGCGCCCTGTCCGGCGCCTTCGCCATCGATATGGTCGGCGAACTCAACTCCCCACGTACGCCGCGTCCTGGCTGCGTCAAGGAAGCTCTTGGAACAGATGGCCGAACGCGAAGACCCCCCGCCGCCAAGTTGAGGCGGCTTCTATGGAAATCCGCTCATCTGACGCCAGAGCAGCGCTGGCAGGTCCATCAACCGGCTACCCTCAGAAGCAGTGCGACACCGACTCCATAAGGGATGAACACAGCCGCCAACGCGACCCAGATGCCCGGATCGGCGAGCACGTGCATTTCCTTGCGAAGCTGTTCCAGACCAACGGCAAAAGGCCGGCTGTGTTCCCAAACCGGAAAAGGCCGGCGCACACATGCGGTCGACGGGCATTAGGTTCCATTGCTAGATCACAAGCAAGCGCGCTTACCTGCAGCGGAACCTGACAGCCATACGACCGTTATTCGAAAGGACAACGAAAGGAGATCGCCATCATGGACTGGAATCGCGTCGAAGGAAATTGGAAGCAATTCAAAGGTAAGGTCAAGGAGCAGTGGGGCAAGCTCACTGATGATGATCTCGACCGCATAGCCGGCAACCGCGATCAGCTCGAAGGTACGATCCAGGAACGCTACGGCATTGAGAAGGATCGCGTGCGGCGAGACGTCGACGACTGGTATGGTCGACAAGACTCGTATTAGGACGGTGCGCCGTTCGGATCGACCTTGTCGGCTTCCAGCCGCGTTGATCTCCACAATGGAGATTGTAGAAATGTCCATCCACAAAGAAGACTATCGAACGAACAAGGCTGACTACCTGATAGCGAAAAGGCCAGATCTGGTTGAGAAGACCAAGCCGAAAAAGAAGACGTTGCGGCGTGACGATCAGCGTTCCGCAAAGTTATTGGAAAACCCCGCCGCGTTACCCGAGAGGCCGGCATCACGCCGTTAGAAATCGCAGAAGGTCAAGAGGAACATTTAAGCGATATTGAATGTTCGACTGTTTATGGACAGCCGAACCGTACTCTCAGCAGATCAATCCAGAGCAGCACGAGCCCTACTGAACTGGTCGCGTGTGCGACTTGCCGCAAAGGCAGATCTTAGCGAAATGGCCATCAGCGATCTTGAGAACGGATTCAGGAAATCGCGTCCCCACAACATCGCGGCGATCCGCAAAGCGTTTGAAGACGCCGGAATCGTCTTCACCGTCGAAGGCACTCCATCGCTCGCCCGCTCAGAAGGTGGCAGCGGCCTCGCCACCGACAATAGACAGTGGCGCCGGCGGCAGAGAAAATAATAAGGGCGAAAAGCCTACTCAGGAGCGTCTTAGGCTCGGAACTCATACCGGAAGGCTCGCAATGCGGAGCGCTGATTTACGGCTTTGAAGATTGCCGATCTCGTCGACCAAGGTCAGGCCGCTCAATCTGCGATCGAACTCTATGGGCTTGAAGCGCCGACCGCCGTGGCGCACTGCGCTTTGGAGGCACATTTCGACGGCCGACCAAATGACTTCCGCTTTTGGTGCGATGTCTTTCACCAACTGAGAAGACCAAACTGACGGAACTTTTGCCGCGGAATCGTGTTCGTTCGAGCATGACCAGAATAGCAGCCCTTGGCCCACGCATCCCCGGCAAACCACATTCGCCGGCAGACGGACAAGACCGTTTCGACCTTTGGCCCGATATGCGGCCAGCAGGTTGACCGCCGCGACTTCCGTCAAGTGATGTGGCACGAGCAACCAGATCACGAGCCGCTTGAATGGACGCTTAGAGCAGTTCAGATTTTGACTGAATCTGCGGGATTCCCGTGAGAGTGGTTTTGTGATTCAAGATGCTGGCTGGATCGGAGGCCAGCATCAGATGACGGCTCCCCTTTCGAACGATCTACGTGAGCGTGTTGTTGGCGCGATCGAGGCTGGCGAGAGCTGCCGCTCGGTGGCGGCTCGTTTTGGCGTGGCGGTTTCGTCGGCGGTGAAGTGGTCGCAGCGCTATCGGGCGAATGGGTCTGTGGCACCGGGTAAGATGGGCGGCCACCGCAAGCGTGTTCTGGAGCCGCACCGGGCGTTCATCGTGGAACGGATCAACCAGACGTCGCATCTGTCGCTGCATGGCTGAAGGACGAACTTGCGGCGCGCGGTGTGAAGGTCTCGCACGACACGGTATGGCATTTCCTGCGGCGCGAAGGATTGCGGTTCAAAAAAAACGCTATTCGCCCTTGAGCAAGCTCGCGCCGATGTTGCCCGCCGACGACAACGCTGGCGTTCCTGGCAGGCGGGTCTCGATCCGGAACGGCTGGTGTTCATCGACGAAACCTGGATCAAGACCAACATGGCACCGCTGCGCGGCTGGGGACCATGCGGCAAACGCCTGCGCGGCTTTGCTCCGCACGGCCACTGGCGCACGCTGACCTTCCTCGGCGCCCTGCGGCTCGACCGTCTTGCTGCCCCTTGCGTCTTCGATGGACCGATCAACGGCGAGAGCTTCCGGGCCTATGTCGAGCAGCAGCTCGTGCCAGTGCTCCAGCCCGGCGACATCGTCGTCATGGATAATCTTGGCTCCCACAAGTCGGCCGCCATCCGGCAGATGATCCGCGCCGCAGGCGCCAGGCTTTGGTATCTGCCGCCATACTCGCCCGACCTCAACCCAATCGAGCAAGCCTTCGCCAAGATCAAACACTGGATGCGAGCCGCCCAGAAGCGAACCATCGACGACACCTGGCGACACATCGGCCACCTCGTATCAACCATCCAACCCAATGAATGCAGAAACTACTTCGCAAACGCTGGATACGCTTCTGTCAAAATCTGAAACGCTCTAGGTGTTTAGTCCCAAGGTTTGATGGGTTGGATCGAGCCTGAATCGTTCGGGCTCTTTTGTCCAGATTTTGCAGATGTATTCAAAGGGCGTGAGGCCCTTGAGGGTCTTCAGTCGACGGCCGAAATTATAGGCTAAGACGAAATCGGCGAGATGCTGGCGCAGTTGGTCATGGCTCTCGTAGTAGAAGCGTTTGACGGTCGCATCCTTGATCGTGCGGTTCATGCGTTCGACCTGGCCGTTGGCCCATGGGTGCCTTGGCTTTGTCGTTCGGTGGTCGATATCGGCCTTGGCGCAAGTATGTTCGAAGGCGTGCGCCCATATGATTTCTCCCGCCGCCATGGCTTCCTTG
>NZ_JAMYPC010000044.1:0-10470 GCF_040320155.1 Mesorhizobium sp. M0771 | reverse complement strand
TGGAAGACATTCCGGCGACGCAGTCCGTTCAGCTCGTCGAGTAGCCGGATGGGTGGGCGGACCTTGCGCATTGTCCGGGACAAATCCGGGATAGCTGCCGTGGAGTTTTCCATGTTGCTGCCGGTCCTGTGCCTCGTTTGCCTCGGCATCGCCGACGGCTGGTCCTACGTGACGAGTTACCTGCAGATGCGCGCGGGCGTTAAAACCGCGGCCAATCTCGTAATGGCCGGCGCGTCCAATGACACGGGAACGCAGGCGGTCGCGCTTTCGAGCTGGAACGACAAGCCCGAGGACGCCGCCGTCGTGCTGATCCGCTCCTATTTGTGCGGCGCCACGGTCGTGGATGAGACCACCATCTGCGGCGGAACAAAGCTGCCGACTGTCTTCGTCCAGATAACGGCCACGGGCACCTGGGTGCCCCCGTTCAACTTCGGTGTTTTCCCGGACCCGCGCGCGATCAGCCATCAGGAGGTGATCCGTGTCCGCTGAAAGGATCGGATCCAGGTGGCGCCGTGACTGCTCCGGCGCAGCCGGGCTGGAATTCGCCTTGATCGCGCCTTTCCTGGTGATGCTTTTGTTCGGAATCTTCGCCTTCGGCTGGGCCATGAATGCCGTGTCGACCGTCCGCTATACACTGGAAACCTCTTCTCGGGCGCTGCAGCTGAACAACACGCTTTCGCAGAGCGACATCCAGGCCATCGCCACGCAGAAATTGGTGAACCTGGGTCTGCAGAACGTCATTGTGACGATCGCGATCGACCCTGCCAGCGGCGGCTTCAAGATGGCGCATCTGACCGCGAGCTATGCCTTCGTCATCGCTTTCCCGTATTTCGACCAGTATCCGATAAATTACGCCACGACCGTCACGGTGCCTCTGGTTGCTAGCTAGGCGTACGACCGGCTTTCGTTGAGTTGGCGGCCCTGTATTCAGCTTCCCAAGGCAATGCGTCGAAGTCGGGCTTGTGCCCCGCTTCACGGTAGGCGGCCTGAGTGAGGAAACCTGCTTTGTCCCGCTCCACAACGCAAACAAATGGCGGAGTGCCCGGGCACCTATAAACGCCTACAGCTTTTTCCATGCAACAGGTGTGCTACGGGTGCTCGGAGATGTCGTCCTTCATTACGATGACAGAACAAGAGCGAGGACAGCAGCGGCCCGGCATCACTGAAAGGGTGCGGGTTGGTAAAATTCGTACAACTCTTTTCATTGCGGAGAGAGTTTCGGCGAGCTTATTAATGTGTCGTTTGCCATTGCCTTTTCTGGGAGGCTGCGATGGTTGCAACGCCCATAGATATCGCTCGAGCGGCCACTACGGCCACCTTGCTGATGCGCCAGAAGTCCATGGCGGAACCCGCCACATTTCGCCGGGACATGGATCGATCGCGCAGGGCCATCCGAGCCTCACGCGAGCTTCTGAAGCGCCTTGGTCAACGTCGTCGCGACGTGGCGCTAGGCTGGGAAGATGCCGACCCGTCTACTGTTGCCGTCTCCGCCTTTCAAGCCGACGTTCTCCGATGTGCATTCCGAGCCCTAGTAGGGGAAACGGGTACGCCTGAGTGTCAATGGCGCGATTTAGCCAAGGCCCTGGTGCGCGATTTCACTGGGTGCGAGCTGATCGAAACTGGCTTGGTGGATTGGATCGTCAGCAAGTAGCCGCTGCCCGCCAGCGGCCCAGCAGCGGTCTGCGGGGACTTTGCAGCGGACGCGCTGGGCCTGACCGGTGGGGCGGTGTGGTATCCGCCGGCTGGCGAACATATGCGCCTCCTGCCAACGCCAGCGAAACATCCAAACGAACGAGGCGATCTAACCGCGATCTCGCCATCCAAGGCCAACACATAGGCCGATAGCAAAGGCCTATAATCGCTGAGAGAACGAAAATGGCCGACGCCATGGTTGGGGAACCCGGGTGGGTAGGCGCCGGCCACAAGCGGAACAAGCCCGCCGCGCCACACACATGGCTGATTTGTCATCACGTGGTTATGGTGTTCGCGCAGGGCTGCACCAGCGGAACTTAGTAAACGCCGCTTGGTAAGCGATCCTCGACGCGATCGTTCATCGCCACGACGACTTGGGAAACTTGACGGCTGCAGCCTTCTGCCATGTCAAGCTCAAGTCGTTAACAGCGGCCGCCCGGTCATGAGCAGGCATGCGCCCATCCTAGCATATCGCGCTGCCGGTTTCGCAAGGCGCAGCAGCAAGGGGAGGCGACCAGAGCCGATGTGAAGGGGACTAGTCAAGCTAATATTCGCTTGCGCTAATTTAAATGTGCCGTAACGTCATGCTCAGCATTTTTGGGGAGGAGCAACGGTGGGGAGTATGATGAGAGTAGCTGTGTTTTGCGCGGCGATCGTGATCGCTGGGACTGGTGTCGCTATAGCCAAGGAGAAGAAGGTGGTGGTGAGTGACGCCACGGACCTTTGCTCTACGAAGCACTCTGCCAAGAAGCAGGTGCTCGAACTGGACTGCAGGCCGACCGGAACCGCCAAATTGCCGGCCGATGGAACGCCGGAAAAGCCGCGCCTCGGATACGACACCGATCCGTGGCTGGTTAAAGGCCTTTAGAGACTAGCCGCTGGCAATACAGCGCAGCTAAGGGGAATGTGCGCTGGCGGTGAAGCCTTCTTTGTTCTCTCATCGGTGGAACATTGTCGCCTGGAAACGCTTCGGACGGTGCACTGCCCCATCAGTGCAACGTTCCCTTCCTTGTTTGCACTGGCCGGCTGCCGAAAGGTGGCCGGCTTTTTTGTATATAACCGCGACCTGATGTTTGGGATTGTTGATGGACAGCCGCGAGTGGCCGCTGCTGGCCTAGCGTCTAGGATTGGAATATGTAGAGGCGAGATCACCAAGGCAGGGATGACCAGACTAAACAGCGGTTTCGTCTTTTAGCCGCGACGCCGGCGATAATTGAATTCAGAAGGGCGTCGGCCCGGCTGCACAGCTGGGCCAAGGCTGGAAAGAGTTCCGCTCCCGCCCAGCACGATACGCATCGCACCTGGGCGCAAGCGGTACCAATGGCTCGCCTATTCCGCCGCGCCTTTTCGGCAGGAAACCCTCGGCCTCATCACAATGGAGGGCGACATTCGCAGCGCCCTATGGAACCATCGAGAGTGACATAGGCTGTTTCATGGAACTTCCTGATGACATCAGGAGGCCTGTTAAGCATGCCAGTTGTTCGCGCTCGTAGCTCAGATGCAGGTTGGAGCTCTGCCTAGTGCGCCAGTATCGGAAGCGAGAACTAGGAACCGGGAGTGCTGCGGATAGATTGCCGCAGTCGAGCTTTTATCAGAGCATGGCAAGGGCTGCCTTTCTCTCCACGTTGGCGGTCGTCCTGTTGCTCGCGCTATTGCCAGACCACTTGCTGCACGCGTTGGCCTTTACGTCTCATCACGACAAGCTCAACCACGCCGCCGCGTTCGCCACCTTGTCGGCTTTGGGTAGCCTCGGCTGGCCCCAACAGGTGGTCCGGCTGGCGGTTCTACTTGCTTTTACGGGCGCAGCGATCGAAATCCTTCAAAGCGTCACAGGGCGTGACATGAGTGTCTTCGACTGGTTTGCCGACTGCGCCGGAATGGCATACGGGCTGAGAACCATGAGCTGGGTGAACGAGATTCTGGGCGAACCGGTTATTTGATCGCCACAGCTCCGCCTTACCGCCGCCGTCTTGGCCCACTTGCCAGCCTCACGCCCGCGGCCGCCTTCGAACCCTCGCTATTTTTAATTTCCGACGCAAAGGCCGATGGGTTCAGGGCCGCTCACCATTTAGACTTAGGTCCGATTCTTTCCCGCAAATGGCCGAATCCGGAAACATTTCTCCTTCTACTTTGTTGCATTGGCCGTGCCGCTGAGGAGAACATGCACAGTGCCTCTATCAAATGAACTGCGCGACGTACCTTTAGAATTCCAATGCCCCTCCTGTTCACGCCCTATGGTGAGAAGGGGATCCTGGCTGAAAACGATTGCCGGTTTCAAATGCGATAGTTGCAGGTCCAGAGTGCGGATCGGCTACGAAGAGAAGCTGGCCATATTCGACCGGCACCTTAAGCGAGGCGCGCCGGATCTGGGCCGACGACCAATGGAGTGCGATCCCGGCAACGGTTCCTGAGAGTGTGTCGGCAATTCAAGCTCCAACTGCTTGCGGTCTGCCGCAAGTCCAAGCTTTCATCTGGTCGCAGGGTCAGGCGGCTCTTTCGTCCGTACGGAACCGATGATCGCGAGAGGTTTCGATGCGATCGGAGCACCGAGCAGGTCTACACGTTTTTCGTAGCGACCACCAATCTCTAGCTGACCACTTCAACGCTTTGACGAGGTGCGAGCAACTTGATTTTCAATAGTCTTTTTCGGGCCAAGATGCGCGCCGCCTCTGCGATGCGGCCTCCGTAAGCATCGGCGACGAATGATAGCGTCGACAGGTCAATAATGAGGTCGTCGATCGCGCCCGCCAAGACACTGGACCCGCGCCCAAATTGATCGCACTTCCTTAAGTGCCGTCGAGGCTTCACCCGCATCCAGCAGCGCCTCGATGTCATCGAAAATCTGCATCCCGACCCTCCCGCTTGAAAACGATGGCAATTTCGCGCGAAAAGAAAGCGCCTGCCAAGGTGCTCGCGCACGAAGGCGGCTATTCAGACAACAAGAAAGCCCTGGTGGACCCACGATGAAGGGCGTCCATGGAGGGCGTTCAGCGAGACGCAACCGAGATCCGGCGCGACATTAAACGACAGCGATGCTTGAGCCGCGCTCTCTTACGAGCAATCCGAGCAGCGCCCAGCCGCCAGCCGATCGAAGATGTACGCCAAGACCGACAAGCTGGTGCAGCGTTTTGCCAAGGCTGAAGACGCGGTGAATCGCTCAGCGAAGACATGACCGGGGTGAAGGCGGCCACTGCCGAGGTGACCCGGTGGAAGTTGATGGGCCTCGGCGCATTCGGCTCACTGCATCGCAGCGGCGGCGCTCGCGTCGCTAGTTACGCCCTATTGGTCCTATCTGGCGCGTGCTGCGTGGCGGATCACGAGTTCTATCCGTGCTGCTAAGTCAGCAGAATTCCACACCACCTCCGGATAGGCCGTCTAGATCCGGTAACCGCACATTCTTGAGCACATTGTACGATTGTTACGCAAAGCAGCGGCCGCATCGACTCTCATCATCTTGGAACTACATTGCCACAATGGCACAGCTCTTTGAATCCGCCCCAGTGAGCGCTTCATTTCAGATGATCGTGGACCACTATGAGACAGCGGTTTCACTCCAGGAGCGCATTGTGACTCGCGCTCGACAAGTCGGCTTGTCAACGAAAAGCGATGACGAATTCCTGGAGTATCTGAATGCCGTCTTAGCGCGGGCGCGCCAAAGCTTGGCTCGCGCTGATCAACGCAGTTGTTAATAAATGGGACATCCGCGGCCCGCAGGCATACAGTGTGCTATCGACGGCAACTCTAAGGGCGTCCGTCGGCTGTGAGCGATCAACATGCTTCCGCCCCAATAGGGAGAGGGAGCTATGACAGACTCCAGTTCACGAACTCACACTGCCGCGCAATGCGACACCCGCCAAAATTCCATCTATCGCAATTCGCTGCTGCTTCGAATGTGCTCGGCAGATTTGGCCTTGCTGCAACCTCATTTGGAAAGCGTCTCCCTTGGACTGAAGACGCATCTCGAAGTGGCGGGGTCTCCAATCAGAACCGTGTACTTCTTCGAGAGCGGTCTCGGGTCAGTGGTGGGCGAACTGCGGCCTGGTATTGAAGCTGAGATCGGAATCATAGGTTGTGAGGGTATGACCGGCTCAGCGCTTATCATGGGCGATGACCGGTCAACGCACGATTGTTACGTCCAATTAGAGGCCCGAGCCTTTGTTATCGACGCGGGCCTCTTCACCAAGGCGCTTTTGACAAGCCCAACCCTGCGAAGTTTTCTGCTCCGCTACGTTCACTACTTTCACCTCCAGGCAAGCTTCACCGCGCTCAGCAATGCCCGGATGAACATCGTCGACAGGCTCTCAAGATGGCTGGTGATGTGCGATGATCGCGTCGACGGGAACAGCTTTGCGATTACGCACGAGTTCTTGTCAGTTATGCTCGGTGTCAGGCGGCCCGGCGTCACCATAGCGCTGCAAACCTTGGAGGGCCAAGGTCTGATACGCTCAATGCGAGGAGAGGTAGTCATTCTTGACCGAGCGCGTCTGATTGCGCTGGCTGATGGGTCATATGGCAGGGCTGAAGCCGAATACGCTCGGCTAGTCGGCAAACTGCATTGACCCCAGACGCCGCGCCCGTGGCACTATCCTGAGTGCCCCTGCAACGGAGCCCGCCGGCTGAGCCACGGTGTTTTTGCGTCAGGCGGGAACATTCCCGCTCTGAGGCTGTT
The DNA here is from genome assembly GCF_040320155.1 of Mesorhizobium sp. M0771. Classification (NCBI taxonomy): domain Bacteria; kingdom Pseudomonadati; phylum Pseudomonadota; class Alphaproteobacteria; order Hyphomicrobiales; family Phyllobacteriaceae; genus Mesorhizobium; species Mesorhizobium sp. M0771. The sequence continues at coordinate 4,109 of NZ_JAMYPC010000044.1, read as the reverse complement.
TGGCCACAGCTGGCTCGTTCTTCAGCGGTCCGTGCCGGTGACCAAGATGTCCTCTCCACTCGTCATGGTCGGCCCGCGCAGCCTCCGAAGCAGGCGCGGGCCATCCCTGCAGCGTCGCCAGACGTCAGCGGGCTTTTTATCATTCGCCGTTTATCATGGAAGATTTGCAAGTTCGCGCCTGCGACGTTGCGCCATTGGATCAACACGTCCATGGGACGATCATCACGCCTCCGCTCGAAAAGCCGGGTATAGAACTCCTCCGCTTTGTCCATCCTTGGCGAGCACGGCGTAAATTCCTTGGATTTGCATTCATAAATTGATTCCACCCATAATGAGCAAAGGGCGGGTCCCGTTCCAAAATGGGGTGTTTGCGGCAACCTGCTTTGTACGTTTCCGGCTCTTGCCTTTTTCGGAAAGTGACCCACAGAATAGCTGGTGAGGTTCTATCTCTCTGGGAGGATGGGATGGACGTTCAAGCACCTGTTCGGCCTGTGCAGCAAACGGCCAAGGAGCTGGTCCGCGAGGTCCTGTTGGGTTCTCAACCGGGCAATATAATTTCCCTGAAGGCGACCATTGCAGCGGTGCGCGAGCGCGGCCATGATCTTCGTGAGACTGACTGCCAGTTGGTCGGAATGATCGTCAATTCAGCCTCCGTTTGGGGACTGTTCATCGCCTTTGACGTTCGAGAGGCTTGATGCCCCACCGCTGGTTCAACCCTCCGGTTTATGTGAAGACTGAGCGCCCGGGGCTTCGCCTTGGTGTCAACCGAGTTGATGCCGCCGCGGAGGAGCTTCTAAAGTGGTCCAATCGTGGCCCCAAGTGGCGGCTGGCGGCTGAGGCTTGCCTATCTGCGATGGATGGCAAAATGCCGGGTAACGACTTCCGGCTGCTGTTCGAAGCCGCAGCCGATGAAGAGGAGATGCTACTGCCGGATTAACAACGCTATACGGACGGGACCATGCGCGTCTGTTCGCGTTGGCGGTCGGCGAATTAACTTGAATAATCTGACGCAAACGGCTGTGGCCATTGCTCTGTTTTGACCTTTTGTGTTACCTATTGTGCTTCGTTCCCGAGCTTCCTTTTCGATCCCTTGAAGAATACCGGAAAGAACGGGTTCGCGATGTCCGACACCAGAACAATAAGCGAATCGGAACGACCCCGGCGAAAATCAATTGCTTGTCGATTGAACTGAAATCCGATCGACCTTACAGCCTCGTTCACGCGGGTTCGGGTATCCTCCCTCACGTCGCCTGTACGCTCGAATTTCTGCTTTTGGGATCCGCTGGGGCCAGCTCAAAGACCGACGAGGCGCTTAGCCGACTGGCGGCTCATCACGAGAGCGGTCCGGCAGCTTTAGGAGTAGTAGATTTGCATATGGGTGCCAACTATTCGTCCCAATTGGGACAGGCTGCGGCCGGCAAGCTGCGCCTAGGTCTCACAAAAGGCTCAGGCGTTGGCATCGGAAAAGAGGCGGCTGCTAATTCTGAATGACCGATATGAGGCGCATGCGGTCCGGCAGTATATGGAACGAGAGCAGAAGGTCTGCTTCTGGTGCAAACCAGCGGAAAGGTGCCATTCCGCTGGTGGCGCGATCTTGGCCGCAACGACGTTGGTTGCCGCTGCCTGAAAGCAGACACGGTGGTACCGCGTTGGCAGCTTTGGCGCCTCAAAGCGATATTGAGGCTCAGGACGGTTTTAATCTCACCTCGACCAATCAGCTTGGAAAAGCGGCGATAGTCCGGATGCTCGTACCGCCAGCGGCCGGCGGAGATCGCAGGATGCACGCCAGCTTCCTGCGCCGCCTCCAACACCTCCTCCGTGCTGTTGTCCTTGTCGGTGCAAACGAGCCAGCCTCCGCTTCTATGGTTTCCGAACGAACTAAAATGATCTTGAGAAAACCATTATCAAATGCGCGTCCCGAAATGGGGGCGAAGGCGATGCGAGCGCATCGGAGCGGAAGTTCTATGCCGGCGACCCTCCGCGGAAGTCGGTGCGAAACTCCTGCCACAGCCCGCAACCGGAACATCACATGTGCTGGTGCATTGCTAGTGAACGCCAATTCGACTGGGGCGCAAAATGCATCGCGCGATCACAAATGCATGGGCAATGGTGCGAGAAGCCGTCGTTGGGTTCGTCAACGACAATGCTCTCAGCCATGGCGCAGCAATCGCTTTTTATGCCACAACATCGTTGGCGCCAATTCTGCTCATCGTGGTTGCAATTGCGGGTCTCGCATTCGGTCACGAGGCAGCGCAAGCGGCATTGTCCGCCCAAATCACAGGGATGATGGGTACAGAAAGCGCAAATATCCTGCAAACCGCACTGAAGAGCGCATCCGAAAAGCCATCCGGCGGCACTTGGCCGGCGGTGATTGGCATCATCACCTTGCTTGTGAGCGCTTCCGGGGTCTTCGGCGAAATACAGCAGTCTTTGAACATGATATGGAAGGTCGAAGCGCAGGAAAGTTCGTTGTCGCGCCTGGTGCGCGCACGTGCGGTAAGTCTGGGACTGGTCACCGCACTTGGCTTCATGTTGCTCGTCTCTCTAGTCGCGAGCGCGGCGATTTCGGCCCTAGGCAACCTCATCAACGCACAGTTGCCGTTCGGGACACTTGTCCTGGGCGTTATCAACGCGGTCGTTTCTTTTGTCCTCCTCGCAGCTATTTTCGCTGCCATCTTCAAGATCTTGCCTGATCGAACCCTGGAATGGCGGGATGTCTGGATTGGCGCTGTTGTGACTGCTGCCCTGTTCACGCTCGGGAAATCGCTTATCGGTTGGTATATAGGCTCCAGCGCGGTCGCGGCCTCATATGGGGCCGCCGGTGGGCTGCTCGTCATCCTGTTGTGGGCTTACTACTCGGCGGAAATTTTTCTTTTTGGTGCGGAAATCACTCGCGCCTATTCCATTCGACACGGCAGCAGGTCCGATCAGGAAGCTGTGCTTCACAATGGTTGACCTGCAAGAGATGCCACTATCGCCGGCTGATCCCCGGTCCTGATCGCGTACTCTGATCAGGTCTAGGCTCGCCGGGATCGAGGTGGTTGGGGTCTTCGCCCGGCGAGCTGTCCACCTGCACGGAAAGTACTGGCCGTGGGTTTGCCCATCAGCCGTGACTTATGCAATATCGGTGCGGTTAAGCCCACAAGCATGCCCAACTGCACCGGCCATTCCCTACGGCTGCGTATGGTCTTCGCGCTCGGCAATTTTTTCCAAGAGCTTCCGTGAAGCCTCTAGGACACGGCGCGTCTCTTGGATGGTGGATTGTAGGGATTCAAGTTCTCTCTCCGCCCATCGCTGGCTACGGCGGGCGCCTTCGACGAACTGGTGGTCAGATTCCCATTTGTCTTTCATGCCTCTCAACGAGCGAGCCGGGGAACTCGTTCTAGTATACTCAAGGCCGATTGCCCGCTGGCTCACGCTGGCGGGCTTTTTTGGGTCAGTCGGGAACATCCTCGCCCTGAGGCTGTTCAGTCACACCCGGCTCGTTCTTAAGCGGTCCTGCCGGTGACCAAGATGGCCCTCACTCATCATGGTCGGCCCGCGCTCGGAAGCAAGCGCGGGCCATCCCTGAACAAGTCCGGGGCAACCGGCCAGGCAATTGCAGCATCGATGGTGGCCGGCCGCCTTGACCGAACTTGCGGGCCAATTCCTCCTAGGTTGACGACGAAATATCGGTAGCAATTTCTACAATTTTCAATTTGGCTGGAAACCCTTTCTACCCGCAAGCGTTGAATTAGCACGGCTGCATTAAAGCAGTTGCATTCGGAGGAATTTTGATGAATTCGAAAATGCTCATTCTCGGCGCGACATTTGCCCTGATGACCGGATCGGCCTTTGCCGGCAGTTCCACTGGCACGTCTGCGCTCGACGATCCTGCAAGAATGTCTCCTTTCTTCACGGACAGCAGCATGAAGACCATGAAGTCTGAGGCCGAAGCGAAAACCGCTTGGTCGGCTATGTCTCAGGAGGATAAGGACGCGGTGATGAAGGACTGCGCTGACGCAGATATTGCGAAGGCCCATGAGAACTTCTGCAAAGCTGCGATGATGATGGGCAAATAGGCCCAGCACCTAGCTTAATATAATACGCGCCCGCTGGCCCGGCCGGCG
>NZ_JAMYPC010000043.1:0-10546 GCF_040320155.1 Mesorhizobium sp. M0771 | reverse complement strand
CGCCGGCCGGGCCAGCGGGCGCGTATTATATTAAGCTAGGTGCTGGGCCTATTTGCCCATCATCATCGCAGCTTTGCAGAAGTTCTCATGGGCCTGTCGGACAGGTCTGCCACGACGGCGTGACCCACGGCGACGGGTCGGCAAACAGCGCACTCCTGCGCATCCACTGGGCTTACGAAGTCGGTCGGCTGCTCTGCGATCATAGTGCCCTTATCGGAGAACCGCGCTGAGCTCCGCGCAGTCACCGGTCCTGCAATACGGCCGGATCTATGATCAAAGCGCTGAGCAGGAGCCATTCGGGGTCTACGCCTGCCGCCCGGTATTTATTGTCACAAAAAGGGGAACAACGGCAGCTCGGCCGTGTTGGGCCAGTTAAGCAATATTGCAGGAGCACAACATGCATTTCGTCAAAGTGCTTTTGGCTGCGATCGCCATCGGTCTCATCAGCCCGGGGGCAATGGCTCAGACCGCGACGACGTCCCCGCAGGAATTTGTCAAAGCAGCTGCGAGTTCAGACATGTTCGAGATCCAGTGGAGTGAGTTGGCGCTGCGGAAATCGAAGAAATCACGAGTGAAGGAATTCGCTCGCATGATGATCAAGGACCACACGAATTCTTCCAAGCGGCTCATTGCGGCGGCAAAGAAGGACGACGTCGCAGTGGCACCGGAGATGACAAGCAAGCATGCTGCCCAATTGGAAGCATTGAGCAACGACAGCAGCGGGGCGTTCGATAACGCCTACATCGACGCCCAGGTTGCAGCGCACCAGGAAGCCCTGACGCTGATGACCTCCTATGCGGAAAACGGTCAGGCAAAACATCTGGCGGCCCATGCGAAAAAGACCGCGCCGGTCATCCGGCAGCATTTCAAACATGCCCAGCAACTGAGCAAGAGCGGTTCTCAGGGCTGAGTGGATCTGGCCACGACGTTGGTTCTTCGCGGCGCTGTGGAGTCTGTGCCAACCCTCTGGCACTGCCTCCGCCCCCAGGGACGCTGCAACCTTCAAGCGGTCGTCGATGCAGGAACTCTAAAGGGTGCGTCGCTCAGGTAGTCCGGCGTGCAAGCACCAGCGTCGTCGAATTTGCCAAACGAACAGGAGACCTGACATGCCAAAGCAAAACGAGACCTCGCATTCGAGACGAAGTGACTTCGCCAATGATGAACCCATTCGCCCGGAGGATGCCGCCGTGTTGGACAGCCCCGTGGGCCACGAAGACAGGCACGGCGCGGAGCCAGGTTTCGTGGGAGCCGACGATGTCGACCAGCCGATCGGCGCAAGGCCCCGCAGCGAAATTACCGGTCGTCATGATGAAGGGGCAGGCGCCAATGAGACGATCGACGGCTTAAGCGAAACCGAGGAACTGACCCGCAGCTACGCCGAGGACATACCAACCGGTGACAATGATGAGGAGGAGGAAGACATCCCTGTCTTCGAAAGAGGCCGAAGCAACACCGAACTCTGAGCGCGCCAGGTTGAACCCCGCACGGTGAGGAACATGACAATGAGCACATTCGGACTTCGGGTTGCGTCTTTGGGGCTCCGGGCTTTTTTGGGACTGGCGGCCTCGCTGACTTTGGGCGTTGAGGCATCTGCGCAGACAAGTCAGCCCGCGCAGCAATCCGGCGACTCGTCGCAAACAGCCAAGCAGGGTCGACTGCCGGCGCAAGGATCGTCGCCGACCGCCAAGGATGATGTCGGCGTTGACGTCTCGCTCGGCCGGCCGGAGGTGAAGCAACAGGTTGCAAGACATCTGGGAGTGGCTGAGACCGAGTTGCCACTGGCGGTGCACGTGCCGATCGCGCTCGCTTCGCAAGTCTGCGGGCAAGAGGTATTTACCGCCCGCGCCAATGTAAACCGAAGCTGCACCGCGACGAAATTCATTCCGGAAATCGCCGAGGCGGCACGCAACCATCCACAAACCTCCGCGGTACCGGAGCAGTAGCACCGAAATGTCCGAACCCGGCGCGACGGTCGTGCCATGCTTACCCGAGGGTAGCGCTCCAACCCGGGGTAAATCAGCCAGCCCCACCGCCGTCTGTTTTTGGCGGCGTGCATGATGGCGTTCGCCGCCATCTCTTAACCAATGTGAATGCTGTTGCTCCGCAGCCACGCTACGAGATCCTGTCCGAAGCGGAGGCAGGCAGATGCCACTGGAATCCCTGATCGATCAATATGTGAGCAGCCGCAAGCGGCGGGGTCTTTTGTCGATACGGCATGCTCTCGAGGCGTTTAAAGAGGCCGTTCCGGCGCTGTCGATCGGCGAAAGCCATCTTGTCAATATGATCGCCGAGCGAGCGCTCGCCTTTGGCCTCGCCATCCACTTCGATCATTCCGGCGAGAATGCCGGGTAAGACATCCACGAGAGCGTCTGCTGATGCTACAGGACGAGGAACTCGGTGTTCGCGTAGCTTCATTGCCTGGTGGGCGGATCTTTCCGAGGCTGCTCCCATCCGTGTTCTGGGCGGGTGGTTAAAGTCGCCGAAGCGATGCCACGGCGTGCACCGAGCCCACCCCGGCGTTGGACAAGCTCCCCCAGCTTTCGCCAGTTGGAGCTTTCGTCTACTCGCAGCAGCCCTAGCGAGGCTCGATCAGCCTCCGCGTTGGGCGGTCTCGGGTTTTGCTCCAGCGGGCGGTTCGGGCCGGCGAATTGAGGTTGAAAGGAGAAGATGATGACGGACAACAAAACCGAGCGTGATTTTCGCGACAGGAACCGGGTCTCGTCCAACGAACGCAACGAACTCTTCCATTTTGCCCAGCAGAACGGCATCACGCCTGAGCAGGTGATGGAGCTCATCAAAGCCGCCGGGAATGACCGCGCCTCGTTGCGGCTGCGAAGGAATTGAAATCAGTTTCCCGGGGCGGCTCGCTTACGGCATGAAGCCTCGCTGCCGAGGAGAACCTTGAGCCGTGGTGAGAATTTGAGTGTAGCATCATCCTGACGCACACGCGGAGCAGGTCGAGCGTGAAAGTGAAAATTGTACCCCTGCCCAACATGCGGCAAGCGCTGGAGGTTCGAGGCTGCGCAGATCGGCTATGGTCACCCCGAACCATAATCCACTCCAACCCGAGTCCTGGACGCACGGCGTGGCACCGAGCCTACTTCCTGCCGTCGTTCAATAATAATCCCGCGCCGCAGTCAGCCAGCGAGATCACCGTCGTCTGCCGGACGCGTGTCGGCTTCCAAACTGACAACGCACAGCCTTTGTAGCGACGCTTTCCAGCCACGATCACCTGCGCAGCTTTGCCGCGCTCGCTGCGCACCAATAAATTCCATCTCCTTCCCTCACACTGATCTTGTTCAGGCGGTCGTTTTGCCGCTGCGGTAGGCGCTGTCCTTCCGCTTCGATCGCGGTAGCGCCCAGTATCAACGCTGCCAGATCAAACCGCACAATCAGCACCTCAAAGCTGATCAGCAGAAGCAGCAGTGAATCAGGACCTCCTCGATCAGGGTCAAAGGGCCAAGCACATATGTCTGGGCACGGTGACCGTGGCATAGCCGGCGCTGCAATGACGGCGTCGGTGCCCGTCTTGTGGAGCCGGAAAGCCCAACTTAGAAAACAGTCGGCGGTGCCGATCTCGAAGAAATTCTAGCCCGGCACGGTGAACAGGCTGGGGGCCGCATCGCGATCTAGGGTTCAGCACAACTCCGGCGGCATCGAGACGATCGACCTCAGCCCGGTCGGCGGCCCTCGGCCACGTCCATGACCAGCACGCGCAGCATGGTCAGCTGGCGCTTACCTCCATGGCGCGCCCGTCGGCGACGGTCTGTCTCTTTCGGCTCAGGAAAACGTCACTCTGAGTTTGCTAAACGCGGTGCTGGAGCGGTTACCACGCGTCAGATCTGGATCATCACCTTGCCGGCCTCGATTCTCATCGGATAGATCGCGAGCTTGACGCAGACCGGCGCGCCCTTGACCTGGCCGGTCGCAGAGCGGCCAATGTGCTTCAAGGCATTCGAAGACGTCGTCGATCACCAGCCCTTCGGCTAGATGCGCCTTCTCATGGGTCCAATATCCGTCGGTGGCGAAGAGCTCGTCATCGGGCGAGCGGCAAACCGCGAGGATCGAAGCAGATGACATCCTCTTCCTCGATGTCATCGACCGCGCACGCTTCAATCCAGTCGGCCATCTCCGGCTCCCGCACCATCCGCTATGGCTATTCAGCCGCCGCCGACATATCCACCTGGTGAAATTCGCCGCGATAGGGTCTGGCTGTCGGCGGCAATTCGCGCTTGAGATAAAAATCCTCGTACCGCAGCTGCTTCAGCAGCACCGGCCAGACCTCGCGATAGGCATGCCACATCGACGGGTTCGCTACCGGCAGGTCGTGCTTGATCAGCTCGTGCAGCCTCGGCAGCGCATGATAGGGCACCATCGGGAACATGTGGTGTTCGACGTGATAATTCATGTTCCAGTAGATGAAGCGGCTGACCGGGTTCATGTAGACGGTGCGGGTGTTCAGCCGATGGTCGACCACGTTGTCGGCCAGGCCGATATGCTGCAGCAACCCTGTCAGCACCATGTGCCAGCTGCCATAGAGGCGCGGCAGGCCGATCAGCACCAGCGGCAGCAGCGACCACGTGAACAACGCCAGCCCGACTGTCGCCGCATAGATGGCGACATGCCAGCGCGCAGCGATCACCGCCTTGTGCTGCTCCATCTCGGGGATATAGCTCTTCTCTTCATCGGACAGCTTGCCGAACGCCTGGCGCACCAGCGCCGGCAGCGAATAGCGGAAATCGAGAATACCGGTGAAGGCGAGCGCCGCCCGCAGCAGATCTGGGGGGCGCATGACGGCGATTTCGGCATCGCGGCCGACGATGATGGTATCGGTGTGATGGCGGGCATGGCTCCAGCGCCATTGCACGGGGTTGCGCATCAGCATGAAGCTTGAGATCTGGTAGACGACATCGTTCATCCAGCGCGTCCGGAACGCGGTACCGTGGCCGCATTCGTGCCAGCGCGAGTCGCTGGACGAGCCGTAAAGCACGCCATAGACGAACAGGAACGGCACCACCCACCACGTGGCCCAGAACCATACGATGCCGGCGGCCGACACCAGGATCGCGGCGACCCAGATGATCGTGTCGCGGATCGCCGGCCCGTCGGAGCGTTGCATCAACTCCTTGATCGCCTTGCGCGGGACATCGGTGTGATACCATTCGGCCGAAGCCAATCCGGTCTCAATGGCGCGCTTGGTGCTTTCACCGACCAGGCTGTAGTCGCGCTTCCTGCTTGCCGTCATCGTCATCTCCGCTTTCCCGCCTGCGCTCCGCAAGGGCCGCCTGGGGCCGGCCGGGCCGCGCCTGCTTCCGTATTCCGGCGCACTTCCCGCCCGCCGCGGCAACCGATCGTGCGTTTCAAGCCGGTCACGCCTGCAGTCTCGCAAAAGCGCCCGACGGCGCAGGGTAATCCTGTTGCGGCTGCCGGGCGATCGACCCTATCCTCGCTTCCGCTTGGGCGATCTGGCCGGCACCGTCGAGCACCCGGAACACGGCGTCATAGGAGCGGCTTTCGCCATGGTCCAGCCAGATCATCTCGCCCCGTTCGCGCGCGGCGAGATTGCCCAGAACATGATGCGTCGAAGGTTCGATTCCCAACGCATATAGGCCGGCCTGGAAGTTCTGCCACTGATAGGTGCAGGGCAGCTGATCCTTGCGGGTAACGACCTCGAAGCCGAGGCCCAGGTGGTCATTGACGACGGCCACCGGCACCTCGCCCGCCGCATCGGAGCCAAGCTCGTGCTCCCAGACCTGCTCGCTGAACCCCAGCTGCGGCGCCGGCACGGTTCGGTAGCCGACTTTCTGCGCCTCGTAGCGTTCGCCGGCGTGCGCCGCCCAGACGACATCCCGGATCGGCGCCAGGTAGCGCGAACCCTCGTCGAGCAAGGGATGGCTGACATTGACGTGATAGAAATACATATGCGGCGTGCGGCTGAAACCGTGATTGACGACGCGGTCCGACAGGCGGATCTCGCTGCCGCCGACATCGGCCTCGATGCGGCGCAGCAAATGGAGATCCTCGCCGAACACGGTTGCCTGCTGGACGATGCCTTCCGCCCACAGCACGCAGCGGTCGCCGTCCCAGGCCTCGCCGTAGCCGGTCAGCCGCGCCGGCACGGTGCCGATGCGGCCATGCAGCGAGTGCAATACCCGCTTGCGCCCGGGATAATTGTAGCTTTCGGCCGGCACGTCTTGCCGGCCCAGTATATGATCGAGGCCGCAGGTGACGAGCAGCCCCGAGAACGACCGGCCAAAGGCGAAACCGTCCTCCCCTTCATGCTCGTGCAGTCCGGGGTGGCGAAAGCCGCTCGGCGAATGCCAGCCGATCGCCTGGCCCCGGAAGTCGCAATCGGCGATATCAAGCGCCCGGTCGACCAGCGCCGTGAAGCGCAGGCCGGAGCCGGTGCGGAACTCGAGCATCCGGATGCCGCGCTCCACGCCGTCGCCGAGCGTCATAAGCCGCACACCGGCAAACTGCGACAGCATGCCGGACCGCTCGGCCACCTGCCTTCGCGACAGCGTCTTGCCGTAAAGCTCTACCATGCGACGTCCTTCACTTTGCCCGCCTCCTTGAGCAAGGCCGACATGTCGGCGCCGGTGATGATGCTTTCCACCGTCAACAGGTCGGTGTCGGCGACCGTCTGTTCCGCGACGATTTCGCCGCGGCGCATGACGATGATGCGGTCGGCGACCTGGAACACGTGGTGGATGTTGTGGGTGATGAGCAGCACCGAGTGGCCGGCGTCGCGCACCTCCTTGACGAAGCGCAGCACGCCGTGGGTTTCCTCGACGCCAAGATTGTTGGTCGGCTCGTCGAGTATGATCACCTTGGCGGCGAACTGCATGGCGCGCGAGATCGCGATCGATTGCCGCTCACCGCCCGAGAGCGTGCTCACCAGTGCATCGGCATCGAGCTTTTTCGAAATGCCGACCCGCTTCAGCAGCGCCGAGGCGGCGTTGCGAAGCTTGGCGAGATCGAGCGGCGCGAACACGCCGAGCCAGCCGAAATTGACCGGCTCCCGGCCCAGGAAAAGATTGCGCGCGATGCTGAGATCCGGCGCGAGCGATGTGTCCTGATGGATGGTCTCGATGCCGAGGTCCATCGCGTCGCGCGTCGAGCGGATCGATGCCTTCTCGCCGCGCACGAAGATGTCGCCGTGGTCGGCCGGGAAGACGCCGGAGATCGCTTTGATCAGCGTCGACTTGCCGGCGCCATTGTCGCCGAGCAGGGCAACCACCTCGCCTTCGTTGAGGGTGAACGAGGCGTTCTTCAGCGCACGCACGTTGCCGAAGGACTTTTGCAGGTCTTGCAGACGCAGCACTTCCATCGTCAGCTCCTTGCGGCGTTCTTCTGCAGCAAAGCGTGCAGGATGAGCATGGCGAGGATGATGACGCCGACGAAGATGTTGTATGCCAAGCCCGGCACGCCGATCAGCACGATGCCGTTGCGGATGGCGCGCAGCATCAGCGCGCCGACGATGGTGCCGAGGATGGTGCCGCGCCCGCCGGTGAGCGCCGTGCCGCCGACCACCACCATGGCGATCACTTCGAGTTCGTAGCCGGTGCCGGCCACCGGCGAGGCGGCCGAGATCCGGAACGCGCTGATCATGCCGGCCAGCCCGGCCACCACCGAGGTCAGGATGAACAGCCAGATCTTGACCGCGTCGGCCGGCACGCCGCGCGCCACCGCTGCGTTGCGGTTGCTGCCGATGGCGCTGATCCAGTTGCCGAGCTTGGCGTAGCGCAGGATGTAAATCGCCAGCAGCGACAGGCCGATGAACCACCAGAGCGAGGTGTAGAACCGGAACGAGCCTACATTGAAGCTGCCGGCAAGCAGCGTGACGAAGAAGCCGGGCTGGTCCCACGACTTCAGGGGGAATCCCTGCGTGATGTAGAGCGCCGCGCCGCGCACGACGAGCAGCATCGACAGCGTGACCAGGAACGAGGAAATGCCGATCTTGGTGACGATCAGCCCGTTGATGGCGCCGATCGCGATGCACAGCACAAGCCCGGCCAGGAGGGCGACGCCGATGTCGATACCGCCATTCTGCACCAGCAGCATCACCACGACGGGCGCAAGGCCGAACACGGCGCCGACCGACAGATCGAACTCGCCCGCCGTCAGCAGCAGCGTCATGCCGAGAGCGATGATGCCGAGCTCGGGCAGGAACGCCATCATGTTGGATATGTTGAGCGGCGACAGGAAGTTGCCGTCGGCGATGGCGAACACCACGAGCAGCACGATGAGGATGATGAGCGAGGAGAATTGCGGCGAACGCAGCAGCGCAGACCTGCCCTTCGCTCGCTGCGTGTCGTCGTCTGCTGTGATTGCCATATCTGTCAGGACCATGCGTTTCGTCCGGCGCCCGCCATTTCGGGGCGGGCGCCGATTGTCGTCACTTGTTGTAGAGTTTCAGGATCGGCTCGACGCTCGAGGCGTCGTAGAGGCTGAATGTGTGAATGTCGTAGCCGACCGGCTCGCCAGAGGCCGCAAGCCCGAGCAGCGCCACCGGCATGAAGCCCTGCGCCGACGGGTACTGCCAGGCCGCAGCATTGACGAAGCCGGACTTGACCGCCTCGGCCGTCTCCTTTGAGTTGCCCCAGCCGACGACCGGGACCTTGCCGGCCGACACACCGGCCCCGTCGAAGACGCGTTTGATGCTTGCTGCCACGGAATCGCCCAGTGCAATGATTGCCGGCGGATTGTTGGCGACCATGTAGTCGGTCATCTTGGCGATGATGCCGGCCGGGTCGGTGCCGCAATCGACCACGTCGTACTTGATGCCGAGCGGATCGAAGACGCTGGCGATGCCCTCGGTCTCGAGCTGCTGGTAGCTGGCGCCCGGCACTTCGACCGGCAGGAACACCTTGTCGCCCTGCTTCACCATCTTGTGGTCGACGAGATACTTGGCCCAGATGACGCCCGCTTCCCTGAGGTCGGCCCCGACATAGGCCTGCCGCCCGGTCGCCGGATCATCGGTGTTGAAGAACACGATCGGTATGCCGGCGGCCTTGGCGGCCTTCACCTCCTCCGTCCACAGGCCGGGCTGAGCCGAGGTGGTAGCGATGCCGTCCGGCTTGGCGGCGAGCGCCGAGTTGAAAGCCTCCTTCTGCGCCGCCATGTCGCCGCCGCTGAACGAGATCTTGCAGGTCACCTTGAGCTGGTCGCAGGCCTTGGTCGCGCCGGCATTCCAGTCGATCCAGAACGCGTCCGAAGGGCCACCATGCGACAGCAGATAGAAGGTCTTCTGGCCGTCCTGCGCGAATGCCGGCAGGCTCAAGGAGACCCCGGCTACCAGCGTTGCCGCGGCAGCCACTTTCAATGCGAATTTCAACATTCATTCCTCCCTTGGTTGGAGTTGCGCCGCCATGCGCCGGCGGCGCAACCGGCGCTCACAGCCCGTTGGCGCGGAACTTCCCGTCGAGGAATTTTTTCGCGCGCGGCACGTCGTCTTCCGAGAGATGCTCGATGATGACCGGGATGTTTGGGTGCTTTTCCGCCAGCCGCTGGAGATAGAGATCGTAATTCAGCGAGCCCAGCCCGGGCGCCGGCAGCTCGATCTCGCCGACGCCGCGGAACGTGTGGCTCTCCATCGCATCCTCGTCGCCGATGTCGGCATGCTTTTCCGACTTGTCGCTGCCCGAACGCTTGACGTCCTTGGCATGCGCGATCTTGATCTTGTCGGTCAGCGTATCGAACACCTGGTTCAGGATCTGGTCCATCCGGTCGATGTTGTGGGTTTCGAAATAGTTGGTCGGATCCATCAGCAGGCCGAGGCCCGGATGGTCGACCTGGGCGAACATCTTCACCGTCTCCTCGACCGAACCGACGACATTGTTGACATAGGTTTCGAGCAGGAACACCGCCCCATGGTCGTAAGCCGTCTGGGCAAGCTCGGCGATCACCTTGCGGCATTCCTCGAATCCTTCCTCGGTCTTGTTCTTGGGGTGATGCACCCAGTCGGATTCGGTGTTGTAGGTGCCGGTCTCCGAGATCACGTAGGGCGAGCCGAAGGCGCGCGCATTGCGGATGATTTCCTTGAGATAGCCGACGCGCTTGTCGCGCTCGACTTTATCGGGGTGGATAATGTTGGTGTAGCCCGACACGCAGCAGATCGGCAGGTTGTTGTCGCGGAAGACGTCGCGCACCTGCTTGGCCTTTTCCTCAGTGATCTGCCCGGCCGACAGATCGACATCCCTAAAATGCAGGTCGAGCTGCACCGTGTTGAAACCGAGCCCGCGGATCTTCTTCGCCGTCTCTTCGAGCCCGTACGGGAAATAGCCGGTGAAAATACCTGCCTGCATCATGATGTGAATTCCTCCCTGTAAGCGATTCAGTTGGCTGATTTTATCGAGATTTCGGAAAGTTTGACGGTGCGGCCCTCGTCGATCGAGCGATAGCCGGCTTCGACCAGCGCCATCGTCTTGACGTTGTCGGCCACCGATAATGCCGGCGGCGCGCCTGTCTTCACCGCATGCTGCAATTGCTCCATCACGCCGATGAAGGCATGCGGGAACCACATCGTGTCCCAGCTCGGGCTGAC
>NZ_JAMYPC010000042.1:0-13368 GCF_040320155.1 Mesorhizobium sp. M0771 | reverse complement strand
CAGAGTGCAAGTGTCCATCTGGCCGCCATCCGGCACGCGGCGGCACAGGGCGATTTCGTCATTGCCTATCTGCACCACCATCATTGGGAACCAGGCTGGCAGGACGTGCCGCGCTGGGTGCAGACCTTTGCTAGGATGTGCATTGACGCCGGCGCCAACCTCTTCGTCAGCCACGGCGCTCCGGTGCTGCAGGCGGTGGAAATCTACAATGGCGCGCCGATCTTCTATGGCCTCGGAAATTTTCTCTTCCACGTCCACGCCGACGAAACCGAATGGGATCCACCGGAAGTCTGGCAAAGCATCGTCGCCGCTTGCCGCTATGACGCCGGCGGAAGCCTCACAGAAATAGACCTCCTGCCCGTCGCGATCGGGGCGGAAACTCAGTCTCCCGGATCCGCAACGGGCAGACTGGTGCCCGTCGCCATCACTGGAAGCGAGGCGCGAGACATGCTTGAGGAATTCGCGACGCGCTCTCGGGCGTTCGGCGTCGAGATCAAAGTATCCTCGGCTTGCGGCCGCATCACCGTGCCCGCTGCCCGAAAATTCGGCTGACTACCGCGATCGACCGTCAGACGGTCTTGCATTCGGCCGGCGCGGACTCGCCGGCCGTCTCGCTCTCTGCCTTCGTGTCTAGCAGGACCAGTTCTTCCCCTAGCGCTGAGACCAGGGACGAGATGCGACCACGCAGACGCGGTGGAAGGTTCACTAGCCCCTCAATCAGGCGCCGACCCTCCGCGCTGGCGATGAAATCCAGGCGCTCATCGACCGGCAGGGGCCGCGCCTCGACGCGGGTCTCATCGTTTCCCGGCAGACCTTCGAAGAAGCGGCTGACAGGAACGCCGAGCGACCTGGCGATTTCGTAGAGCATCGAAGCGCTCACGCGATTCCGCGCGTTCTCGTATTTCTGGAGCTGCTGGAAGCTGATGCCTATGGATCGGGCAAGTTGGGCCTGCGATACGTCCGACTGGACGCGGACGGTCGCAATCTGCCTGCCGACATGCTGATCGGCGGGATGAGGGTCACTGTCGATCTTTGGCTTCGGCTCCGTCCGAAGGAGGACGAAGCGCTGCGGTTTCAACAAGGCTTTTCGATGCTCCATTAGCCAGCCGACAGAGAGTCTGTCGGTACGTTATCTGAAAGCCGAATCGCCATTTCGTATACCTTATAGGGTGTAAAAGAACCCTATCGGTAGCAAAGAAAATCTGCCTGCCAATTGTGGACCCATGGTCAGTCCACGACAGATTCGAGCCGCACGAGCTTTGCTGGGTTGGTCTCAGCAGGAACTCGCTGACAAGGCTATTGTTTCGCTTAACGCGCTGGTCCGGTTGGAAAACGGCAAGGTGGATTCCCGGATTAGCACTTTGCAGGCCATTGAAGCGGCCCTGACAAAAGCGGGGGTCGAATTCTTGTCTGTAGGGCAGAGAGGTGAAGGTGTCCGGCTCTTAAATCCTCGGGCTTGATAGTGAGTTTGGCGGTCTGGTTTCTGTTCAGGTCCTGCTGCTGAAGGCACACCCATTCAGTCTGTTCATGAGCCTGCCGACATCCGCACCGCGCGCTACTGCAGGACTAATTGATCGGCTCGCGCCCGGATCGCTGTAAGCAAATGCGCTTAGGCTGAGTCTCGCAGCTGCATTTGTCGTTCCCACAATTGCTCTCCTGCGGGTGACGAGAGACAAAGTCGTGGTATTGTCGGAGTCAGCCACGATCCGAACTCCACACAGCTTGGGTTGTGGCTAGGCCGAACGACGTGTTGTTGCACGACGTTCGGTCACGAAGAGTGAACCACATTACGTACATACCGTACATTACGGACACCGCTATTGTCAAACGTTCCTGATCCTGTCGACAACAAAACTGAACGCTTCGAGTTGCGGCTCTCGACCGACCTACTTGCTCGCGTAGACGAATGGCGTCGCACTCAGCCAGATCTTCCCACCAGATCGGAAGCGTTCCGGCGATTGGTGGAGGCTGGTCTAGCTTTGAAATAGGTTGCGGCTTGGTAGAAATCATCTCGAGTGCGCTTGGCGAGCAGAATATAACTCGCCTGGCCATTTTGCTAAGCTAGTACCCGTTGAACGCGGGTGCGGTGGCCAAACGGCACCTGCGACGAGTGAAACTACCGAAAACGGGGCGGAGTCATGACCGAACCAGGTCGCGATATTTCGTCGTCCAGTCGCTTCGCCGCCCGCTGTCCTGGCCGTCTCGCGTACTGGCGCCTGGCACCCAGCCGCATGCATAGCTCGGGCATGCTGCTTAAAAGGCACCCTTGCTTCTCCACCCATGGCCCGAAATGGCCGCGCGGCAATGCCGCCTTGTTGCGCAGCGGCCAGCGCCCGATCGCTATCTTCTGATCGATGGACAGGTGGCCGCGTTCTGGGCATAGGCCTCGAAAGCGCCCCGGGGATTAAAGCGGTGCCGACACTGTTCCGAAATCCGCCGGAACGTCTAATATGCCCAGATGCAGGGGACACGCATCGCTTTTGGTCCGTTCGTACTCGATCCCGACATCGGGACGCTCCTGAAAGAGCAGATCCCGATCGTTGTTGGGCATCGTGGGCTGACGCTGCTTGCTGCGCTCACGGCCCGGCCCGGCGAGATCCTGACCAAGGCCGAACTGATGGACGCTGCCTGGCCGGGAACCGCCGTTGAGGAAGGCAACCTTACGGTCCAAATAGCGACACTGAGAAAGGCACTCGGTCCGGCTGACAACGGCGGCGAGTGGATCGCCACGGTGCCTCGCGTCGGCTACCGCTTCACCGGGACTGTCGAGCCGGTGGCGAGCGCATCCCGCAGAGCGATACCAGAGTCCGGCAAGCCGTCGATTGCGGTCCTGCCTTTTGCCAATTTGAGCGGCGATCAGGACCAGCAGTATCTCAGCGATGGCATAACCGAGGACATAATTACGGAGCTGGCCAGGTTCCGCTCCCTCCTTGTCATCGCGCGCAATTCATCTTTTCAGTTTCGCCATCCGGCATTGGACATTGCCGAAGCCCATCGCAAACTCGGAGTTCGCTACCTCGTCGAAGGCAGCATGCGAAAGCTCGGTGATCGCATTCGGATCACCACACAATTGATTGACGCCGCCACCGGCACCCACCTGTGGGCCCAACGGTACGACAGGGCCCTCGACGACATCTTCGCATTGCAAGACGAGGTTGCGGCTCTCATCGCCTCGATGGTCGAAGGCCGGGCGGAGGCCGATTCGACGAGCCGGACAAGACGCAAGCCTCCCGCCGATTGGGATGCATACGACTATTACCTGCAGGGGCGCGCGCAGTTCTACCGGTATGAACTGGACATGGCCAAGCCCCTATTCGTCCGGTGTGTCGAGCTCGATTCGACGTTCGCTCAAGGCCACGGCTTCCTCGCGCAGGCCCTCGTCGGCAGATTTTGGTACGACAACGATCCGCGGACGCTACAGAAGGCCTGGGAGTCGGCACGAACGGCGCTCGCTCTCGACAGGAGCGATGGCGTCTGTCACCAGAGCATGGGGCTGGTGCTTACGCACATGCGCCAGCACAGCGATGCGGGAGTGCATTTCGAGCAAGCGCGCTCGTTGAACCCGCTAGACATGAACATAGCGGGGGACTATGCAAGCTGGCTCAACTACGGCGGACGGGCCGAGATGGCGCTGAACGTGCTCGAAACTGCGCTCCTGCGCGACCCGTTACCTCCAATTTGGTTCTGGGAGGTGAAGGGCAGCTCCCTCTTCCTGCTTGGAAGGTACGTGGAGGCCATCAGTTCGTACCAGAAGGCCGGCGACCAATTCTTCATTCATGCGTTCCTCGCAGCGGCGTACGCACATTTGGGCGAGACGCAGAAGGCGCGCGTTGAAGTCGAGGAAGCACTGACGAGGAAACACGACCTGACTGTCCGGTTGTTTTCAGGTTTCCCGTTCGCCGACCAGGTTGCCCTCGAGCTTTTTATGTCAGGCTTCAGAAAGGCGGGTTTTCCCGCGTGAATGCACCTTCGGGAGCGCGCCGGTCAGGCCCGACAGCCGAATGCACCCCAACAGGCCATCGAACCCGCTTAACCGAGATCGAAGTCGAGGGCGTCGGCACGCATCGGCTTCCGCGCTAGCATTCCGCGCGTCTCGTCTTCTGGACTCTTTGTTGAAACAGTCGCATCCTCCCTGCGGGGAAGAGGGCGTGGACAAATACCGATACGACAATCGATCTGATCGCTGGCGAAAGCGAGCCGGTGCCAAGCATAGCCGTGCGCACCGATGGGCGAATGTGCCGCGGCGCCTGATTTTGGTGACTGCGGTAGCGGCTGGCGCTCTGGTCGCGCAAACCGCCATCCAGCACAGCGAAAGTTTGCCAGAGATCAATGCATCGAACTGGTTCGGCTCGAAGCCGGCGCCGATCGCCGGTGTCGCGTCTGTGATCGACGGCGACACGATCGAGATCCACGGACAGCGCATCCGCTTGAACGGCATCGATGCGCCCGAGAGTAAGCAATATTGCGACGACGGTAAGGGCTTCGAATACGCCTGCGGGCGCCATGCTGCCCAAGCCTTGCACGAGTTCCTGGCTGCATCGCGTCCGTTGCACTGCAGCTTTGTTAACCGAGACCGGTACGGCCGGCTTGTTGGGGATTGCGATCGCGCCGACGGTCGCAACGTCCAGAGCTGGCTTGTCGAGCGGGGCTTGGCACTAGATTGGCCGCGCTACAGCCACGGAGCCTACGCAGGACAGCAGGCGAAGGCCCAGGCAGCGAAGGTCGGTCTGTGGGCTGGGGCGTTTCAGGCGCCATGGGATTGGCGCGCAGAGCATGCGAACGGCACCACCAAGCCGTCTGCAAAACAACCACTCGGCATGATGAGCAATGGGCAGGTGGCGCAGAGCTATTCTTGTCAGCCGCGGCGAACTTGTCCCCAGATCAGTTCGTGCGATGAGGCTAATTGGTACTTGGCCAACTGCTCTTGGGGCGGCAAGCTCGACCGCGACAAGGACGGCGTTCCTTGCGAGAGCCTTTGCTAAGTCGGCAGTGAGAGGGACATGGCATGATCGTTGTCGGCTTTGCCTTTTTGCCTCCACAGCGCACACCAAGGCGAACTCTGCGGTCGCCCAGAGCCTTCCGCAAGCTACTAAGGCAATCAATCGGCCACCGCCGCCGAGAAACGCAGCGTCTGGCGCCGCAGCGACGAGTATAGGAGAATTCCGACCTTGGCCCGCTCAGCGTGCCTGAACTCCTGCGCAACTGAGGCAGAGCGATGTGCGGACGTTACACCAAATATCTGTCGTGGTCGGAAATCCACCGGCTCTACCGCCTGACTGCGCCGGCGGAGACGGGCCGCAACGACGAGCCCCGGTACAACATCGCGCCGACTCAGGATGTCCCATTCGTCACTGCCGGTGAGGATGGCAACCACAGGCTGCGTGAAGGGCGCTGGTGGCTGGTCCCTTTCTGGGCAAAGGAAATGCCCAAGGCGGCTATGTTCAATGCCAGGATTGAGGGCATCGATACAGCGCCCGCCTTCCGCGACGCCTACAAGTCCAAGCGCTGCCTGATCCCTGCCGATGGCTTCTACGAGTGGACGATATCGCCTGCCGACGGCAAGAAAGACCCTTGGCACATCTACCAGCCAGGCCACGCGCCTTTCTCGTTCGCCGGGCTTTGGGCTTACAATTCCAATCTCGACATAACCAGCTGCACCATCATCACCGAGCCTGCCGCAGAACCGATGAAGCAGTTGCATGATCGGCAGCCTCTCATTCTCGACGCGGCCTACTATGACGCCTGGCTGGACCCGGCGACGCCCAAGGACAGCCTCAAGGACATTCTCAGCCACGACATCGACGGTCAGCTGCAGTTCAACCGCGTTGGACGTGAGGTGAACACGAGCGCCGTCAACAAGTTGCCCAACGACCATCCCGGCCTGGTCGGGCCGATCAACCCGTTATGAGCGACGAACCGAGCCGGCTTGCCGAAGGGATGACAGCGATTCCGCGCGGCCGAGAGCCGATCGAAAATCGCTTTGCGAGCATTCTGGCTGCGGCAAGCTCGGCGGGTTTGGGTTTTCGAGGCCTGGACAGAAGTCAGATTGGTTCTGTTGTTTGCATCCCGGCGAC
Organism: Mesorhizobium sp. M0771; assembly: GCF_040320155.1. Classification (NCBI taxonomy): domain Bacteria; kingdom Pseudomonadati; phylum Pseudomonadota; class Alphaproteobacteria; order Hyphomicrobiales; family Phyllobacteriaceae; genus Mesorhizobium; species Mesorhizobium sp. M0771. The sequence goes on along the minus strand of NZ_JAMYPC010000042.1, from coordinate 7,294 downwards.
GGCGATCGGTTTGTATAGGAGTTGACGTCCGACCATCTAGCGCCCCTGTTCGAGGCATGGCATCGAGAAGCTGTGAAACTCTTCAAAATGCCCCGGAAAGGTCCGGGCGAGATACCGCACCACTCTGGAATTATCCATCAACCGGTCGAAAAAGCGGTTGGCTGCGACAAGCTCCAGGCCCACCTGGCCATGACGTTCCGCGGCGCTGAGAACCGCAAGGCTTAGCGCGCCGACATCGAGCACCATCGCGCCGCGCTGGTCTTCCGCCTGTGTGGTGATCGTTGAGAGATTAAAACCCTCGACCAGCAGGGCTTGCGGTGTCAGAGCGACGAGTAGTCTCGCGTAGGTGATCCTGACCCGGTCCATCGCCACCATCAGCCGGGCAATCTCCAATTGCCTGGCTGGCAGCACCTTCTGGAGCAACCCGAAGATTTTTGTTTTCACCGGCGCGTCCCGAAGCAGGTCGAGGACATCAGGGCAAATTCCGTTAACGGCTTTCCGGTTCTCGCCTGTCTCGGAAGCGGGTTTTCCGGGAGAGCAGAACATTTGCGGCTCGCGGGTCGCGCCACGCAACCTATGTGCCAGTAGGCTTGGCATTGTCCTGAAGCCCTCGGACACCAGCGTGGCGCAGAATTGCTTGTCGCGCATCATAAGGTGGAGCGCCGCTACTATCCGGTCTAGGCGCTGTTCAGACTTAGCCGCTTGCGTGACGAAATCGCGCATGCGTTTGCATTCCGTATCGTAGGTCGCCAAAAATTCGTGTGAACGAAGCCTCTTCTTGGACCCTAATGCGCCAGCAACAATATTGCTCGCATGTCTGTCGCCACCCTTTTCCAACGCACGGTAGGCGGCGTCCTTGGGTAAGCGCTTGACTACCAAGCCACGCCCCCCACAGGCTCTCGCTCTGCCAGCCTGACAATGGGATTGAGCGTGGGAAAAATATAGCTGTCCAGCGGTATCCCATTGATGGCATGCAGTTCCGATTTGCCAGCGATCTCATGCGCAGGCGCAATCAAATAATCCCGGACGGTCAGGTCGCCGGGATTCATACGGATCAGGACGAAAATGTCGGGTAGTGGCCGTTTATCGGCCTTGGAAAACCAGCGTGGATAGCCGAAGCCGGAAACCCTGCATCGGCCCATTGTAATCGCCACCGTGATCTCCTCGTTTATCCGCAGGAGGTCCATCGCCATGTCATGGGCAGCAACCCCGCCCTGCTTATCAATCGCGCCCACAAGATCCCGGATAATCTGCAGCCTCATTGATTCCAGGTGCCGGTTCACGCCGATGAAGCGGTAGTTTTTGGATGGCTCGTATCCGATCAGTTCATAGGCTTTGACAATGGTTCCAAAACGCCACTGGTAGCGTTGGGCCGGCGGGCACCCCGGATCGGCGTCGATCATGGCCAACGACAAGGCGCCACGGCGAGCCAGAAGTGCCCTAAGAGCAGCCAGCATCTCGTCGTTGGTCATGTGGCGATAGATGGTCTTGAGCACGATCTGCGCCCGGTCGAACAGTTTGCGGTCGACGATCGGCTCCAGGACGTTTTCCACCCGCACCCACTGTTCGGGGGGATTACGGACTTGATGGCTTCTCAGCCGGGCCGAATGCTTGTTCCAGACGCTGTTGCCAATGTAATTTTCGTTGGTCAGCACCGAGTGGACGGATTCCCGCGTCCATGGTCGCCGCAAATCGCTGAGCACGCCGCGCTTGTTCAGCAGTCTTGCCATCTCCAGCTCTGTCTTGCGTGTTCTGACAAAGTGACTGAAGATCCACTTCACTGTCGCAATCTCGTCAGGTGGGCCGAGCACCAGAACTATTCGATCCGTCTGCTGGCTCTTGTATTCGTGGGATGAAAGGATGCCTTTTGAACGGCCGTGTTGATCGACAAGCAGGCGCCGCAGGCCAAAGGCGGCCTTCCCGCCCTGCCGGAAGCCCAGCCGGATCAACCTCGCCTGGCCGATGAAGACTTTTTGCGAGAGCATTCTGCTCTGCTCGGCAGCCATGCTCCGTTTGATTGCTTTGAGGACGTCTGACCCGATGCTGCCGTCGTTTGCGAATTGCTCGGCGCAAAATTCGATACGGACGCCGGCCATCTGGCATCGGTATTCGTAGGCTGCGCTTTCATCAATGTTCTGAAAACGCCCCCAACGGCTTACATCATAGACCACAACCGTCTCAAAATCGGCTCGCCCACTTTCGACATCGGCCAACAGCTTCTGAAGACCGGGGCGCCCTCCAAGGTTTAAACCGCTGCGACCGAGGTCCTCGTAAGTGGCGACAATGTCGTAAGCCATGATGTCGGCATAGTCGCGAATGGCATCCGCTTGGTTGTCGATCGAGTAGGTCTGGTGTTCCGTCGACATGCGCACGTACTGCGCGGCGCGAACTTTAGGCACAGTCTGGTTCCCGCCATCTAACTTTGGCACTTTCCCCACACTCTCGACCGTTGCCCAGGCAATGTCTGCCTGGGGCATGCCCAACCTACTAGGCAGCTTCCTACGGTCCCATTAGGAATACCTCGACAGTTTGTGTCGAATGGCTCGATAGTCTGATCGAGCCTCGAAGCCGCTCCTTGGGGAACCGACCCGTGCGTCACTATATCGGACTGATCCACAAGCAAGCGGACAGCGACTTCGGCGTATCCTTTCCCGATTTTCCGGGCGTGGTCACCGCCGGCACCAGCCTGGACGACGCCCGCGCCATGGCCGAAGAGGCCCTGGCCTTCCATCTCGAAGGCCTTGTCGAGGATGGCGAAGCCATTCCCGAGCCATCGTCCCTGGAAGATGTCGTGTCGAACAATGACAATCTCAACCGGGTCGCCGTCCTGGTTGCCCTGAAAGCCGAGGCGAAGAAGGTCGTGCGCGTCAACGTCACCATCCCGGAAGATGTCCTCAACCACATCGATCAATATGCGGAACGGCATGGCTGCAGCCGATCTGGGTTCCTGATCGCCGCCGCGCAAAAGGCGATGCGCAACGAGGCAGCGTAGCTGCTCCTCAAGCGGATTCAAACCGATGCGCTATTGACCTGTTCGCGCAGGCCGTTTCCGCTTTGGCAACCATTGTCTTCAAGGCCCGAGAAACCACGTCTCATTTCGTGAGCGGGCGTGCCGCCGTTTGGCCGCAATGCGCCAGCAACTGGCAACCATTCGCCCCGATCCGCGTTTGGGGCTCCAAAGGAGTTCCAAGATGATCATCAGACAAACCATTGCCGCCGTGCTCATGACTGCAGCACTTGCAGGCTGCGCGACTCAAACCGAACAGCAGCAGAGGGCAACCACAGGCGCACTCATTGGCGGCGGTGTCGGCGCCCTCGCCGGCCAGGCACTGGGCGGCAACACCGAAAGCACGGTCGTGGGTGCCGCCGGCGGCGCCTTGCTCGGCGCCGTCATCGGCCAGTCGACCACGCCGCAGCGCCGCGGCGAACAGCTTTGCCGTTACCAGGACCGCCGCGGCCGGATCTACACGGCGCCTTGCGATGATCGCTATTACAACAACGACTATTGATCCAGCCTCCCTGGAAGTGCGGCTCTCTGACGTTTGCTGCCGCCCTTCCAGGGACCCGGGATCCGTTCGGCGTTTCACAATATGAGAACGCCCGCTAAGTCCATTACACCCTCTGCCTGATGAGCTTGCGCTTGGTGCTTGCAAGGATCACATTTCGCGGAAGCAACGTGAAGAGCTGATTTCTTGGCGCCAACAATGACATCGCATTGCCGCAGCTGAAATTGCCGACAGCGACTATCGGCTGCGGCTGAAGAGCAGGGGTGACGGTCACGGTGCCAAGCATCAAGGCGCCAAGCGCGCCTTGGCCAAGCCGAACGGCTTGCGCTGCATGCACAAAACGTGGGATAATTTGTTTGGTGGAGATTCTCGCTCACACCATCCAAAGGCCTCCTTCCGAGGCCTTTTTCATGTCATGGTAGCTGGCAACTGAGTGCCACAACCAATGGGTGACAGTCCCTGCCTAGGCGAAGAATTGCACTGCCGCCAAGGTCCTTCGACCGCTTTCACGTCGTAAGCTTGGAGAACAATCCCGATGCTCAACAGCATTGCGGGCTGGCTCGATGCTGCAACTGCAATTGCCATTATTCGGCTCCTGATTGACCTCATGAACCTGTACCGCTCCGCTGCCGCCAAGAAGGCGCCGGACGGCAGGCGCGCGAGATCAAAGCCGATACGCAAGCGCCGTCCGCGTCGCCGCTGAACCGCGTCTTCCCAACCAACTCAAACTGTGACCGCGATGGTTTGACCCACCAGTGACCCTTGCACTCATCATATGGCGTCGATCGTATCCAGCTCGCCTGCCCTGCTCGGTGATGCGGTCGGCGCCGACGGGTGATGATGCGGGTGGCGTCGCGAAGGCGGCCATTCGGTGCGCCGCGCGCCTAGTCGATTTGGTCTTTAGTGGCATGTTTTGCAGTCAAGCACCGTCAAGCACAGCATCCAGATCGGACCTGCTGCCGTGTCGAATGGAATAGGCGCGAGTGATTTCCGCACCGAAAAGAAAAATTTCCGCCGAGTAGTAAGCCCACAGCAGGATGACGAGCAGCCCACCGGCGGCCCCATATGAGGCCGCGACCGCGCTGGAGCCTATATACCAACCGATAAGCGATTTCCCGAGCGTGAACAGGGCAGCGGTTACAACAGCGCCAATCCAGACATCCCGCCATTCCAGGGTTCGATCAGGCAAGATCTTGAAGATAGCGGCGAAAATAGCTGCGAGGAGGACAAAAGAAACGATCGCGTTGATAACGGCCAGTACAAGTGTCCCGAACGGCAACTGTGCGTTGATGAGGTTGCCTAGGGCCGAAATCGCCGCGCTCGCGACTAGAGAGACGAGCAACATGAAGCCAAGTGCGGTGACCAGTCCCAGACTTACCGCACGTGCGCGCACCAGGCGCGACAACGAACTGCCCTGCGCTTCGACCTTCCATATCATGTTCAAAGACTGCTGTATTTCGCCGAAGACCCCGGAAGCGCTCACAAGCAAGGTGATGATGCCAATCACCGCCGCCCAGGTGCCGCCGGATGGCTTTTCGGATGCGCTCTTCAATGCGGTTTGCAGGATATTTGCGCTTTCTGTACCCATCATCCCTGTGATTTGGGCGGACAATGCCGCTTGGGCTGCCTCGTGACCGAATGCGAGACCCGCAATTGCAACCACGATGAGCAGAATTGGCGCCAACGATGTTGTGGCATAAAAAGCGATTGCCGCGCCATGGCTGAGAGCATTGTCGTTGACGAACCCAACGATGGCTTCTCGCACCATTGCCCATGCATTTGTGATCGCGCGATGCATTTTGCGCCCCAGTCGAATTGGCGTTCACTAGCAATGCACCAGCACATGTGATGTTCCGGTTGCGGGCTACTAACGCCCTCAGGGGGAGCAGGCAACGTCAGTGGTTATGCGCCGCGGTTGATGCTCTCGAGCACCAGCACTCTTTTTCCGGTCAAATCGCTGGGCTACGAAGCGAGCGGCCTTCTAGCCGGGGACCTCGATCTGAGCGTAGGCGAGCAGCCCGAACCGGTTTGCGGCAATAAGGTTCCCGGACCTGTCTCACCGTCTGCCCTGGCGGCTAATCCTTTTGCGCATCCGCGACGCTATTGTCGTCGCGATGACGTTGACGAAGGCGCTCCAGCAGTTCGCGTGAAACTTGAATCGCCCTGCGCGATTGATCCATGTTCTGGCGAAATGTGGCGCGTTCCTCCATGGACTTCTGCCACTTCAGCAAGGTGGCCGTATTCGCAGTGGCCGCTTGAGCGATATCTATGGGCGTTGCAACCATCGCATCCTCCCAAAAAGGCAATGGTAAACACCATCTTTATAGGCCCGCCGAGACCCTTTCTTCAATCAAAACGACCGTACGGATTCGTACGGCAAAATGGCTATTCGTGGGGGCGCTCGACGGCGGCTTCGTCGACCTCGGCTTCCATCTCGTCGTTGACGGTCTGAGTGATTCCCCTACTGCCCGGTAGGGTCCGTTTCCTGGCAGCGCTCCCTTCGTTCTTCATGGAACAGCTTGGTGTGCTCGTCCCACTCAAGAGGCGCTGTTCCGCGCTCTTGAACGAACTTTCCAAACTGCTTGCGCAGGTCGGCAAGGTCCAAAGCCCAAAGATGCTCACTGCTACCGGGGGGCGACATCGCGTTCACCAATCCGCCCATTCTCTCGAACTAAGTTGGCTTCGCGGTTGAGCCTTCAAGATGGCAATGCGAGATAATTTGCTCGGTTGCTAATATGCCTATATCTTAAGCAGCGCGGGGGGCCTCATATCTTCCCGCAGTGGCCGGTGCGGTTAAGCCCCCACAAGCTGCCCAACTGCACCGGCCATTCCTACGGCTGGGTAGGGTGTTCGCGCTCGGCAATCTTTTCCAAGAGCTTCCGTGAGGCCTCTAGGATGCGGCGCGTCTCTTGGATGGTCGATTGTAGGGATTCCAGTTCTCTCTCCGCCCAGCGCTGGCTACGGCGGGCGCCTTCGATGAACTGGTGGTCGGATTCCACTGGTCTTTCATGCGACTTAGGCTCTCTTCCAGGTGCCGCATGTTTCCGTCGTCACGGCTACATCCGAGGAATCGATCGCTTAGGTAGAATGTGTGGTCGTCGCCACGGTCCATACAATTTTTGGAAGCCATTCCCCTACGGCTGGGTCCCAACCCGCAGTGGCCAAATAAGGAAGCGGCGGCCTATAGAAATGCGTGCCGATTAATTGCGGAGGCCAAGGATGGAAGCTGCAGTCCGGCCGTAGCATTTGCGGCGTTCAAGGCCGCCGCTATCGACCAGCGCTTGCTGCAGACGGCCAAGACAGAGTCTGGCGCTCGGCATGGCGGACAACGTGCCATAAACCATCGTGATGATGAACCGCCGTCCCCTAGTATCAAATATGGACCGACACATGGGATCTCGCTTGGTCGCGCGACGATGGGCTCGCACCGTACCGGGGCAGGTGTGATGCGAGCCCGGCCGAGTCTTGCGGGACCTCGACCAGCAGCGAACACCCACTCGCTGCCGTTCTATCAACAAGCCCCCAAATTTCAGGTTCCGCTTATGTACAAAAAAGCCGGTGAACGGAGCTTGGCTCATCGCTGCGTAACGCTTTCCCTGAGGGGTTCCGTAGAGCCACCAAAAGCCGCCGGGGGGGTGTGACCCGGCGGCTTGAACGTTCGGCTTACGGTGTTGGCTCAGGAGCCTGTTTGGCAGCCATCTCGTCGATCTTCTCGGCAAGCACGCTGTTGGCCCATTCGGTGACCTCGGCGTCGACCGGCTTGTTGGCCATATCGGCGAGCGCGTCAT
>NZ_JAMYPC010000041.1:0-13772 GCF_040320155.1 Mesorhizobium sp. M0771 | reverse complement strand
GGCTCTCTTGACTATGCTGTATCGCTCGACGGATCGCCTCTGTCGTCGTGGCGCTCCCATGAAGAACCTGGCCCATAGCGCATCCTTTGATTCGGACGAAAAGTATGCGCCATCAAAGCCTGGGATCAAACATCTAGGAGCGCGCGAAATGCCCCATGTCGAGGAAATGGCCGGCGAGACCGTGACGGCCACCCACCCACATTTCGCCTAGAAGCGGCGCCCTTGAACCTCATATTCAGCGGCTTCCAGGGTTGCAAGGCCGGGCGCCTTCGGTTCCAAAATGGGTGGCGTCCGGGTATGGGTATGGGTTCCGTTTCGATTAAATTCCCGAGTTGCCGCATCTGCGGCCAAAACAAACTGGTCGCGGTTTTTATCTCAGTTGCGCGGTGGGCCCTCGATGATCTCTCATTTTGGAAGAAAGCGAACCTACCGCAATGGCATCGTTCATCGAACAGCGGACCGCTTATATGCGGCCAGTGGCACCTGCCTTGCGATAGTGGCCGACCGCAATCCAGCAGGATTGCACGTGGCCAGGCTATCTGCGGTGGCGCGCTTACCGGCGATAAGATAGAAATCAGGCAAACGCCGCTACCGCGAAATAGGATTTCATCCAATATGTCGCTCGTTAAGACGTCAAGGATCGCGAAACGCACTGGACCAGACAAGGGTTTGCATCCCGAAAAAGCAGATTTGCCGGCCAGATCACGCCAAAGCATCAAATCAGACCTACCTCACGGACAAATAGCCGAACGGTTTGCCGCCGCCACTGAGGAGCTGGCCAGCGGCATCACCGAGGCATCGGCCGCCGGTGAAGAATTACGGCGATCGATGGAACAGATCGCCGCGGGTGCGGAGGAAGCATCAGGCGCGGCTGAAGAACAACTGCGCACAATCAGCGACTCCACGCAAACGCTGGCCGTGGGACGACGCTTAGCCGAGGATTCGCAAAGGCGATCGGAATCGGTGCAGGGCTTGCTTGCCGATGTGACGAATCAGGTGATGAATGCGGTCAGTGCGATTGAACGAAATGCCGCTCGCCAGGAAAGCTCGGCACAATTGATTGCCGTTATCGAAGAACGCGCTGAAGAAGTCGGAGCTATAGGCCGCACGGTCAGCCGCATCTCGGACCAGACGAATCTGTTTGCCCTAAACGCCGCCATCGAAGCCGCTCGCGCCGGCGATCATGGCCGCGGATTTGCCGTAGTCGCTGAAGAAGTAAGGTCGCTGGCGCAGATATCCGACACCAGCGCACGTGAAGTTCAGGCGCTATCCACCAGCATCCAAAAAGATGTCAGCGCGGTTGCAGCCGGAGTCGCTGCTGCCGCTCACGCTGCGGCATCCGAAGCAAAGGCCTCAAACGTCGTGCTGCGAAACCTTCGCGCCATGCGGGAAACCGCGGGCGAGATCGCGCTCGGCAGCCGCGCCATCTCGCTGGCTTCGGTTGAAGCCGAAAAAGCCGCCACCGAGGCGCAAAAAGGTGCCGAGCAAGTTGCCAGTGCCGCGGAGCAGCAGTCGGCTGCAGCTGCGGAATCGCAGGCAGCGATCCAACAGCAGACGCAGGCGCTTGTTGAAGGCCAAACGGCAGCGCACGCGCTGGCACGCTTGGCTAATCTATTGCGCGGCGGAGACGCAGGAAAAGCCGCCGAGCAGGCGTCCTCGGCAGCCGAACAGCTGTCGGCGAATATTCAGGAGCTCTCGGGGGCCGCCGGTCAGATTCTGGCTGCGGTCGAGCAGATCAACCGTGGCGCCCAGCAGCAGGCGGCGGCCACCCACGAAAGTTCGGCCTCACTGAGCCAGATCGAGCAAAGTGCTGCCCTTGCAAAAGAAAATGCAGTTGCAGCCGAGGAGCGTGTTGCAGCGATGGAACAGTCGCTGAGGGAAACTTACGCGGCGGTCGAAAGCCTTATTAACGGATTGACGGGTTCCCTCCAGGACACGACAGCGAGCGTATCTGCGTTGCTTAGTTTGGAGGTAACTGGCCGCAAGATCGAGAAGATCGTCGATGCGATCACATTAGTCGCGGTTCAGACCAGCATGCTTGCCGTCAGTGGAGCGGTCGAAGCAGCCAGGGCGGGCGACTATGGCAGCGGCTTCTCCTTGGTGTCCAAAGACATTCGCGGGCTGGCGCGCGAAGCATCGCAATCCTTGGATAAAGTGAAGGATACGGTTCGCGGAATGATCGAGCAGATATCTTCGCTGCGTGGCGATCTCGAGCGGATCTGCGGCCTGTCGGAAGTCGAGATTCAGAATAGTCGCGCCACTTTAGCGGTATTTGAGAAGACCAAAGAAGAGCTGGCGCAGCTCGTCGAGGCGAGCAAAGCGATCAATTCTGGCGCTACCGACATACTCGTTGCGGCGAGCCAGGCTTCAGCTGGCGCGAAGCAGATTGCAACAGCCGCAGAGGAAGCCGGTGCAGCGTCTAGAGAGGCATCGACCGCTTCCCAAGAGCAAGCGCGAGGAGCTGAGGACCTGGCTGCGGCGATTGAGGAGATTGCCTCCCTCGCTGAAGAGCTCAAGTCACAAAATGTCTGAGCAAGGCGCGCCAGCGGCGCTATCCAAACGGTTCTTGGCGGTTCGCTGCTCCGAGCATACTTACGCGGTTCCGGTCGATCGGGTGGCCGAGATCGTCAGGGTACCCGTAATGGCAAAGGTGCCGCAAGCCCCAGCGGCTTTGTGCGGATTAGCGAACTTGCGTGGGTCAATTGTGCCAATTGCGGACTTGAGCCGCTTGCTGCGACTTGCTTCTGAAGCTCTGTCGGATTCGGCGCGAGCCGTGGTCATCGACGCACCCGCGCCGTATGCGCTGCTTGTCAACACTGTCGAAGGGATCGTCAACGTACAGGCAAGCAGCATCGAGCAGCGTCATTCACTCAAGGGCGCCGCGGTGAGCAGCGGCGATGACAGTGTCTTCTCAAATGATGGCGAGGCGGTGAGGATTCTCAACGTTGATACCCTGCTCGAAGGGGCGTTTACCCCCCAAGCCCGGGATCGTGTGACCGGCCGCAGCCGCACGTTGGTTCCTGATATGAGCGCGATAGGCGCTGTAGGTCGAGAAATGCTCGCAACGTTCGTAGTCGATGGGCAGGATTACGCATTTCCATTTGCCGAGGTGCAGGAGGTCTTCAATATCCCCCGAGGCCTGACTTCTCTGCCGGGCGCGGATGCGCAGGTCCCTGGTTTGATATCGTTCCGCGACGGACTGCTGCCAATTTTGTCCCTAAGAGCACTGTTTGGCCTCGCTAACGAGCTTCAGGGAAATGAGAAGGTCATCGTCGCGTATGTCCGCGGCACCGCGGTCGGCGTCGTTGTCGACGCTGTCAAGCAGAGCATCGCCATCGATCCTCTGAGGCTGGAACCCGTGCCGCCAATTATGGCCGCCAGAATTGGCGGCGAGGCTAAGGTCAAGGCAATCTATCGGAGCGAGGCGGATAGCCGGCTGCTGTCGGTCTTGCACCCGGATTTGTTGCTCAGCGAGGAAACCATGCGTGGTCTGGGTCATGTGCAAGCTCCGGCCCGAGACGGCTCCGCACCGACAGAAGGTTCAAAGCGCGACGAGATCAAGCTGCTCGCCTTCCAACTTGGCGCCGGCGAATTCGCCTTGCCCATTGAGGTCGTCGAGGAAGTTGCACTGGTGCCGGAGCGTGTGACGCGGGTTCCAAAGACGCCCAAATTTCTTGAAGGGGTCATCAATCTGCGCGGCGAGGTGCTGCCTGTCATCGATCAGCGGAAGCGCTTCGACATGCCGCCGTTTGAGAATCGTGGCCGGACGCGTCTGATTGTGGTCAAATCCGGTTCCCACCGCGCCGGGATCATCGTCGACAGCGTCTCGGAAGTCCTGGGCGTCGATGCATCAGCGCTCGCTCGGGCGCCGGATCTGGCGGGAGAAACTACGCGCCTGATCCAGTCGATCGTCAGCCTGGATGAAGGCGTTCGCATCCTCATGCTGCTTGATCCAACCGAACTGCTCACGCGTGCCGAGCGCACCTTTCTGGACTCTTTTCAAACCAAGCTGCAGACTTGATCAAGGTTCTGATCATCGACGACTCTGCCCTCGTTCGAAAGCTGCTTGCCGGAATGCTGTCGGACGCATCCGAATTCCAAGTTGAAACCGCTCGAAATGGCGCCGAAGGACTGGAGCGCCTGCACGCCTTCCGCCCCAATGTGGTCACGCTCGATGTCCACATGCCGCAGATGAACGGCTTTATGTGCCTTGATCGTATCATGCTGGAAAGGCCGACCCCGGTCGTCATGGTATCGTCAGTGACATCACAGAGCGCCGATGAGACCCTGCAAGCGCTTCGCCTCGGCGCATTCGATTTCGTTGCGAAGCCTTCGGGAACATTGTCCTTACGCGTTGATCAGATGAAAGACGATCTGCTCGACAAGATTCGAACCGCCGCCGTCACCGGCATCAAACCCACGCTGCGATTGCAGGAACGTATACGCCACCGTATAGGGCAGACGCTGCCGACAAGTCCTTATCCCGCCCCAATAGCGTCAAAAAAACCCATCGTAAAAACTGGGGTAAATGGGCTGGTGCTCATCGGCGTTTCGACAGGAGGGCCGCCAGCACTGGAGGCTGTTGTCGGAGCGCTGCCAGCATCGTTCTCCTGGCCAATTTTGATTGCTCAGCACATGCCAGAATCCTTCACGGGCGCACTGGCCAAACGTTTGAACAGCCTGAGCGCCATCGAGATCGTGGAGGTTACCCGCCCTACGGAAGTCGTGCCTGGTGTCGCTTACATTGCGCGGGGTGGGGCGGACATGATTTTATCGCGCCGAGGAGGCGTCGTATTTGCCATGAATGTCCCGTCCCAGGTCGACTATCCCTGGCATCCAAGCGCCGACCGGCTTGTTCGAAGTGCCATGGAACAAATACCTCCCAGCGACCTTATCGGTATTCTCATGACCGGAATGGGCAATGACGGCGCCAGTGCTATGAAACTCCTGCACGAGCGAGGCGGAACGACGATCGCTGAAGCGGAAGAAACCGCAGTGGTTTGGGGGATGCCCGGGGAATTGGTCAAGGGCGGTGGTGCAGATTGGATTCTGCCGCTACCCGAGATAGCCCGGCAATTGATGAAGGTTGTGCCTTGCCTCTGATCCGCAAAGAGCTTCCCAACCAAGCCGGGATCCGCGACGCATCGCCCACGGATGCATTTTCTTCGTTGACGAGTCGGAACAGTGAGGAAAGGCGAGCGGCGGCTCGCGAGTTTATTGTCACCTCTGACAACGCCGGTGTGATCTCCAGCGCAATTCAGAGTGAAGCGGTTGATGGCGTGCTGCAGGCTTTGTTTACAGCCCTTATGCGATCAGCCAATGCGGCAAGCGTCGACGTTGCTCTGCAATACCTACGATCCGACGATGCCCGCTTGCGCACCGGGGCACTAGACGCCTTGCGCGCATTGCAAGATCAGCTCCTGCCGCGGTTGACTGGACTGCTCAGTGACCCGGAGCCCGACGTTCGCATCCTCGCCTGCGAACTCGTTCGCGCGCAGCAGCCTTCAACGGTGATTGATTTGCTGGTTCCCCTCCTGGCTAATGATTGCAATGGCAACGTTTGCGGTGCCGCGATCGACGTCATGGCGGAGGTGGCGGCGCCTGACCACGTTGCCTTGTTACTCCAGTGCGCCGCGCGTTTTCCCTCGGATCCCTTTTTGGATTTCGCCGCCAAAACCGCGGCCCTCCGGATCGGGGCGCGGAACGCCCCTCAGTGATCGAGATCACGGACGAAGAGATCCGTCGACTGGGAGACTTCCTCTATCGACGCACCGGCATGGTCTATTCGGTATCCAAGCGCTATTACATAGAGCGCCGGATCGCTGATCGTGCAAACGCAACCGCCTCTCCTTCTTTCGAAAGGTATTTCGCAAAACTTCGTATTGATGCCGAGGGTGAGATCGAGAAGTTCATCAACGCCTTTACCGTCAATGAGACTTATTTCAACCGGGAAGATCATCAATTTCGGTGTCTCACGAAGGATTTGCTGCGTGAAAGAATCGCAGCCGGCTATGGGAAAGACCAGTTGCGTTTGTGGTCGGTACCTTGCGCGACTGGGGAAGAACCCTATTCGATTGCGATGTGGCTCTTGGACAAGTGGCCGCTGGTCGACGCCTACAGCATCGAGATTTGCGGCTCAGATATCGATACCGAAGCGCTTGCCGCGGCCAAGCGCGGCTTTTATGACAAGCGCGCACTGATGCGCTTGCCGGGCCAGGTCATCGACCGCTACTTTCACCAAGAAGCCGACGATCGGTGGCGGCTTGTCGAAGAGTTGAGGGAGTCGGTGCAATTTTCCAGTGTCAATCTAATAGAATCTAACGAGACCAGGCACCACGGCCAATTCGATGTCATTTTTTGCCGAAACGTCCTCATCTACTTCGACGACGCTTCGCGTCGCATTGCTGCAGACAACCTCTATGAAAGCCTTTTACCCGGCGGCTACATTTGCCTTGGCCACACAGAGTCGATGAGCCGTATCTCTCCGCTGTTCGAAATCCGTCGGTTCGAAGATGGTATTGTCTATCAGAAACCAGAGGTCGGGCGGTGAGCAAACCTACGCTCCATCGCGTCCTGGTGGTCGATGACGCAGCTCTCGTGCGCCTGTACTATCGAAGCGTGCTGGAGCCAGCGGGCTATGAGGTGTTCGAGGCTTTGAACGGGGTGGAAGCCTTGGAGCAACTGCTTGGGTTCGAGATCGTCGACCTTCTGATCGTGGACATCAACATGCCGGTCATGGATGGCCTCAGCTTCTTAAGGATGCTTCGGCAACGAGGCGAACCGTTTGCGTCCACCCCCGTGCTCATCACCAGTACGGAAGCCGGGCTCCATGACCTGCGGGCTGCCCAAATTGCCGGAGCGAACTTCTACGCCGCCAAGCCCGTCGCTGGGCAGGACCTGTTGGAGCTCGTTGCCTTGCTTGCTGGATCAACCCATGATTGAACTTCTTGAGCAGTTCCTGGTGGAGTGCCGCGAGTCTGTGCAGCAGGCAACACTGGATCTTCTGGCGCTCGAAGGTGATTCAGGCGATCACACTAGGCTGGACAGTGCTTTTCGGTCGTTTCACACCCTCAAGGGCGGGGCCGGTATCGTCGATTTTCCAGATATGGCGAGGGGTCTGCACGCGGCTGAGGAACTGCTCGATTCCGGCCGGTCCGGTACGAGGACGTTAAGCACTGCGGATATCGGCAACTGTCTCTGGGCATTGGATCAAGTCACCGGCTGGCTCGATAGCATTGAGGTAAAGGGAACTGTCCCGGAGGATGCAGGGTCGACCGCGGATGAGATGGTCCGCCGCTTGCAAGCGGCGCTATGGGAAGAACCTCCGGGAAAGAGCCCGCCCGCCTTGTTGGCGGCGGGGTGGTTGACATCTCTTTTGAAGGCCAACCATGATGTCGCAGCCCGAGCCTCAACCGGGTTGTTGTTCCAGCCCGACCCACAGTGCTTCTTTCGCGGCGAAGATCCCCTTGCGTTGGTCGCCGGCCTGCCTGGCCTGTTAGCTCTTCATGTGGAACAGGTTCATGTCTGGCCTTCGTTGAGGGAAGGTGATCCATTCGAGTGCAACCTGCTCTTCACAGCGTTGTCCTCTGCTCCGCAGGACGCTTTGTTGCGCTATACCCAAGCGATAAGCTCGGACTCTTCGAGCGTCCTCGAGATCCGCGAGCTTTCTTCTGCCGTCCCCGATCAGCGCGCAGGACTTAGCCGGATGGCGCGGCTGGTGCTCGAAGCGCAGTCCCAACTCCTTTCCCAGGTCGCGACCACAGGTCTGGCCGGCCGAGTAGGCGCCGCGCGGCGCGTGGTGATGAATATCCTGGCTCGGAGCGTCCGGCACAAGGATACGCTGGAACGCTACGATGGTAGTGTGCCGGACGCGGACGATCCAGAGGGACGACAAGCACTCATCCTCCTGATCGACCGGGTTTTGGGAGACGAGGCCCAAGTCCTCGAATTCTCCGTGAACCGGGATTCCCGCCTCGCCATCCCGAACTCAAATGCTGCCCGATCACTGCGGGTGAGCGTCGAACGCATTGATGCCTTAGTGAATTTGGCCGGCGAACTGTCGGTTGCCAAGAATGCCCTAACGCATGCCGCAACGCTAGCCCGGAGTGGAACTCCATCGGCGGATTTGGCGGCCGTGTTGGAGGAACAACAATCCCGACTGGAGAGGTTGGTCGATGAGTTGCAGCGTTCTGTCTTGAGCATCCGTGTCTTGCCCATGCGACAGGTGTTCCAAAGGTTTCAGCGCTTGGTGCGAGACCTTGCGACCGAAACGGGTAAGTCAGTGGTTCTCGTGACAGAAGGGGAGAACACCGAAGCAGACAAGACCATCGTCGAGGCTCTTGGAGAGCCGATTATGCATGTTCTTCGCAATGCAATCGACCATGGTGTCGAACCGGCGGACGAGCGCATCAGGACAGGGAAGCCACCGCATGCCACGATCTGCCTGCGTGCAGCGAAAGTCGGCGACAGCATTGTCGTTGAGGTGGAAGACGATGGTCGAGGTGTGGATTTCGCGAGAGTTCGACGGGTTGCGGCAGAACGCGGCCTGACGACCGGGTTCGCCTCGCTTTCCGATGACGATGCATTGGAATTGCTGTTCAATCCGGGGTTCTCGACAGCCGCAACTGTCAACACGGTCTCCGGTCGTGGGGTTGGGATGGACGCGGTGCGATCGGCGATCGAGGCGCTCGGCGGATCGGTTGGCATTGAGACGAAGCCCGGAAGCGGGACGATCGCAAAATTCACCCTGCCCTACTCCATCCTGATGACGCACCTGGTCACCGTGGAAGTAGTCAAACAAGTTTTTGGCGTTCCGCTTGAGAAAGTTATCGAAACCCGTCGACTTTCGCGCGGTGATGTCTCGATGGTTGGCGCCGCGCGCGTGTTCGGGCATCGCGGCCATACCATCCCGCTCGTTAGTCTTGCGGCGACGCTTGGCGAAACGCCGTCGGAAACGATCGCCGACGATTTCCAAGTCGTAGTCGTCCTGGTCGGGAACGACATGTGCGGGATAGAGGTCGATGATGTCGGGGAGACAATGGATATACTGATGAGACCCATCGAGGGGGTGCTCGCGGGTGTAGAAGGCGTTGCAGGCGTCACAATTTTGGGTGATGGCCGCGTCATGCTTGTTCTCGATGTGGAGGCTTTGGTGAAATGACCGTCATTTCCGACCCAAGCGGTGGACCGATCCGGCTTGAGGGCGACTGCACTTTAGAAGACAGCGAAACCCTGCTGGCAATGCTGGTTGAGTCAGGCAACATCTTAGTTGACTGGCGGAAGTGCACCAAGATCCATGCTGCCGTTCTGCAAGTCCTGATGGCGGCCCGCGTGAGGGTCATTGGGCCGTCGGGCTCGCCATTTCTCGAAAGCTATTTTCATCGCGGCTTCCGGGCAGTGCATGGCGGCTAGTTCACAATTATTGCATTTTATGCGATATCCCTAACCCCAGCTGAAATGAAGGTCGTAATGAACGTTTTGATCGTCGACGACAGCAAGCTTGCGAGAATGGCCTTGGTCAAGATTCTCGCCAAGAACTATCCGACATGGGTGCGTAAAGAGGCCGGCAACGCTGATGAGGCGCTTCAACTGGCGAGTGAGTTCGCGGCTGATATCGTGTTGATGGATTACAATATGCCCGGCCGCGATGGGCTTGCCTTGGCGGCGGACTTTCGTGCCCAGGATCCGTCAATGCGATTGGCACTGATTTCCGCTAATCAGCAGCACGAGATAGTCGAAGGTGCAAAGGCGCTGGGCGCTTCCTTCCTGACCAAGCCAGTGAATGGCCCGGACCTGGTTGCGTTTCTCGGCAAACCCGACACTCCCATTGGTCAGGACGATCAATGATGACTCCGGCCGACCTTGTCTTGGAAGAACTCGAGAAGGATGCCCTCACTGAACTGGTGAACATCGCCGTCAGCCGAGCCGCCAAGAATCTCCGCGAGATGGTTGGACGACAGGTGTTCCTGTCCGTCCCAAGAATCAACCTCGTCGGCAGGCAGCAAGCCATCGATATCTTGGACGAACGCGAGATGGACCGTCTGGTTGCCGTTCACCAGGTTTTCGAAGGTGATATCACTGGTCGCGCGTTGCTTATTTTCCCAGAGGAGCGAAGTCTCGAACTTGTGCGTGCTGTAGCCGGTCCGGACCATTCATTGGAAGACATCATCGACCTTGAACAGGAAGCACTCGCAGAGACGGGCAACATCATTCTCAATAGTTGCCTGGCCACCATCGCCAACCTGTTGCGCCGTAGTCTTCGCGTCTCCTTGCCTGAGGTCATTCGAGGCACTGGAACCGACTTCTTCAATCTGGCGCCGCCGCCCCTACCCGGCGAGGTCGTACTGTTTCTCTACATAAACTTCACCGTCAAGGACAATGACATCACGGGCTACATTGCCATGCTGATGGACATGCCTTCCCTAGCGGTTTTAAAGGGCCTCTTGTGCGAGTTTATCGAGCGGATCGGTGGGAACGATAAATAGTGCCATGTTGAACACTTCTCACGATAATTCGACGCCGATATTAGATGCACTCGATTGCGGTATAATCGTGCTCGGTTCTCAAAGGCAAGTGACCGCCTGGAATGCCTGGATCGCCGCAGCCAGCAATATACGGACGACCGAGGCGATCGGAAAATCAATGGAGGAGCTTTTTCCCGGCCGGCCGCTCGGCCCAATCCTCGTTGCGTTAAACGAGGCTTTGGAAGCCGGGGCCTCCAGCCTGCTGACCGCTACACTCCACCCAGCCCTGCTTGCGTTGCGGACGCGAGCGGGCCAGCCGCTGATCCATAGCATTTCCATCCGACCAATCGGGGCGATAGGTGCGTATGAATGCCTTATTCAGATTTCGGATGTGACGGGGGCGATGCGGCGGGAAGCCGTGCTGCGCCAACGGCAGAATGCCCGTTATGATGCGGTCATGGAAAGCGCCGCGGAAGCCATTCTTACCCTGGATGACACTGGGGCAATCCAGGGAGCCAATTCGGCGGCCGAGGTGCTCTTTGAAATCGACAAGGCATCGCTTGCCGGTCAGCCGAGCGCCGGTCTGTTCGTGGAAGGCGACCGGTGGTCGCAATTGCACGACGCCAGTCGCTCAGGGCAGCAAATAGTTCATCGAGAGGTTTCCGTGAAGCGGCGCAACGGGTCGACGCGCCATCTCGAAGCTTCGATTAGCCGTTGGTCAGGTGGCGCCAAGCAATTCACCACCGCCTTTTTGCGCGATGTAACAGATCGCCTGTCCTCACAACTGAAGCTGAAGACCCTGAATGAGACGTTGGAGCAACGGGTAGCTGACGCAACCGGTGAGCGCGATATGATCTGGCGCGTCAGCCAGGATCTTTTCGTCGTAACGGATTTCGGCCTCAAGTGCCAAAGTGTGAATCCGGCCTGGACCGAGCATCTCGGCTTGGACGAAAGCGAGGTCGAGGGTAAGACTTTCGAGGATTTCGTTCATCCTGAAGATGTTGCGGCTGTGACACGGCTCTCACTATCGGATAGCCGGGTTGCGGTTCGCGACCTCGACTTACGCATGCGTGCCAATGATGGCAGGTTCATCTGGTACAGTTGGCAATTTATGCCGCGAAACAACCAATATTACGCCGCCGGGCGCGACATCAACGTCCGCAGGAATTTGGAGGATCAGCTGCGCCAAAGCCAGAAAATGGAGGCGGTGGGGCAACTCACGGGCGGTATCGCGCACGACTTCAACAACATGCTGGGAGTTGTCATCTCAGGACTCAACTTGATCCAGCGGCGCGTCGACCGCGGCGAGCCCGGCGTGCACCAACTGATCGCAGCCGCGACCGAGGGTGCCCACAAAGCTGCCATGCTGACGCAAAGGCTACTGGCTTTTTCCCGGCAGCAGCCGCTTTCCCCTGAATCCCTCGACGTCGGCCGGATGGTGCAGGATATGTCGGAGCTTTTGCGCCGGACGCTGGGCGAGCACGTAACACTCAATACGGTCGTGCAATCCGATGACGGTGCAGTGCTCGCTGATCCCAGCCAACTCGAAAATGTCCTCGTAAATCTGGCGGTCAACGCTCGCGATGCCATGCCGGAGGGCGGAACCCTGACAATCGAAACCTCTGCACTCCTGGTCGACCAGTCGGTTGCTGCAGATCATGGCATTTCCCCCGGCCCCTACGTCCTTATTGCGGTGAGGGACACGGGCTCGGGTATGAGCGCGGAGGTTCTGGAAAGAGCCTTCGAGCCGTTTTTTACCACCAAAGGTGTCGGCAAGGGAACCGGCCTTGGGCTGAGTCAGGTGTTTGGCTTCGTCAAGCAGTCCGGTGGCTATGTCAAAATCGATTCAAAACTGGGGGTGGGGACTACCATCAGCATCTGGTTGCCAAGGCACAATGGTCCCGCCGATGGAGCACGGCGGGCGAACAGCCAAGACGTTGCCAATGGCAAGCCAGAGGAATTGATCCTCGTCGTCGAGGACGAGGCGAGTGTAAGACAACTGACAATGCAAATGCTCGAGGATCTCGACTATTCGGTGATTTCTGCTGAGAATGGGGTTGAAGGCCTGCGCATTCTTGAGGATCGAGGAGACGTTTCCTTGCTGCTGACGGATGTTGTCATGCCCGGAATGAACGGTCGGGAATTTGCGGATGCTGCCGTTGAATTGCGGCCTGACTTGAGGGTGCTCTTTACGTCCGGTTACGCACGTGATGCCATAGTTCGCAATGGGATCATCGATCCAAACGTTCAACTCCTGCAGAAACCCGCTACCCTCCAAGCTCTCGCCCAGAAAGTCAGATTGGTTCTGGATAACTAGCCATTCGGCAACCGCCGTTCCGGTTTTCAGGCAAGAGGGTAGCGCGCTCGACCTGTCATATTAGACGCAAAGCGGTCATTGAGCTCTATTGAGAGCTTCGGGTCACCACGAGCGTCCGCGGTGATGCCGCCGACATTTCTCCTCGGGTCTCTACCGACGTGGTCGCGGGTGCAACAATCTGTTGCACAACTCTGCTATCTGTCCCGCCAATGCCTGACCCTCAACTTGCTCACCCCTGAATAAGTCATCGCTCGCTGTCACGGCCAGGTAAGCGACGGGACTCTTCGAACGGGCGCGTTGCATGCGGATCAGGCCATCGTTCCTCAAGATCAGCAAAGCAATCATCTATCCCAGCGGCGAGTGGATCGCTGGGACAAATCGATCGTGGTCGTCTGCAAACAAAGACGCGAACTGCCGCGGGAGAAGAAGACGGCACGGCCAGAGTAAGCAGAGAGGCGGTTCATTCGCCCGAGAGGCGTGGGTTAGAGAAATATGCGTGCGAATCCGTGCTCGATCGGGGCGTCACAGTTTTCATACATAACTAACCCGCTCGATACCCTTTGCGAACGCAGCGTCACGTCTAATCAGAATGGCTTTGAAGAGCGTGACTTGAGCATCTCTGTCGCGGGTGTTTTGGGGGTTAAATCCGCCCTTCCCTACGGTTGTGTGCGTCAAGTTCTGCAAAATGGGCGATCATGAAACTGGTCATGCGGCTTGGCGTAGAGCGAGCTTCTTGTGCTCGCGCAGATCATCCATGTTGATATAGCGGTTGGCCTCCATCCAGTTTTCATTGGTTTCGACGGCCAGCTGACCAGGCGCAGGCGCAGGCAGCTTTCGGCGTTCGGGAAGATGCGCACGACATAGGTGCGCCGGCGGATTTCCTCGTTGAGCCGTTCAAGCATGTTGGTGGACTTGAGGTGCTTGTGATGCTGACGCGGCAGCCGGAAGAAAGTCAGCGTCTGTTCTATGGCTTCTTCCGCCCAGGTGGTCAG
>NZ_JAMYPC010000040.1:0-16692 GCF_040320155.1 Mesorhizobium sp. M0771 | reverse complement strand
CAGGAGTTGGGTGTCTCTCCCCCTTGAGCGACGGGCGCCCGCTGCTGTGGCGCGCAACCCGCCAGATCGTCGCCTCTCTGATCGCGACCATCTTTCCTCAACCTTCCTTGGCGGCCCTGCGCCAAAAACTCCATGCCTTGCGATATCGCTGGCGCGAACCACCACGAAAGCGCAAGTTTCAGTCCATGCCAAAGCTATCTTAGCGCCTATGCCCACGAGGGGGAGATTGGCGGTTCAGGCGCTACGCCCTTCCTTCGACGTTGGAGATCGGCGGAATCGGCAATGACAGCTGATCTCCCCACTCGTGGGGGAGATGGCCGGCAAGGGGGCGCGAAGGATCGCCAACGTCTGCCCGTGGCGACAGCTCTGCGGCCTCAGCCTCTTCCGTTCACCAAATCCCCAACGATATCGTACTTCCCCGAAATGCGCATCTTGTAGACCTCGTAATTCTCCATCACGCGCTGCACGTAACTTCTTGTTTCGGTGTAGGGAATTCGCTCGATCCAGTCGACGACGGCGTCGATGCCCTTGCCGCGCGGGTCGCCGTACTTGGCTACCCATTGGCTGGCGCGGTTAGGGCCGGCATTGTAGCCGGCGAAGGTCAGCACATAGGAGCCGCCGAAGCGGTCGAGCTGCTCGCCAAGGAAGGCAGCCCCCAGCGTCGCATTGTAACCGGCATCGCTGGTCAGCCGATCCTGGGAAAAGCTCAGTCCTGCCTTCTTCGCCAATTGCTTGGCGGTGCCCGGCATCAGCTGCAGCAGGCCGCGCGCGCCGGCGCTGGAGACGGCGCCGACATTGAATTCGCTTTCCTGGCGGGCGATCGCATAGGCCAGCGCCTTGCCCGAGCCGGATATGTCGGCGGTGTCGGGAATGACGCCCAGCGGATGCGACAGCGCGCCGACATCGATGCCGCGCGCGCCGGCGATCTTGCCGATCTTCAGCGCCATGAAATGATTGCCCTGCTTTTCCGCCAGCACCGCAAGCAGCGCCAGCTCGCCGGGGCTGGTCAACTGCCCGGCGAGGTCGCGGTAAAGCGTCTCGGCATAGCGGTCGTAGCCCGCCTCCTGCAGCCGCTTGATGGCGCTGACGGCTTCGCGGCCGTCAAAGCTTTGGCGGTCGGCAGTGCTTGGCTCGGGATAGACGATGTTCAGCGTGCGCAAGCCAACCCGTTCCGCCGCCAACTGCCCGTAGAAAGTGGTGCCATAGGCTGCCGCCTTGGTGAAATAATCCTTCGCATTGCCGGGACCGCCGACTTCCGCCGCGCGGCCAAGCCAGTAATAGGCGCGTGACAGCGACATCGGTCCCTGCGCGAGATCGGCGATGCGGGCAAAATGGGTCGAGGCCGTCGCAGGATCGTTGAGGCCGCGCAACGCATACCAGCCGGCGTGGAATTCGGCCTCGGCGGCGCTGGCGGGGCTTTCGGCGGCATGCGCGGCAACGATCTTGTAGGCGGTCTTCCAGTCGCCCTGGTCGACCAGTGCGCGCGACAGCACGCGGCGCTCGACCCACCAGGCATCGGGATCGACCAGCGCGTCGCGGTTCGTTGGCGCTTTCATTACCACCGCGGCGGCGTCCGCAAACTTCCGCTGCTTGCGCAGATATTCGGCTTGCGCGAAGAAATAGCCGGCCGATTGCTGTGCGGCAGGCACTGCTTTCAACAGCTTGGCCGCGTTCTTGTCGCCACGCGAGGCGGCGGCCCAGGCATCGGCCAGCGGTTGCGCGCCGGCAAGGGCTGCGACCCGCAGCGCCGAATTCTCCCGGTCGGCATAAAACATCCGTTCCATGCGGAAACGATGGTCGGCAGCCGGAATGATGGCGCCAAACTCCTTGCTGACGGCCGCCTCGTCCCTGGCTTCCAGCTTCTCGGTGCGCCAGAATGGCGACAGCACGGAAAGCGCAGCCTTGGTGTTGCCAAGAGCTAAATAAGAACGGGCAAGGATGACCACGCCTTGAAAGGTCAGCGGCTGGCTGCCGTCAAAGGCTTTCACCACGGTCTGCGGCGAGGGGTTTTCGCGATAAAGCGCGCGCTCGCTGTTCTTGCGCAGAGCGATGGTGCCCGGCCAATTCGGCAACATCTTTGCGGTATCGGCAATCTCGCTGCTCGGCACACGGTCGCCGCCATAGAGCGCGATCGCCCAGGCCAGGATATGGCGGTCCAGCGAACTGGCCGGCAATGTTTCGCGCACCGCTCGTGCCGCGGCGATATCGCCGGTCGCCAACGCATCGAGACTGCCTTTCAACACGGCGATATTGGCGGAGGGCGCATCGGTCTGCGCTCCATCTTGCATGTCAGGCATCGGGATCGATGAGGTCGTCTGCTCGTCGACGCTCTCGTTTGCCGCCGTCCCCACTATCAGCAGGGCAACGGCGCCAAGCAATATGAAGCGGAGTGGCCGACTGGCCGGCATGATCCTGATCTTTCCCTGTTGCGGCACTTTAGATGGCAAGCCCAGGTGCCCGAGAGCCTAGACTTAGGTCGTGAAGAGCTCGTAAACAAAGGGTTATCGAGGCCGTTCGAATTGCGCTTGCTGGCACCATCGGCATGCTTGCCGCGCAACAGTGTCGAGACTATGGTGCGCGGCTTCGCTTTCGGCTAGAAGGCGCCCGATGCATGTCGCCCAAAAGCGGGAACCGGTTTTGGGACGATGACACGCATAAACAAACAAGTTCCAAGGAGTTGGACGACATGCTGAGAGGCTCGCTTACTGCGCTCGTGACGCCGTTCGAAAAGAGCGGACGTTTCGACGAGAAAGCCTTTCGCGCCTTCGTCGAATGGCAACTTGGCGAGGGCACGACGGGCCTCGTCCCGGTCGGCACCACCGGAGAGTCGCCGACGCTGTCGCATGACGAGCATCGCCATGTCGTCAAGGTCTGCATCGATGTGGCCAAGGGCCGCGCTCCGGTCGTCGCCGGCGCCGGCTCAAACAACACCGCTGAAGCGGTCGGTCTGGTGCAGTATGCCGAGCAGGCGGGCGCCGACGCCGCTCTGGTCGTCACGCCTTATTACAACAAGCCAACACAGCGCGGCTTGTACGAGCATTTCGCTGCCGTCGCCAGGGCGACCAAGCTGCCGATCATCATTTACAACATCCCGCCGCGCTCGGTGATCGACATGATGCCGGAGACGATGGGCAGGCTGGCGCACGACTTCAAGAACATCGTCGGCGTCAAGGATGCCACCGGCAAGGTCGAGCGCGTGTCCGAACAGCGCGCCACCTGCGGCAAGGAGTTCATCCAGCTTTCAGGTGAGGATGCCTCTGCCCTCGGCTTCAACGCTCATGGCGGTGTCGGCTGCATCTCGGTGACGTCGAATGTCGCGCCGCGGCTGTGCGCCGAATTCCAGGAAGCCACACTGTCCGGTGACAGCGCCAAGGCGCTGGAATTGCAGGACCGTCTGCTGCCGCTGCACAAGGCCATCTTCCTTGAGCCCGGCCTGTGCGGCGTCAAATACGCGCTGTGGAAGATTGGCAAGGTCGAGAACGTGGTGCGCTCGCCGCTGGTGACCATCGAGGCGTCGACCGCCGAGAAGATCGATGCGGCGATGAAGCACGCCGGCTTGATAAATTGAGGATGAGGCGCCACCTCTCCGCATCATGAACCAGGTCAGAAAAGCCGATCCAAACAACAAAACCGTTGCGGAAAACCGCAAGGCGCGGTTTTCCTATGAGGTGCTCGACACCGTCGAGGCCGGCCTGGTGCTGACCGGCACCGAGGTCAAGTCGCTGCGCCAGGGCCAGGCCAACATCCAGGACAGCTACGCCTCGGTGGAGGGCGGCGAGATCTGGCTGATCAATTCCTATCTGCCGGAATACCTGCAGGCCAACCGCTTCAACCATGAGCCCAGACGGCGCCGCAAGCTGCTGCTCAACAAGCGCGAGATGGCAAAACTGGCGCAGAGCATCGACCGCGAAGGCATGACGCTGGTGCCGCTGAAAATCTACTTCAACGACCAGGGCCGTGCCAAGCTGCTGCTCGCCGTCGGCCGCGGCAAGAAACTGCACGACAAGCGCGAGACAGAAAAGCAGCGCGACTGGTCGCGCGAAAAGGGCCGGCTTATGAAGGAGCGAGGCTAAGAACCTCGAGCCACAGCCCCACAAAAGCCACATCGGCTTTCAAGTTTCCAGCGACACACGATGGGGAAAGGTTTGAAGAACCGGATCATCCTCTGGGGTGCGGCCAGTCTGGTCTTTGCCGGCCTCGTCGCGGCAGGCGGCTTCTTCTATTTCCGGACCTTCTCGCCCGATCGTGACAGCTATCCGGTCAGGGGTATCGACGTTTCCCATCATCAGGGTGAAATCGACTGGCGCCGCGTTGCCGCCGACGATGTCGCCTTCGCTGTCATCAAGGCGACCGAGGGCGGCGACCATGTCGACGATGCCTTCGCCAAAAACCTGCGCGAGGCGCGCGCGGCCGGACTTGCCGTCGGCGCCTATCACTTCTTCACCTTCTGCCGGCCGGGCGCCGACCAGGCGAAAAATTTCATCGCGGTGGTGCCGCACGACCAGCCGCTGCTGCCGCCGGTCGTCGACATCGAATTCGGCGGCAACTGCCCGCAACGCCCGTCGCCGGAGCAGCTGAGCGCGGAACTCCAGGCCTTCCTCGGACCGGTTGAAGCTGCGTTCGGCAAGCCGGCGATCATCTACCTGACCGACGAGGCCGAGGACGCCTATGCCGGGAAAATCGACGTTCGCCCGCTCTGGCGTCGCTCGTTGCTCCTGGAGCCAGGTCGCAACGACTGGATCTACTGGCAGTACCACAATATGGGCCGCGTCGACGGCATCGTCGGCGATGTCGATCTGAACGTACTGCAGGGCGGGCAGCAAACGCTGGCCGAGTTGTTTGCCGCGCCCGGACAGGTCTCTTCGCAAACGCCTCCATCGCCCTGAACGGATCAGGCAAGCATTCGCTTTGGCTAGCCGCAGTCTCATGTAGGCTTGGCCACAGGTCTGGAAAGAGCCGAAAAGGCCATCCCTGCGGCCATGATCAAGATGGCGGCGAACTGGGTGCCGGTCGGCGTCTCGCCGAGCACCGTCATCGCGATCATGACCGTTGCGATCGGCACGCAGGGCATGAACAGCGATGCCGTCTGTGAGCCCAGCTTTCGAACGACATAGGTGTAGAGGAACATGGCGGCCGCACCGGCCAGAAATCCCTGGATGACGATCTGGCTGGCGATTTCGCCGGCTGCCGCGCTATGAAGGCCGCTCGGTACGAAGAGATAGAGAAGCGGCAGCGGCAGGCATGACAGCAGCACCACGGTTACGGTCGCCGCAATCGGATCGACGCGCCAGCGCCGCACAAGAACGGCATAAGCGGCAAACATCGCGCCCGATGCGATGAACAGCAGATCACCGGAGAAGACATCCTTCATACCGCCACCGGTGTGCGCTGGCGCAATGAACAGGATCAGCCCGGCGATGATGGCGGCGACGCCGATGGTTTGCTGGCGCGAGGCCTTGTCCGTCGTGGCGAGGTGCGACAGCACGAACGAGAAGAACACGATCGAGGCTGGGCAAAGTGCCGCGCCATGCGCGGCGGGTGCGTAGGTGAGGCCCCAGTTGATGATGATCGGGTAGGGCAGTCCGGCCAGCGCCGCCAGCGCCAGGGCGCGCCGCCAGCCCAACGCTTTGCTGGCTGACAGGCCGCCGCGCCAGACAACCGGTAGCATGACCAGTCCGGCGCCGACAAAGCGCAAGGTCGCGACATCCGTCGCCGTAAGATGCTCCCGCAGGCTAAAGCGGGCTGCGACGAACTGCACGGCGTAAATACCGATCATGGCGAGGCCCGCAAGAATTGCCGGCTTTGTGTTTAGGTCCTCTGTCACGCGCATTCTTGTCCCGCTCGATTCTGCCAGCGGAGGATTCTTCCTCCAGACGGCTCTCGTAGAAAGCTCAGCCTATTGTTGAAAATGGTGCGACAAAATAGGCTGTTATCGCGATCTGGGCGTGAATTTCACACAATAGAGGAGCCATGAACGTGAATCATGAATCCGACCAACTTGATGCCATCGACCGCAGCCTGCTGCGGTTGTTGCAGGAGGATGGGCGTCGCACCACGCTCGATCTCGCCGCCCGCGTCGGCCTGTCGCCGACCGGCACCAGCCAGCGGGTGAAGCGCCTGTTTCGTGACGGTTTCATCACCGCGGTCCGGGCTGTGCTCAACCCGCAAAAGATCGGCCGTGGCACGCTTGTCTTCATCGAAGTCAGGCTCGACCAGGCGGCGCCGCATGTGTTCGACCGTTTCGCCGAAGCGGTGGCGAAAGCTCCCGAAGTGCTGGAATGCCACATGGTCGTTGGCGGCTTCGACTATCTGGTGAAGGCGCGCATTTCAGAAATGGCCGCTTATCAGGATTTTTTGAAGCGCGTGATCCTGCCGTTGCCGGGTGTCAGGGAAACGCACACCTATGCGTCGATATCGGACGTGAAGCCGGACGCGCTGCTGCCGGTGTGAGGGCCGGACCAACGCAAGCGGTTGCCACGCCTCCGCTTCAAGCGGCCTGGGAAACCTCCGGCGCCAGCGTCACATTCGCATCGCCCCAGACCTTCAGCACGGTGATCACGGGCTCCAGGCTTCGGCCACGAGGCGTCGGGCTGTACTCGACCTTCGGCGGCATCTGCGCATAGACCTTGCGGGCGATGAGCCCAGTCTGGCTCGCTCGGCTATGCGCAGGCGGCAGCACTGCCGACGACGGCGATCACAGCCTTCGAGGCGTTGTTCGACCGCCTCAATGTGAAGAAGCTAGTCATCGGCGCCGCGAACACCATCCTGATCGTCGGCGGCGCCGGCGGCGTCGGGTCGATCGCGGTCCAGCTCGCGCGCCAGCTGACCGATCTGACGGTGATCGCCACCGCATCGCGGCCCGAAACCCGCGACTGGGTCGCAAGAGCGTTTCGGTCCACTGGGAGCCGATGTTCACCCGCTCGCTGTATGAAACGCCCGATATGGCCGCGCAGGGCGAACATCTCAACGAACTGGCGCGCCTTGTCGACGCCGGCACCATCCGCACCAGGCTGGGCGAGACGTTCGGCCCAATCAATGCCGCCAATCTGAAGCGCGCCCATGCGCTGATCGAGACCGGCAAGGCCAAGGGCAAGATCGTGCTCGAGGGATTTGAGAGGCAGCGTCTAGTTCCGCAGGAACGACGCGATCTCGCTGAATACCTTGACGAACATCGCTTCGGTCAGCACCCCAGTGTTGGTGTTGTAGCGCGAGCAATGATAGCTGGAAAACAGCGTGACGCCGCCGGCCGGCAACCGACCGCCGTGCTTGAACGGATAGGCAGCGACGCGCTGACCGAGCGCCCTGACGGTCGACTGGTGGGCGATCGAGCCCAGCGCCAGCACGGCGCGCAATTTTGGAAAGCGCGCGATCGTCGGCACCAGAAAGCTGCGGCAAGTGGAGATCTCGGCGCCGACCGGCTTGTTCTCCGGCGGCACGCAGCGCACCGCATTGGTGATCGCGGTGCCGATCAGTTCGAGCCCGTCATCCGGCCGCGCCTTGAACTCGCCGCGGGCAAAACCGTGAGCGATCATCGTTGAGTAGAGCAGGTCGCCGGCATAGTCGCCGGTGAACGGTCGCCCGGTGCGGTTGGCGCCGCGCAGGCCGGGCGCCAGCCCGACGATCAGCAGCTCGACGGCGTCCTCGCCATCAGGCGGCAGGAAGGTCGGCACCGGCGCGTTGAACCACGACGGCTCGCGCCGTCGCCAGTCTGAGATGAAATCATGCAGGCGTGGGCAGAGGGGGCAGTCGCGGTCGGGTTCGGGAGCGGCCTCCAAGGCCGCCGCCGTCAATAGTCTTCCTCTTCGACTTCGGCCGGCTCGGGCCTGCGCACCGGCCGTTCGGAGGGATCGCGGCCGACCTCGTTCTTCAGCGAGGTCAAATCGATGAAATGGTCGGCCTGGCGGCGCAGATCGTCCGAGATCATCGGCGGTTGCGAGGCCATGGTCGAGACGATCGAGACCTTGCGGCCGCGCCGCTGTAGCGCTTCGACCAGTGTGCGGAAATCGCCGTCGCCGGAGAAGATGACATAGTGGTCGACGACATCGGCAAGTTCGAGCGCATCGACGGTCAGTTCGATGTCCATATTGCCCTTGATCTTGCGGCGGCCGGTCGAGTCGGTGAACTCCTTGGCCGGCTTGGTCACCACCTTGAAGCCATTATAGTCGAGCCAGTCGATCAGGGGACGGATCGAAGAGTATTCCTGATCCTCGACCAGAGCGGTGTAGTAATAGGCCCGCAGCAAATAGCCGCGCTTCTGGAAGCTGGACAGCAGTTTGCGGTAGTCTATGTCGAAGCCGAGTGCGCGCGAGGTGGCGTAGAGATTGGCGCCGTCTATGAAAAGAGCGATTTTTTCACGGGGGTCGAACATGGCAATATTCCTTTTTCGAAATAGGTGGCGGACTAATCGAAATGGGTCGTTATATCGGTCGGCTCGTAAATAAACCGGCTGACCTTTCGTCAACCGAGATAGCGCCAGTTTTACGGCAATCCAAGGGTGCCGGGGCGCACTGCAAGCAATTGTGATCGGAGCCGTGTCGTCGCCGGTAGGCGGGCTTTGCCGGCAAGGCATTCACCGGCGCCAGAGACTGGCATTCGCCAGCCGATGGGGCCACGGCGCCATAATGCTTGTATTTTGGCGGCGTTCGGGTTATGGACCGCGCCTGTTTTCCATCAAATCCAGGCATGAAAGGGGCAATCAATGGCCCGCGTAACCGTTGAAGACTGCATCGACAAGGTCGACAACCGCTTCGAGCTCGTGCTGCTCGCCGGCCACCGTGCCCGCCAGATCAGCCAGGGCGCGCCGATCACCGTGCCCCGCGACAACGACAAGAACCCGGTCGTAGCGCTGCGCGAGATCGCCGACGAGACGCTGTCGCCCGACGACCTCAAGGAAGATCTGATCCACTCGCTGCAGAAGCATGTCGAGGTCGACGAGCCCGAGGCCGACGGCGAGGCGATCGCCGACCAGACCGGCAACGCAGTTGCAGCTACCGATGCCGACGACGCCGAAGAAAACGTCACCTTCGATCGCATGACCGAGGAAGACCTTTTGGCCGGCATCGAGGGCCTGGTTCCCCCGGAAAAGAGCGACGACTACTAATCGCTGCCCTGGACCTGCCGGGAATATGGTTCCGGCACTTCCGTCCCGTGAGTTTCGTGGCTATCTATGAGATGCGCCGTACATCAGTGCGGCGCATCAATCATTTCAGCACCGTGAGAACCCGCCCATGATGCGTCAGTATGAGCTTGTCGAGCGCGTTGCGCGCTACAAGCCTGACGTCAACGAGGCGTTGCTCAACAAGGCCTATGTCTACGCCATGCAGAAGCATGGCCACCAGAAGCGCGCTTCCGGCGATCCCTATTTCTCGCATCCGCTCGAAGTCGCCGCCATCCTCACCGAAATGCACATGGACGAGGCGACGATCGCCGTCGCCTTGCTGCATGACACGATCGAGGACACCACCGCGACGCGGGCCGAGATCGACGATCTGTTCGGCCCCGAAATGGGCAAGCTGGTCGAAGGCCTGACCAAGCTGAAGAAGCTCGATCTCGTCTCCAAGAAGGCCGAGCAGGCGGAAAACCTGCGCAAGCTGTTGCTGGCCATCTCGGAGGATGTCCGCGTTCTGCTGGTCAAGCTCGCCGACCGGCTGCACAACATGCGCACCCTCGACCACATGCCCGAGGCCAAGCGCCTGCGCATCGCCGAGGAGACGATGGACATCTACGCGCCGCTGGCCGGGCGCATGGGCATGCAAGGCATGCGTGAGGAGCTGGAAGAGATCGCCTTCCGCTTCATCAATCCGGAAGCCTACCGCGCCGTCACCGCGCGGCTTGCCGAGATATTCGAGCGCAACAAGGGTGTGCTGACCGACATCGAAAAGGCGCTGTCGGCGCTGTTCGAGAAGCATGCCATCAATGCCGGGGTGAAGAGCCGGCAGAAGAAGCCGTGGTCGGTGTTCCGCAAGATGGAGGCCAAGGCGCTGTCCTTCGAGCAGCTCTCGGACATCTTCGGCTTCCGCGTCGTCGTCGACAGCGTCGAAGACTGTTACCGCGCGCTCGGCGCCATCCACACCACATGGTCGATGGTGCCTGGCCGCTTCAAGGACTACATTTCTACGCCCAAGCAGAACGACTACCGTTCGATCCACACCACCATTGTCGGCCCGTCGCGCCAGCGCGTCGAACTGCAGATCCGCACCCGCGAGATGAACAAGATCGCCGAATATGGCGTCGCCGCCCATTCGATCTACAAGGACACCGGCGGCAAGACGAACGGCGCCGCCCATGCGATCTCGAAGGAGACCAACGCCTATGCCTGGCTGCGGCGCACCATCGAGCAACTGGCAGAAGGCGACAACCCGGAAGACTTCCTCGAAAATACCAAGCTGGAGCTGTTCCAGGACCAGGTATTCTGCTTCACGCCGAAAGGCATGCTGATTGCGCTGCCGCGCGGCGCCACGCCCATCGACTTCGCCTATGCCGTGCACACCGATGTCGGCGACACCTGCGTCGGTGCCAAGGTCAACGGCCGCATCATGCCGCTAATGACGGAACTGAAGAACGGCGACGAGGTCGAGATCATCCGCTCCAAGGCGCAAGTGCCGCCGGCGGCGTGGGAGTCGGTGGTGGTCACCGGCAAGGCGCGTTCAGCCATCCGCCGCGCCACCAAGAACGCCATTCGCAAGCAATATTCAGGTCTTGGTGCCCGCATTCTCGAGCGCGCCTTCGAACGCGCCGGCAAGACCTTCACCAAGGAAAGCCTGAAGCCGGTGCTGCACCGGCTGGCGCGCAAGGACATCGAGGATGTGCTGGCCTCGGTCGGGCGCGGCGAACTTGCCTCGACCGACGTCATGAAGGCCGTCTTCCCAGACTACAAGGACGAGCGCGTCACCGTCAGCGCCCCCAAGCAGCGCGAGGAGGGCTGGTCGAAGATCCGCAACGCCGCCGGCATGCTGTTCCAGATGCCCGGCACACGAGCCGCGCGCAAGGACAAGGACCAGCCGCGCGATGGCGCGGTGCCGATCCGCGGCGTGCGCGGCGACCTGCCGGTGCGTTTCGCGCCGGAAGGGGCCGTGCCTGGCGACCGCATCGTCGGCATTGTCCAGCCGGGCACCGGCATCACCATCTATCCCATCCAGTCGCCGGCGCTGCAGGCCTTCGACGACCAGCCGGAGCGCTGGATCGACGTGCGCTGGGACATTGACGAGCAGACCAAGGAGCGCTTTCCGGCGCGCGTCTCGGTCACCGCCATCAACGCGCCGGGCTCGCTCGCCGACATCGCCCAGGTCGTTGCCTCCAACGACGCCAACATTCATACGCTGTCGATGGTGCGCACCGCGCCCGACTTCACCGAAATGCTGATCGATCTCGAAGTCTGGGATCTGAAGCACCTCAACCGGCTGCTGTCGCAGCTCAAGGATAATTCGAGCGTCAGCGATGCGCGGCGTGTGAATGGGTGAATAGTGAATAGTGAATAGTGAATAGTGAATAGTGAAAGAAGGCGTTCTCACTACCATTCACCATTCACCAATTCACCATTCACCATTCACCATTCACCATGGACATGGGGCGAGTTATGAATACCGACGAAGTTCTGGGCATTTTCCGCGAGGCAGGCGCTGTTCTGGAGGGACATTTCATCCTGACGTCGGGTCTGCGCAGCCCGGTCTTCCTGCAGAAGGCGCGCGTCTTCATGCATGCCGACAAGACCGAGCGGCTTTGCAAGGCACTGGCCGAAAAGATCCGCAAGGCGGTGCCGGGCAAGGTCGACTACGTCGTCGGCCCGGCGATCGGCGGCCTGATCCCGGCCTATGAGACGTCGCGCCATCTCGGTGTGCCAGCAATCTGGGTGGAGCGCGAAGGCGGCGAGTTCAGGCTGCGCCGCTTTGAGATCGCGCCGGGATCGCGCGTCGTCATCGTCGAGGACATCGTCACCACTGGTCTTTCGATCCGCGAAACCATCGACTGCCTGCGCGCGATTGGCGCCGAGGTCGTGGCGGCGGCCTGCATCATCGACCGCTCGGCCGGCAAGACCAATGTCGGCGTGCCGCTGATCGCGCTTGCCGAATATGAGGTGCCGGCCTATCCCGCCGACCGCCTGCCGCCGGAACTTGCCGACATCCCGGCGATCAAGCCGGGTAGCCGCAACATTTAGGGGACATCACCATGATCGCCGGCATCGATCATTTCGTGCTGACGGTCCGCTCGGTGGAGGACAGCTGCGCCTTCTACCAGCGGGTGCTTGGCCTCAAGCGCCTCGACGAGCCGAACCGGCCGACGGGGTTGCTGTTCGGATCGCAGAAGATCAATCTGCATCAGGCAACGCACACTTTCGAACCGAAAGCCAAGACGCCGATGCCTGGGTCCGGCGATTTCTGCCTGATCGCCGCAAGGCCGCTTGCCGAGATTTGCGCCAGTCTGGAAGCCAACGGCGTTGCCATCGAAGTCGGCCCGGTCGAGCGCACCGGCGCCCGCGGTAAGATGATGTCGGTCTATTTCCGCGATCCGGACAGCAATTTGGTCGAAGTCAGCGAATATCGGGAATAGTCTATCCGCCTCGGCGTCGTCTTCGCGCGGACATTGCCGTCGTCAGGGAGCTTTCATCGATATTGTCCTCAGTTTCGCCCCAATGGCGCTCTTGTTACCCGCCTGCGGCAGACCATCGTTACCCGCCTGCGGCAGACCATCGCGGCGGCGTTTCATTGTTCCGCCGCAAGGCAGTCGCTATATCAAAGTCGTTGTTGCCTTTCTGCGCCCTCGAAGCGCAAGATGGAGCGACCGCGCCCGGCCAGGGATGGTTGCAATTTGGGCGTGACGAACCGGGAACTGGAACAGAGTGCTTTTTCGACGCCGAAAGCCTGATGGCATTCTGGAGCGGGTGCGTACCTATCTGTGGCCGCGCCGCTCGTTTTCGCGCTCGTTGCAATATTTCTCCAAGCGCATCCTGCGGCTGAAGGCGACACCGCATGCGGTCGCGGCCGGCGTCGCGGCCGGCGTTTTCGCCTCCTTCTTTCCGCTCGGCTTCCATTTCGCCGTCGCCGCCGTGCTCTGCTGGGTGGTCGCCGGCAATCTGGTGGCCGCCGCCCTCGGCGCGGTATTCTTCGGCAATCCGCTGACTTTCCCGCTGCTGTGGGGAGCGTCCTGGGAAGTCGGCAAGCTGATCCTGCATGAACGCCTGCCCAAGAACGGACCGCCTGCGCATCTTGGTGAGATGATGCACACGCTGTCGTTTGCAAAACTGTGGCATCCGGTGCTCGAGCCGATGCTGATCGGCGCTGTGCCGCTCGGCCTGATCTTCGGGCTGATCTTCTACGGTATCACCCGCTGGGGGATGACAGCCTTTCGCGAGCAGCGCAGGAAGCGCATGGCAGAGCGGGCGCATAAGGCCGAGCACCGCGGACGGGAAGTTCCGGCGGAATGATCATCGGCATCGGCAGCGACCTGATCGACATCAGACGCATCGAAAAGTCGCTGGAACGGCATGGTCAGCGCTTCATCCAGCGCATCTACACCGAGGTCGAACAGGTCCGCTCGGAAGGCCGCAAGGGCCGCGCAGCCTCCTATGCCAAGCGCTTCGCCGCCAAGGAGGCCTGCGCCAAGGCGCTTGGCACCGGCCTGGCGCAGGGCGTGTTCTGGCGCGACATGGGGGTCGCCAACCTGCCCAGCGGCGCGCCGACGATGGCGCTGACCGGGGGAGCGGCGGCACGGCTGGCCAAAATCCTGCCACAGGGGCACAGAGCGGCGATCCACCTCACAATCACCGATGATTTCCCGCTTGCTCAAGCCTTTGTGATCATCGAGGCGTTGCCCGCCGAACAAGCGCCACATTGATTGCATCAGACGACCGCTATCTAACGCCGACTTGACGTTGCCCAGCGCGCGCCGAGACTCTATACCATCCAACGCACAATCGAGGACGACATGAGCGTGGCTGAAAAATCCGAGAAGAAATCCGGCGGGCTTGGCGAAATCGTCAGCGTCATCATCCAGGCTTTGCTGCTGGCCATGGTCATCCGCACGTTGCTATTCCAGCCCTTCTCGATCCCGTCCGGCTCTATGCGGCCGACCTTGCTCGAAGGCGACTATCTGTTCGTCACCAAATGGTCCTACGGCTTCTCGCGTTATTCGCTGCCATTCGGCCCCGACATCTTTTCCGGCCGCATCTGGGGTTCCGATCCGAAGCGCGGCGACGTGGTGGTCTTCAAGTTCCCGCCGGATCCGTCGCTCGACTACATCAAGCGCGTCGTCGGCCTGCCGGGGGACAAGATCCAGATGAAGGACGGCCAATTGTTCATCAACGGCCAGGGCGTGCCTCGTGTGAAAACCGGCCAGATCCAAAATCCTGATATCACGGAAGTGCCTGAGCCGGTCGACGTCTATCGCGAGACCCTGCCCAACGGCGTCAGCTACGACACGCTCGACCTGACACCGAATTCGATCACCGACAACACCCGCGAGTTCGTCGTGCCCCCCGGCAACTATTTCATGATGGGCGACAACCGCGACAATTCCTCCGACAGCCGCCTCAGCGTCGGCTACGTGCCGGCGGAGAACCTTGTCGGCCGCGCTAACATCGTCTTCTTCTCGATCGCCGGGAAGGCGAGCCCGCTCGAGATCTGGAAATGGCCGTCGCTGGTGCGCCTGTCGCGCCTGTTCCATTTCGTGAATTGATGGCTTTGAAGCGCCCGACGGGTGAAACTCTGGCCGATTTGGTGACAGCCAAAACCGGCCATTCCTTCCGGGATGTCCGTTTGCTCGAGACCGCGCTGACCCATTCCAGTGCGGTCAAGGCAAGCAGCAACAACCAGCGCCTCGAATTCCTTGGCGACCGCGTGCTCGGCCTGATCGTTGCCGACCTGCTTTTCGAAAAGTTTCCTGAAGCGCCGGAAGGTGAAATCGCCCCGCGCTTCAATGCCCTGGTCGATGCGCGGACATGCTCCGAGATCGGCATTGAAATGCAGCTCGAAGATCTGGTTCGGGCCGACGCTGCCTTGAAGGCGCGCTCGCGCGGCTCGGGCGGAAACTATCTGGCGGATGCGGTCGAGGCGCTGATCGCGGCGGTCTATATCGACGGCGGCCTCGATGCCGCAAGGCAATTCGTCCTGCGTTACTGGGAGCCGCGCTCGCAAAAGGTGGTGGCCAAGCCGCCCAATCCGAAATCCGACCTGCAGGAATGGATCGCCAAGACCAGCGATGTCAGGCCCGAATACGCGATCGAGAAACGCGAGGGACCTGAACATCAACCGGTTTTCACGGTGTCCGTGAAGGTCGGCGGTTTTGCGCCGGCAAGCGGCACGGGCGGCTCTCGCCGCGCAGCCGAAGAAGCGGCGGCATCGGCGTTTCTTATGCGCGAGGGCATCTGGGCCAACCAAGGGAGTGCGGCGTGACCGGCAGCGAAGATCTCCCTCCGGCAGCGGAGGCCACGCATTCCGGCTTCGTTGCCCTGATTGGGGCGCCCAATGCCGGCAAGTCGACGCTGGTCAACCAACTGGTCGGCGCCAAGGTGTCGATCGTCACCCACAAGGTGCAGACCACCCGCGCCATCGTGCGCGGCATCGCCACGCATGACAACGCGCAGATCGTCTTTGTCGATACGCCCGGCATCTTCAAGCCGAAGCGCCGGCTCGACACCGCGATGGTGACCACCGCCTGGGGTGGCGCCAAGGACGCCGATATCGTGCTTCTGCTGATCGATGCCGAGCGCGGCATCAGGGGTGACGCCGACGCCATCCTCGAGCGGCTGAAGGACGTCCGCCAGCCGATGGTGCTGATCCTCAACAAGGTCGACCGGGTCAAGCACGAGGCGCTGCTGGCCCTGGCTGCGGCAGCAAACGAAAAGGTGCCGTTCAAGCGCACCTTCATGGTCTCGGCGCTGACCGGCTCCGGCTGCAAGGATTTGCTCGACTATCTCGCGCAAGCGCTGCCGGTCGGCCCCTGGTACTATCCGGAAGACCAGATCTCGGACCTGCCGATGCGCCAACTGGCCGCCGAGATCACCCGCGAGAAGCTGTATCTGCGGCTGCATCAGGAGTTGCCCTATTCCTCGCATATCGAGACCGAGAAATGGGAAGAGAAACCGGACGGCTCGGTGCGCATCGACCAGACCATCTATGTCGAGCGCGACAGCCAGAAGAAGATCGTGCTCGGCCACAAGGGCGAGACCATCCGCGCCATCGGCCAGTCGGCGCGCATGGAAATAGCCGGCATTCTCGAGCAGAAAGTGCACCTGTTCTTGTTCGTCAAAGTGCGTGAAAACTGGGGCGACGACCCCGAACGCTACCGGGAGATGGGGCTTGAGTTTCCCCATTGAGCTTCATCGTCTAGAAATGCCGCTCCGGCAGTTTGAGACGATGACATGCCTGATCCAAAACCGACCATCGATACCGATCTCGTGCGCCGGCTGGTCAACGCGCAGTTTCCGCAATGGCGGCATCTGCCGGTGAGCCCGGTGACGTTTGGCGGTTGGGACAACCGAACCTTCCACCTCGGCAATGATATGACTCTGCGGCTGCCGAGTGCCGCACCATATGCCTTGCAGGTCGAAAAAGAGCACCGCTGGCTGCCCAGGCTGGCGCCGCTTCTGCCGCTGCCGATCCCGGGTTGTGTGCGTCAAGTTCTGCAAAATGGGGCGGCCATGATGCTGGTCATGCGGCTTGGCGCAGAGCGAGCTTCTTGTGCTCGCGCAGGTCGTCC
>NZ_JAMYPC010000039.1:0-17213 GCF_040320155.1 Mesorhizobium sp. M0771 | reverse complement strand
GCCGCACAAAGCGCAACCATCGTCTCATCCCCAGAAAGACACTCCACAACAAACCGTAGCCGCTCGTCCATGATGCCAGTCTCTCGCCAAACCATCGCCGGTCCTCCGGCGGACAAGAAAACTGTCACCCATGCTATCGGTCCATTCTGTTACCTATCTATCCGGTTCGGACACCCTTACCCTCTCCCCGTATAGTGACGGGGAGAGGGGGTAGCGAACGGCGGCTCAGCGACGACCTCCGTCACCCCAAAAACGGCTTAGCCTTCATGGTCTCCGGCACCGGCACACCCAGCCGCTTCAGCACCGTCGGCGCCAGTTGCAGCTGATCAAGCAGCGTGTCCGGATCCGGCCCTTTGCCGGCTCCGAAATAATACAGCGCGAAATCCTGCATTTCATCGTCGCGGCCGCCATGATGGCCGCGGTCTGTCTGGCCGTGGTCGGCGGTTACGATCACCTCGTAACCGGCTTGCCGCCAGCCCGGCAGGAAGGCTGCCAGCATGCCGTCCATCGCATAGCAGGCATGGTCCATTTCGTGGCAGTCATGGCCGAAGCGATGGCCCATCGAATCCAGCGTGCAGGTGTGCAGGATCCCGTAGTCGATGGCGTGGCGCCGGGTCAGCAGGGTCAGTGTCGCAAACAGGTCGACATCGCTCGGCGTCATCTGGTTGCGCAAATTGTAGCCGGTCATGGTGTGGAAGCGGCCATGCGCGATCGGTCCGTTGGGCTCGTCGAACTCCATGTCCTCGACCAGATCGAACGGATAGGAACGGAAGAATTCCGACCAGTAGGAATGCGTCACCGCGCCGGTCTTGCCGCCGGCCTTGCTGACCTCGGAGAAAATATCCGGCTTGTTGACGAGAAAACGGTTCTCGTTGGATAGGATGCCGTGCTCCTGCGGCGAAACCCCGGTGTGGATCGAGGCATAGCAGCAGGCCGAGGTCGACGGCAGCACCGAGCGCATCTTCCACACCTGCGCCTCGCCCGACTGCACCCAGCCCTCGAGATTGCCCATCAGCCGGCGCCAGTTCCGGTAGGGCACGCCGTCGAGAATGATGAGCAGCAGTTTGGTCTTGAGCGCCATGGGCGGCTCCGGAAAGCTTTTGCCGTTGAAGGAAGTTTTCGCGACAAAGGCCGCGAATTCCCTACTAATTCCCCGCGCTCGCCATGCGCCGTCCCTTGATCGCCTTTTCCAGCCAGCCGATCTCCATCTCGGGAACGGACGACAGCAGCAGGTCGGTATAGGCGTCGAAGGGCGGCGTCAGCACCTTGCTCTTGGCGCCGTAGCGCACCACCTCGCCGCGGTACATCACCGCGATCGAATCGGCGATCGACTTCACCGTCGCCAGATCGTGAGTGATGAAGAGGTAGGCGACCTTCTCGTGCTGCTGCAGGTTGAGCAGCAGCTTGAGAATGCCGTTGGCCACCAGCGGGTCGAGCGCCGATGTCACCTCGTCGCAGATGATCAGCTTGGGCTTGGCGGCGAGCGAGCGGGCGATACAGACGCGCTGTTTCTGGCCTCCGGAGAGTTCGGCCGGATAACGATCGAGAAAGCCCTTGCCCATCTCGATCTCGTCGAGCAGTTCGGCGACGCGCTTGTCGCGCTCGCGGCCGCGTATGCCGAAGTAGAATTCCAGCGGCCGGCCGATGATGGTGCCGACGGTCTGGCGCGGGTTCATCGCCACGTCGGCCATCTGGTAGATCATCTGCAATTGCCGCAGATCCTCCTTCGGCCGGTCGGCAAGCCTGTTGGCGAGCGGCCTGCCGTCGAAGGTGACGGTGCCTTCTTCCGGCGGCAACAGCCCGGTGATGGCGCGCGCCAGCGTCGACTTGCCGGAGCCGGATTCACCGACGACGGCCAGCGTCTGTCCCGGAAAGATGTCGACCGAGACGTTCTTCAGCACCTTGACATGGCTGCCGCCGTAAGCGGCGGTGACGTTCTTGACCGACAGGAACGGCGCCACGCCGGGCTTCTGCTCGGCATGCTCGATCTCATGCACCGAGACCAGCGCATTGGTGTATTCCTGGCGCGGCTCCTTGATGATCTGGCGAGTGCCGCCCCATTCGACCAGCCTGCCATGGCGCAGCACCATGATCTCGTCCGAGACCTGGGCGACGACGGCAAGATCGTGGGTGATGTAGAGCGCCGCGACATGGGTGTCGCGGATGGCGTCCTTGATCGCCGCCAGCACGTCGATCTGCGTCGTCACGTCGAGCGCCGTGGTCGGCTCGTCGAAGACGATCAGGTCAGGTTCCGAACACAGCGCCATAGCCGTCATCACCCGCTGCAACTGGCCGCCTGAGACCTGGTGCGGGAAGCGTTCGCCGATAATTTCGGGGTTTGGCAGGCTGAGCTTCTTGAACAACGCCACGGCACGTTTCTCGGCCTCGGCGCGTGTCGCTGTGCCATGCAGCAGCGTTGCTTCCACCACCTGGTCCATCAGCTTGTGCGCCGGGTTGAAGGCGGCGGCCGCCGACTGCGCGACATAGCAGACCTCGCGGCCGCGCAATTTGCGGAAACCTTCCTTGCCGCCCTTGAGGATATCGCGGCCGTTGAGCAGCACCTCTCCGCCGGTGATGCGCACGCCGCCACGGCCATAGCCCATCGACGACAGGCCGATGGTCGACTTGCCGGCGCCGGACTCGCCGATCAGGCCGAGCACCTTGCCCTTTTCCAGCGTCAGCGAGACATCGTGGACCAAAACGATGTTCTTCGGCGCCTCGCCGGGCGGAAACACTGTCGCTTCGATGCGCAGATTGCGGATATCGAGCAGCAGGCCGGTCTTTGCTTTTGTGTCAGCCATCACCCGCGTCCTCCCTTCAGGCTTGTCGTGCGGTTGAGCACCCAGTCAGCGACCAGATTGACCGAAATCGCCAGTGCCGCGATCGCCGCGGCGGGGATGAGTGCCGCCCCGATACCGAAGACGATGCCGTCCTTGTTTTCCTTGACCATGCCGCCCCAGTCGGCATCCGGCGGTTGCACGCCAAGGCCGAGAAAGGACAGCGTCGACAAGAACAGCACCGCGTAGATGAAGCGCAGGCCAAGTTCCGAGACCAGCGGCGACAGCGCGTTGGGCAGGATCTCGCGGAAGATGATCCAGCCGCTGCCTTCGCCCCGCAGCTTGGCGGCCTCGACATAATCCATGACGTTGATGTCGACGGCCACCGCGCGCGACAGCCGGTAGACGCGGGTCGAGTCGAGGACGCCCATCACCAGGATCAGCGTCACCAGGTTGGTCGGCAGCACCGAAAGCACGACGAGCGCCATGATCAAGGTCGGGATCGACATCAGCAGATCGACAAGGCGCGACAGCAGCGTGTCGAACCAGCCGCCGAACACCGCCGCCGAAAAGCCGAGGATGGCGCCGAGCGAGAATGACAGCGCGGTGGCCAGCACCGCAATGAACAGCGTGATGCGAGCGCCGTAGATCATGCGCGACAGAAGATCGCGACCGAGATTGTCGGTGCCCAGCAAATGTGCCGCCGTCATCGGTTCCCAGACGTCGCCGACGATTTCGGCATTGCCGTACGGTGCGATCAACGGTGCGAAAACTGCCGCCAACACGAACATAGCCGTCAGCACGATGCCGATCAGCGCGGGGATGGGGATGCGTCTGATGTCGAGCATGCCCGCCGCCTATTTCGGATGTCTGAGGCGCGGATTGGCGACAATCGCCCCGATGTCCGCAATGATGTTCAGGCTGATATAAACGGCGGCGAAGACCAGGCCGACCGCCTGCACCACCGGCACGTCGCGCTTGGTGACGTGGTCGACCAGATATTGTCCCATGCCGGGATAGACGAAGATCACCTCGACCACGACGACGCCGACGATGAGGTAGGCGAGGTTGAGCATGACCACGTTGATGATCGGCGCTATGGCATTGGGGAAAGCATGCTTGCGGATGACATTGAAGGCCGACAGGCCTTTCAGTTCCGCCGTCTCGACATAGGCCGACTGCATGACGTTGAGGATGGCCGCGCGGGTCATGCGCATCATATGCGCCAGCACAACCAGCGTCAGCGCGGTGGCCGGCAGCGCGATCGCCTGCATGCGCTCACCGAACGGCATGCCGTCATAGACCGTGGAAATGGCCGGGAACCATTGATACTTCACGGCAAAGAAATAGACGAGCACATAGCCGATGAAGAATTCCGGGAAAGATGTCGAGGCGAGCGCCAGGCCGGAGATCAGCTTGTCGACCCAGCCATTGCGGTAACGCACGGCGATCAGGCCGAGGATGATGGCCAGCGGCACGGCCACGATCGCAGCCCAGAAGGCGAGGAACAGCGTGTTCCACAGCCGCCCCTTGATCGACGTGGCAATATCCTGGCCGCTCGACATCGCCGTGCCAAGATCGCCGGTGAGCACACCGCCTAGCCAATGGAAATACCTGATGTAAGCCGGCTGATTCAGGCCGAGCTGCTCGCGCAGATTGGCGAGCGATTCCGGCGTCGCCGACTGTCCGAGAATGGCTTGCGCGACGTCGCCGGGCAGGATCTGGGTGCCGGCGAAGATCAGGACCGAAACGGCCAGCAAGAGGACGATGCCCAGCGCAACGCGCTGGGCCACAAGTTTCACGACGGGTGAGGACATATCCGCAAAGCCGGGCTCAGGCTTCGAGCCAGCACTTCGCCAGCGCGTAGCCGTTCATCAGCTCCTGATGCGGATCGTCTACCCAGCCGCCGACCTTGGCGCCTGTCGCATCGATGAACTGATTGAACATCGGCAGGATCAGGCCGCCCTCGTCGCGCACCAGCACGGCCATGTCGTGGTACATCTGCTTGCGCTTGGTCTCGTCGAGTTCGGCGCGTGCGGCCAGCACCAGCTTGTCGAAGTCCGGACGCTTGAAACGGGTGTCGTTCCAGTCGGCGGTCGACAGATAGGCGGTCGAGTACATCTGGTCCTGGGTCGAGCGGCCGCCCCAATAGGAGGCGCAGAAGGGCTGCTTGTTCCAGACCTCGTTCCAGTAGCCGTCGCCGGGCTCGCGCTTGAGCTCGATCTTGATGCCGGCCTTGGCCGCGCTCTGCTGGAAGAGCTGCGAGGCGTCGACCGCGCCCGGGAAGGCGACGTCGGAGGTGCGCAGCAGCACGGTGCCGTCATGGCCCGACTTCTTGTAGTGGAACTTGGCCTTGTCGGGATCATATTTGCGCTGCTCGATCTCGGAAAACAGCGGATAGGACGAATTGATCGGGAAGTCGTTGCCGAGCGAGCCGTAGCCGCGCAGCACCTTGTTCAGCATCTCCTCACGGTCGATCGCGAGCTTCAGCGCCATGCGCAGGTCGCTGTTGTCGAAGGGCGCGGTGTTGCAATGCATGATGAAGACATAGTGGCCGGGGCCGGCATGGTTGCGGATGGTGACGCCCGGTACACGCTTGATCAGGTCGACGATCTTCGGCTCGACGCGGTTGATCATGTTGACCTGGCCGCCCTGCAGGGCCGCCGTGCGCGCGGTCGCGTCGTTGATGACGATGATCTCGATCTGGTCGGCATGGCCCATCTTGTCGGCCTGCCAGTAATTGGCGAAGCGCTCGCCGCCATGGCGCACGCCGGGCTCGTTGGTGGTGACCTTGTAGGGTCCTGCCGAGATGCCGGCATCCGCCTTGTCCTTGCCGCCGTTGGGCTGGACGATGAGGTGGTAGTCGCTGAGGAGATAGGGAAGGTCGGCGTTGGCCTCCTTCAGCGTCAGGACGACTTCCTTGCCACTGGCTTTGATGCTGTCGATGCCCTTCATGTAGCCCAGCGCGCCGGACTTCGATTTTTCATCGGAATGGCGCTCGAGGGTTGCCGCCACATCCTCAGCGGTCACCGTCTTGCCGTTGTGGAATTCGACGCCGTCGCGGATTTTCAGCGTCCACACCTTGGCGTCGTCCGACGAGCCGATCTCTTCGGCGATGCGGTTCTCGA
The DNA here is from genome assembly GCF_040320155.1 of Mesorhizobium sp. M0771. Classification (NCBI taxonomy): domain Bacteria; kingdom Pseudomonadati; phylum Pseudomonadota; class Alphaproteobacteria; order Hyphomicrobiales; family Phyllobacteriaceae; genus Mesorhizobium; species Mesorhizobium sp. M0771. The sequence continues at coordinate 11,308 of NZ_JAMYPC010000039.1, read as the reverse complement.
GTTTGCCTTCGGGGGACAGCTCGACGATCAGCTCGCCCCACATCTTGCCAAAAGCGAACGGCACTTGCGTCATGAACAAAGCCGGGTCCAGGCTGTTCGTGGATTCGCCGCCGACGAGGCCGGCCTTCAGCGTGCCGCCCTTGACCGGGCCTTCCGCGCGAGCCGCACTGGAAAGCAGCATATTGGCGAAGGGCGCTGTGACGCCGAGTGCTGCGGCGCGGCCGAGGAAATCACGACGGCTCAGCTTACCGGACGCAACGCGCCGGCTCAGATATTCGAGTTCGTTGGACATTTGAGTTCCTCACTCTGTTGGTTCGACCTTATGGTCGTTTTTTGCTTGTTGTTACCAAAGGGATATTGACCGGAAGGCAAAGCGGTAAGCAAGACGGAATGCGACATGCCGTGGCGTAAATCGTGCGTCGCAACTGGACCAGTCGGGTGGACGCTCAGAGCAGGTCGCGCGGGATCGTCTCTTCGAAATCGCGTTCGAAAACCAGCGTTTCGCCCTCATAGGCTTCGATTCTGGCGCTGACGACGAAGTTTTGCGCGTCGCTGCGCATTTCAGCCGATGTCTCGGTGCGCACCGACCATCCGTTTCGCGACAAGGTCTGCGTCCAGTGCGTCCGGCCCGAGGCAGACAGCGGGTCGTCGGGGTGGATCGTCCAGCTCTCGCGGGCAATGCTGCCATTGGCCAGTCCATGCGCGAGATCGCGCACTTCGCCGAAATCATCCGTGATCGACAGCGTGACGATGCCGGTCTTCTCATCGCGATCGACGTGACGCTCGGAATTCGCTGCACGAACTGTCGCGGTTGCCCAGGGTGTTGCGCCTTCGGGAGACTGGAACGAGGTCTCGTCGGCTTTTGCGAGCGGGCGCAGCGGCAGCCTCAGCGTCGCCGCTGAAAGGTCGAGCCGCACCGGCTCCGGCGACGGCCAGATCATCGGCCAGTAAGCATTGGAAACCGCGATGCGCAGCCGGTGTCCGGCCGGCACGCGGTAGGCGCACTGGTCGAGAATAACGCGCGCCGAAACCGTTTCGCCCGGCACCAGCGCTTGCGGCTGTTCGTGCGAAGAACGATGCGTCAGGTTGAGCACGCCGTAGGAAATCAGTTCCGAGGCGCCGTCGGGGTGCACGTCGCACAGTCGAACCGCGATGTTCGCCTGCGGGCGATCGGACGACACCCGGATGAGAAGCTCCGGCGCGCCGACGATGTCGAGTGTCCCGGCAAGCACAGGCTGATCGAAGCAGACGGACAGCGCATCGTCCGGGCGCTGGTCGCCCGGCAGTTCCGGGCCAAAGGTGAAGGGAAAATATTCGCCGCCGGCGAGCCCGCAGCTTTGCGGGGTCGCCACGATCGCCGGCCTGACGCCGTCAGCAATGAGTTCGATCGCCCCGACCTTGATGTTGGGAGACGGCCATTCCTGTTCGGCCACCCAACGGCCCGGCCGCTCCGGGTGCCAGCGCGCGGGGCGCACACTGTCCATGACATAGGCGCGATAGTCCGGGTCGGCCTCGACACCGGTGTCGACGCCTTTCAGCCAGCGGTCCCACCAGCGCAACGCCTCCTGCAGGAAGCCGATGGCGGGTGTTGGCCCGGCATAATGCGGGTATTTGTGGATCCACGGCCCGACAATGCCCTTCACCGGCGCCTGGATGTTGGTGACCAGATGCGAGATCGTGTTGCGGTAGCCGTCATGCCAGCCGCCGATCGACAGCACGGCGGCTTTGACCGCGGAGAAATCCTCGCAGATCGAACCGCGTTTCCAATAGGCGTCGCGATGCTGATGGCTGAGCCAGAGCGGCAGAAGGAAAGACTGGTTCTCCAGCCGCGTCAGCCAGAGGTCGCGCCAGCGATTGTCGCCCGCAATCAGCGGATCCGGCGGTCGCGACGAATAGGACAACATAGTCGAGGCCCAGCCGAAATTTTCCGTCAAAAGGCAGCCGCCCTTGTAGTGGATGTCGTCGGCGTAGCGGTCGACGGTGGAGCACAGGCTGATCACCGCCTTCAGCGCTGGCGGCTGCTTGGCCGCTACCTGCAGGCAGTTGAAGCCGCCCCAGGAAATGCCCATCATTCCGACGCTGCCATTGCACCAGGGCTGTGCTGCCGCCCAGGCAATCACATCACAGGCGTCCTGCAATTCCTGTTCGGAATATTCGTCGTCCATCAGCCCTTCGGAATCGCCATTGCCGCGCATGTCGACGCGGATCGAGGCGTAGCCGTGGCCGGCGAAATAGGGATGCGTCAGCTGATCGCGAAAGATGGTGCCGTCGCGCTTGCGGTAGGGCAGGTGCTCGAGGATCGCCGGCACCGGATCGCTGCTGGCGTCCTCCGGCATCCAAACCCGCGCCGACAGCCGGCAACCATCCGGCATGACGATGCCCATATCGGGGAATTCGACGACCTTGCGGGGAAATTCGGTGATGGTTTTCATGCGATGCTCCAAGATGTCAGTGACGCATGAAGCGGGCATGTCATGAAGTCAAACGGGCGACGGCCGGTGTCGCCGCGACGACGCCACGATATGTAGCCCGATTGTTTTGCCCTGATGTTGCAGGATTATAATTAATGTATTACATTTATTAACTGAACCCAACGTGATGAGGATGGTTTCGCCTGAAAATCGTTTGGGACGAGCCAAAGCGCGTGACTGGCCGTGATTTTCAAGCCGCTTGGTTCGGAGGCGATTTCGGTGATCTCGATGCGCCGTGCCAGCCGAAAGGAAAGGTCAGTATATGAACAATCCTAAATCGCGTGTTCGACCGCTTACCGATGCGGAGGAAGTGGAAATTCAAAGACAAATTGTTGATGATCCCGACGATGCGGAGACGACAGACGAACAGTTGGCGCAAGCCAGGCCTTTCGCGGAAGTGTTTCCAGAACTTTTCGAGAGCATAAGGCGTGCTCGTGGCCGGCCAGCCGTGGAGAAGCCTAAGCAAGTCGTGTCCATCCGTCTGGATCAGGATGTCATCAGTAAATTCAAGGCGACCGGCAAGGGCTGGCAGGCCAGGATCAACGAGGTGCTGAAAAACGCGAAGGTAGGCTAGGCAATCCGCGTCAGTTCAGCGGAATGTCGTTTTCGGACTTGCGCGCCTGATAAGCGCCGGACAGTTCGTCGTAGCGGGTGGAAATATTGCCGATCCTTGCCTCAAGCCGGCCGCGCTCGGCCTCGGGCAGCGCCCGCACCAGCCTGCGAATGGAAAAACTCTTCCAATAAGCGTTCTCGGCATTGTAGCCGCCGGGATCAAGAGTGAAGACCTCTTTCAGGATTTTCAGATCGTGCGGGATCGCAAAGCTGTCGCGTGAATCCTCGTGGCTGAAGAGGTAGTAGAAATTGTCGAAGCCGGTCCAGGTGATCGCCGACAGGCAGAGCGAGCAGGGCTCATGCGTGGCGATGAAGATGGCGTCCTTGGTGTCGACGCGCTCGGCTTTCGGCATTTCATAGAAACGCTTCAGGCAGTGCACCTCGCCATGCCAGAGCGGATTTTCCATCTCGTTGTTGGCTTCGGCCAGCACCAGCGAGCGGTCGCCCTTCCGCAGGATGGCGGCGCCGAACAGCTTGTTCCCATGGGCCACGCCCTCTGCCGTTTTCGGCACGATGTCGTGCTCGATGACATCGAGCAGGCGGTCGATCAGCGATATGTCGGTCATTTCTCAGGTCTCGTTGGGGAGATGGATTTCGTAGGGGTGCGAGAAATGGAACTCTTGGAGGTTGGAGCCGTCACCGCCGCGGTCGACGATGACGAAATCCTGCGCTTCGCCGAGCGGCGTCAGCACGCCGTGCCAGAGATTGCGCGGATAGTTGACGCCTTGCCCGGGTGCGGTGATGAAGGCGTGCGGCTCGCCCGGACCGTCCTTGCCGTCATGGCAGACGACGACCAGGAAAGGCCGCGGTGACAGCGGAATGAACGCCTGGCTGCCTAAGGGATGGCGCTCGACCATGGTCAGTTTCAGCGGCAGGTCGTAAGGCGTGCCGCGCGCCATCGAGATCAGCACGCAGGCATTCGGTCCCGCGGCTTCAGCGGTGGCGAGATTGTGGTAGCGCTCGGTCTTGCCGCCATTGATCGGGTAGTGATTGCCGCCGCCCATGTCGATGACATCGCCGAAGCCGGCAAAGCTTTCGCGGGTCAGCGGCCGCGCTGTGATGCGGGTCACCGCGCGCGACCGCCAATGCCCGCCCCGCCGAGCTTGGCGTGCCGGTTGACGTCCTTGTAAAGGAGATAGCGGAATTTGCCTGGGCCGCCCGCGTAGCAGGCCTGCGGGCAGAAGGCGCGCAGCCACATGAAGTCGCCGGCCTCGACCTCGACCCAGTCCTGGTTGAGGCGGTAGACCGCCTTGCCTTCCAAGACATAGAGCCCGTGCTCCATGACATGCGTCTCGGCAAATGGGATGACGGCGCCAGGCTCGAGCGTAACGATGGTGACATGCATGTCGTGGCGCATGTCGGCTGGATCGACGAAACGGGTCGTCGCCCAGCGACCCTCGGTGCCTGGCATCGGCGTCGGCGCCGTTTGCTGGTCACTGCTGAACAGGACTTCCGGCGCGTCGATGCCGTGGACGGCCTCATAGGCCTTCCTGATCCAGTGGAAGCGTACGGCGTCGCGACCTTCGTTGCGCACCGTCCAGCCGCTGTCCGGCGGCAGGAAGGCAAAACCGCCGGCTTGCAGCACGTGCTTCTTGCCGGCCAGCGAAACGGTCAACTCGCCCTCGACCACGAACAGCACGCCCTCGGCGCCGGCGTCCGGCTCGGGCCGGTCGCTGCCGCCGCCGGGCAGGACCTCGACGATGTACTGCGAAAATGTCTCGGCGAAACCCGACAGCGGCCTGGCGATGATCCAGGCCCTGGTCTCGTCCCAGAACGGCAGGGGGCTGGTGACGATGTCCTGCATCACCCCCTTCGGTATGACCGCATAGGCCTCGGTGAAGACGGCGCGGCCGGTCAAAAGCTCATTTTGGCCGGGATGGCCGCCATGCGGCGCGTAATAGGTTTTCTGGTCAGTCTTGATCATATCCATTGGGTCCTGACCCCTCAGTCATTTCATTAGAGCGGGAGCATGTCTTTCAGGCGGAGCAGCGCAATGCGCTCGACCTGTTTGCAGGCGGTATCGAGTTCGATGCCGCGGCTGTTGCCGATGCGCGCCTCGAACTCGGCGAGGATCTCCTCCTTGGTCTTGCCCCGCACCGCGATGATGAAGGGAAAGCCGAAGGTGGTGACGTAAGCGGCGTTGAGCTTGGAAAACAGCTCGCGCTCCTTGTCGGTCAGCGCGTCGAGGCCGGCGGAGGCCTGCTCGCGTGTGGATTCCGCAGTGAGGCGTCTCGCTTCGGCCAGTTTGCCAGCGAGATCGGGATGGGCGTTGAGGACGCCGATCCGCTCGGTTTCGCTGGCGGCGCGGAAGACGCGGCAGAGCGCATTGTGCAGGCCGCCGGCGCTGTCATGCGCCGGCCCAAGCTCCAGCTCATAGGCACGTTCGGCGATCCAGGGCGAATGTTCGAACACGCCGCCGAAAGTGTCTACGAAGGTTTCGAACTCCATCTTCGACGGCCTGAGCGCCGCCGGCTGGTAGGGGTGGTTCTCCTGCCAGTGCCTGGCGATATCGATCCGCCGCGCCAGCCAGACCTTGTCGTGCGATTTCACATAGTCGACGAAGCGCTTCAGCGCCGCCACCCGACCAGGACGTCCGACGAGGCGGCAATGCAGGCCGATATTCATCATCCGCGGCCGGCCCGCTTTGCCCTCGGCATAGAGCGTGTCGAAACTGTCCTTCAAATAGGAGAAGAACTGGTCGCCGGAATTGAATCCCTGCGGCGTGGCGAAACGCATGTCGTTGGCATCGAGCGTGTAGGGGATGACGAGTTGCGCGCCGCCGCTGTGCTCGAACCAGTAGGGCAGTTCGTCGTCATAAGTGTCCGACACATAGTCGAAGCCGCCCTCTTCGGCCACCAACCGCACCGTATTGACCGAGGTGCGGCCGGTGTACCAGCCGGTCGGCCGTTGGCCTGTCACCTCGTAGTGCAGCTTGATCGCCGCTTCGAGGTCGCGGCGCTCGTCCTCGGCGCTGTGGTCGCGGTAGTCGATCCATTTCAGCCCGTGCGAGGCCATTTCCCAGCCGGCCTCCTGCATCGCCGCCACCTGGTCGGGCGACCGGGCTAATGCTGAGGCGACCCCGTAGCAGGTCACCGGCACTTGCGCCTCGCTGAACAGGCGCAGCAGCCGCCAGAAGCCTGCCCGCGCGCCATATTCGTAGATCGATTCCATGTTCCAGTGGCGCTGGCCGACCCAGGGCGCGGCGCCGACGATTTCCGACAGGAAGGCTTCCGAGGCCTTGTCGCCGTGCAGCACGCAGTTCTCGCCGCCTTCCTCGTAGTTGACGACGAATTGGACGGCCACATGCGCACCGCCCGGCCATCTCGGATCCGGCGGATTGGCTCCGTAGCCGCGCATGTCTCTAGAGTAACGCATTGCCCCTCCCCGCCGGACGCTGCCGGAAGTTGTGATCAGGATAGTCGAAAGGGTTGCTCGCGCATTCCCCCGGAATTTTTGAAAGTGTTTTTGTGCCACTCCGCTCGACCGGGACTTATGCATCGCCTTTAATTGGCGCACAATTCACTGCTTTGTTCGGCTGTATCGGAAATGGGAGGCGCCAGTGGCAGAAACGTCGAAAGCCGATGGCGGACGTCTGACGACGCATGTGCTCGACACCGCGACCGGCAAGCCGGCGGCGGGCCTGTCGATCGCGCTTTATCATCTTGAGAGCGACGCGCGGATACATTTGAAGACCGTCGTCACAAATGCCGACGGCCGCTGCGATGCGCCGCTGCTGGCAGGAGCGGAGTTCCGCTTTGGCGAATACGAACTGGTCTTCGCCGCCGGTGACTATCTACGCGGCCAGGGCACCAAACTGCCGGAACCGGCCTTCCTCGACAGCGTGCCGATCCGCTTCGGCATGGCAGAATCCGTGCATTATCACGTGCCGTTGCTTATCTCTCCCTATGGCTACTCGACCTACAGGGGGAGCTGACGCATGGCCAAGATCACCATACGCAACGAGATCCGCTTCATCCTCAATGGCAGGGATGTCGCGCTGTCGTCGGTGGCGCCCGACGCGACCTTGCTCGACTGGCTGCGGCTCGACCGCTCGCTGCGCGGCACCAAGGAAGGCTGCGCCGAGGGCGATTGCGGCGCCTGCACGGTCCTGGTCGGAAAATTGTCCGCCGGCAAGCTGGTTTATGAAAGCGTCAACGCCTGCATCCGTTTCCTCGGTTCGCTCGACGGCACCCATGTCGTCACCGTCGAGCATCTGCGCGGCGCTCCTGGCCAATTGCATCCGGTGCAGCAGGCGATGGTCGATTTCCACGCTTCGCAATGCGGCTTCTGCACGCCGGGCTTCGTCATGTCGCTCTACGGCTTGTGGATGAAGTCGCCGGACCCGTCGAATGCGGCGATCGAGAAGGCCTTGCAAGGCAATCTTTGCCGCTGCACCGGCTATGAGGCAATCATGCGCGCCGCGCGTGCCATCTCCAGCTACGGCAAGGCGGCGAAGGATCCGCTGGCGGCCGAGCGCAAGGCGATCACGGCCAGGCTCGAGGCTATGCATGACGGTGCCCGCGTCGAAATCGGCGCCGGCAAGCTGAGGTTGGTCGTCCCGGCCAACGCCGATGATTTCGCCGCTTTACTGGATAAGGAACCCGACGCCACTGTTGTCGCCGGCTCGACCGACGTCGGCCTGTGGGTCACCAAGCACATGCGCGACATCTCACCGGTAGTCTTCATCGGCAATCTCGAGGGGCTGTGCGCGATCTCCGAAGACAATGACGTCATCACCATCGGAGCCGGCGTCACCTACACCGACGCCTTCGCGACACTGGCCAAGCGCATCCCCGCGCTCGGGCCATTGTTCGACCGCATCGGCGGCGAACAGGTACGAAACATGGGCACCATCGGCGGCAACATCGCCAATGGCTCGCCGATCGGCGACACGCCGCCGCCCCTGATCGCGCTTGGTGCGCAACTGACGCTGCGCCGCGGCAAGAAGCGGCGCACCATCGCGCTCGAGGATTTCTTCATCGCCTATGGCAAGCAGGACCGGCAGCCAGGCGAATTCGTCGAGGCCGTGCACGTTCCCGTGCCGGCCAAGGGCACGAAGTTTGCCGTCTACAAGATCACCAAGCGCCGCGACGAGGACATCACCGCAGCCCTTGGCGCCTTTTTCCTCGACTTGGCCAAGGACGGAACCGTGGCCGATATATGCATCGCCTATGGCGGCATGGCGGCCACCCCGAAGCGGGCTTTCGGTGTCGAAAAAGCGCTGCTCGGCAAGCCGTGGACGGAGACAACGGTGGAAGCGGCCATGGCTGAATATGCCGGCGATTTCACCCCGCTGACCGATATGCGGGCATCGGCCGAATACCGGGCGCTGGCGGCCAGGAACCTGCTGCTGCGCTTTTTTGCCGAAACCAGCGGCAGCAAGGCGCCGTTCCAGGTGTCACGCAACGAGGCGGCCTGATGAACAAGCACGCCTCTCCAGATCTCAAGGCGCAGAAGATTTCCGGTGGCGTCGCCGCCGACCAGCGCCACGATTCCGCGCACAAGCATGTCAGCGGCAGCGCGGTCTATATCGACGATATGCCGGAACCGGCGGGCATGCTGCATGGCTGCCTCGGCCTGTCCACGGCGACGCATGCGACGATCAGCAAAATGGATCTGTCGGCGGTGCGCGCGGCGCCGGGCGTCGTCGATGTGCTGACGGCCAAGGACGTTCCGGGCGAAAATGACATTTCGCCGACCGGTCGACACGACGAGCCGGTGCTGGCCGACGACAAGGTGCAGTTTTATGGTCAGCCGATCTTCTGCGTTATTGCCAAGACGCGCGAACAGGCGCGCCGCGCCACCCGGCTGGCCAAGGTCGAATACAGTCCATTGCCTTTCGTCACCGACATTGGCGATCTCGACCCCCGCAAGGACAAGCTGGTCACGCCGCCGCTCACCTTGAAGCGCGGCGATGCCGCTGCCGCGATCAAGGCGGCGCCGCGCCGGCTGAAGGGCAAGATGCGCATTGGCGGCCAGGAGCATTTCTATCTCGAAGGCCATATCGCCGTGGCCATCCCCGGCGAGGACCAGGACGTCACCATCTTTTCCTCGACCCAGCATCCGAGCGAAGTGCAGCATATGGTCAGCCATGCGCTGGGCGTGCCGAGCAATGCCATCACGGTGGAAATCCGCCGTATGGGCGGTGGCTTCGGCGGGAAGGAGACGCAAGGCAACCAGTTTGCGGCATTGGCGGCGATCGCCGCCAAGAAACACCATCGCGCGGTCAAGATCCGGCCCGACCGTGACGACGACATGATTGCCACCGGCAAGCGCCATGACTTCCTCGTCGACTACGAAGTAGGTTTCGACGACGACGGCAACATTCTTGGCGTCGATTTCATGTTTGCGGCGCGCTGCGGCTTTTCCTCGGACCTGTCCGGGCCGGTCACCGACCGTGCGCTGTTCCACTGCGACAACACCTATTTCTGGCCGGCGGTGCATGCACAGTCGGCGCCGCTCTATACCAACACCGTCTCGAACACAGCCTTTCGCGGCTTCGGCGGCCCGCAAGGCATGGTCGGCGCCGAACGCGTCATCGACGAGGTTGCCTTTGCCGTCGGCAAGGACCCGCTCGAAATCCGCAAGCAGAATTTTTATGGCACCAGTGGTGATAAAGACGGGGGCCGCAATGTCACGCCCTATCACCAGACGGTCGAGGACAACATCATCCACCGCATCGTCGCCGAGCTGGAGGCGAGCGCCGACTATGCGGGGCGCCGCCGCATCATCCAGGCCTTCAACGCCAACAGCCGCTTCATCAAGCGCGGCCTGGCGCTGACGCCGGTCAAATTCGGCATCTCTTTCACGGCCACCCACTACAACCAGGCCGGCGCGCTGGTGCATGTCTACACCGATGGTTCGGTGCATCTGAATCACGGCGGCACCGAGATGGGGCAAGGCCTCTACGTCAAGGTGGCGCAGGTGGTGGCGGAAGAGTTCCAGATCGACCTCGACCAGGTCAAGATCACCGCGACGACCACCGGCAAGGTGCCCAACACTTCGGCCACCGCGGCGTCGTCCGGCACCGACCTCAACGGCATGGCGGCGCAGAACGGCGCCCGCCAGATCAAGGAACGGCTGACCGACTTCGCCGCCGAAAAATACCAGGTGCCGCGCGAGCAGGTGCTTTTCCTGCCCAACCGGGTGCGCATCGGCAACCAGGAGATCGCCTTCACCGACCTCGTCAAGCAGGCCTATATGGCCCGCATCCAACTGTCGGCGGCGGGTTTTTACAAGACGCCGAAAATCCACTGGAACCGTGACAAGGGCGAGGGCCGTCCGTTCTATTATTTCGCCTATGGCGCCTCGTGCTCGGAAGTCTCGGTCGACACGCTGACCGGCGAATATGTCGTCGAGCGCACCGACATATTGCATGAAACCGGCCGCTCGCTGAACCGCGCCATCGATCTCGGCCAGATCGAGGGCGGCTTCATCCAGGGCATGGGCTGGCTGACGACGGAGGAGCTGTGGTGGGACGACAAGGGCCGGCTGCGCACGCATGCGCCGTCGACCTATAAGATCCCGCTCGCGTCCGACCGGCCGAAGATATTCAACGTCACGCTGGCCGACTGGCCGGAGGCCAACGAGCCGACGGTGCACCGTTCCAAGGCGGTCGGCGAACCGCCCTTCCCGCTCGGCATGTCTGTGCTGCATGCGCTGTCGGACGCGGTGGCAAGTGTGGCCGATCATAAGGTCTGTCCGCGTCTCGACGCTCCTGCAACACCAGAACGGGTGCTGATGGCGATCGAACGGCTGAAGGGTGAAGCCAAGAATAGCGCCTGACTCTGACCTGGATTCTGGCAAAACGTGCAATTCAGACTGAAAAACACTATATTTCCCGTACGGGAATGCGAAATATGAAGTCGAAAGTGCAAAGCCTCAGAGCTTTTCTCGCCAGCGCCGGCCGGCTTGCTCTGGTCGAAGTGGCCGGCACTAAAGGCTCGACTCCGCGCGAGAAGGGCGCCTTCATGCTCGTATCGCAGGCGGCGATTTTTGGCACGATCGGCGGCGGTCAGCTCGAGTACATGGCGATCGACAAGGCGAGGCAGATGGTGGGGTCTTCACCCTCCCCCTTGTGGGGAGGGTCGGGGGGGGGGGGGGGGCCCGCGGGGGGGGGGGGGGGGGGGGGGGGGTCTGCAGGGTCACGACCTCCGCCAGTTTTTGACCCCCACCCGGCCCTTCGGGCCACCCTCCCCACAAGGGGGAGGGTAAGGAGTTGTAGC
>NZ_JAMYPC010000038.1:0-18281 GCF_040320155.1 Mesorhizobium sp. M0771 | reverse complement strand
AGCACGACTTGTATTTTGTTGCCTTTGATCTGCTTCATCTTAACGGCCACGATCTGCGCGATATGGCGCTAGAGGAGCGGCGCGAGATCCTGGCCAGCATGATCAAGCCCGGGCGGCGTATTCAGTTCAGCGAGCCTCTGCCCGGCGAAGCCAAGGCGATCCTTCACTTGCTCGACCAAGCCGGACTTGAAGGCATGGTGTCGAAGCGGAAGGACAGCAAATACCGCAGCGGTCCGTCAGCCAACTGGCTGAAGGCCAAGTGCTATGCGATCGACGAGTTCGATCTGCTCGGCGTCGAGCGTGAAGCGGGCAAGCCGGCTTTCGCTCTCATGGCCGAGCGGGGCACAGGGCGCTATGTCGGCAGCGCGTTCGTCACCTTGAACCGGGAAATGCGCGAGAGGCTATGGAAACGCGTCCAAGAGCACCCAGGCACGGCGCCCAAGGGCGTCATGAAGCGGCCTGCGACGCAATGGGTCAAGCCGGGGCTGATCGGCCGCGTAAAGCACCTGCGCGGCGAGGATGACCTGCGCCACGCCTCACTGCAGGACTTCCGAGAGGATGACACAGATGGCCGTGGCTAGGAAAGATCAGGAGCGCGCCACCTACGCCTGGATGTACGCCCAAGCGAGCAAGGATGGCAAGGAGACGTGCGGTGCCAGCCTACTGGGGAGAGCATGCCGACGCGTGGCTGCAGGGCTTTGACGGTGAGCCGGTGGCCGCCTTCGGCAAGACCAAGACTGTCAACGACGAAATGGAAGCCGAGGTCGACGAAGCTGCCGTCGAGCGCCCTGCTGGAACCTAAGCGCTGGATCGAGCTTAGGCTTCATGAGCACACGCGGCGTCAACTTTCTCGATTGCTGGATCGGCAACAATTTCCCCGAAACGGCTAAAACCGACGCCGTTTCGGTAAGTGAGTACATACACAAATTGTATGCCGACGCTAAAGCCTTGACGATCGAGCGCGAAGAGATCGACGAAGAGGTTGATAGCCTATATCGGACGCTGGTCGATGCCGTCGTGCACTTTGCCCCAGGTGTTTCCGAATGAGCAAGCCGGCCGTCCTATTTTTGAACCAATGGATAAAAAAACACGATCTATCCGACGCCGGTGCGCCGAAAGAGCGAGCGGAGATCGAGCAGCTCGCAAAGCGCCTAATCGCCGACGCAGAGGCTGAGGGGATTGCGGAAAGCGAGCTGACCGAGGCGTTCGACGACAAGGAGGTCGACAGCCTTTATCGTACCCTCCTCGATGTTAATTCTGGGATACCGGAATGAGTGTTCCCGGCCTGAAGGTTCCGGACAGTTTGGGTGGCCGAGCAGTTGCCCACTGTGGCGAGGGGCGATCCGATCGCCACCAGCGAGTTGGCATAAGGTTCTCATGTAAGTGCGGGCGGCCGATTTGAATTCGGCCAACTGTGGCAGAAAAACAACTGCATCAATCGGCGCGCTCTGCTACCAAAAAGGTTAGTTACAGGAGATCACCTATGAAGAAGCTGCTTCTTGGTCTGTCGTTGTCTCTGCTGGCTTCGTCGGCGTATGCTGCCGATGCCATCGTTGCAGAAGCCGCGCCGGTCTTTAGCTGGACGGGTGGGTATGTCGGCCTACAGGCAGGCTATGCTTGGGGGAATGGCAACATAGACGAAATCGGTGGGCCGGGCTTTGTCGACACAGATCCCGACGGGTTCCTTGGTGGCGTCTACGCCGGTTACAACTATCAGATGTCCAATAACATTGTGATTGGCGCGGAGCTGGACGTCGTATATGCGAATGTTGATGGCAGCGGCCAAGTCTTCAGCGCTCCTGGTATCCCGATCCCGGGCGGCATCGCCACCGAAGAACTCAACTGGAGTGCGGCGGCAAGACTGCGCCTAGGATATGCCGTTGATCGCTTTCTTCCTTATATTGCGGGTGGCGTTGCGTTTGGCGATGTCGACATAAGTAATAATGGAGGCGGACCTTCGTTCGGAGATACATTCACAGGATGGACGATAGGCGTGGGCTTGGATTATGCCATGACCGACAATCTGCTGCTGCGAGGCGAGTATCGCTATACCGACTTCGGTACAGAATCCTTTGGTGGTCTGGTCAATGCCGACGTTGATCTGAAGACCAACGAGGTTCGCTTCGGCATCGCCTACAAGTTCTAATCCCTGATGTCATAATAGCCTGTCGCTCACCGCGACGGGCTTTTTTGTGCAAGAACCGTTTGCGGCGATCCCCTCAACGGAGTTCGCTACCATGGTCAAGACGAAAACCCCTCACAACACGTTTCGCAGGAACAGCTCGCCCGCTTCAAGATCGAGGCGGAACGGCTGCACAAGGCAATCGTCGGCCCGATTGTCGCCGATCTGCGACAATCACCAGGCCGTGCAGGATCCGCATGAAGTGCTGCTCAAGAACGTGAACAATCACCGACAGGGATGCGCTATCCGATGGCCTCTTACAGGTCCGGCGTCGCTGCCTAGTGCTGGATAGGTGGAGTCCCGAGACCGGGGAAGGGCAGCACGTTGCCGCCCGTCCCCCGCCGGCGGCGCAGTTCAACCTCTCGATAGACGGGGATGCCCATCACCATTTCCGCGCTGGCGATTTCCGATCTCGATGGCAACGACTTGAGCTATTGGTGCAGTTGTCGCGTTTCCATGGTCGCAATGTGGCCGGCGATGGCTTCGATGCTATCGCCCAAATTCGCCAGTAACCCTGCGGACCTCTGCATAGGCTTGCTCTACAGCCGCGAAAACGTGTTGAGATGCAGACGCGACCTTTGGCCTTCTGCAAAGGCCAAGGCATAGGATTCGAGCTTGAATGATCGGGTGAGTTCCTGGTCTTCTCGATCACGCGGACAAACCACTCGCCACAGGGTTTGCCAACTTCGACACAAGGGCGTGCTTTGCGAATTGGAATTATGTCAGCCATGGCGTTGCCTCCCAGCAATCTGGCCAAGCGGAGATTAACGTCGTAAGCGGCCTTCAACAAGAAAAGATTGGGCAGCAATACGAAGCTGAGGTGTGGGCCACAAATGGCCGGCGCCATGGGTTGGGGAACCTGGGTGGGCACCGGCCAAGAGCGGACAGGTCCGCCGCGATGCATACATCGCCGATTGGTGCCGCGGTGGTAATGGTGTGATCGCGGAAGCTACGCTTTAGCCTTAGCCGTCGGCCTTGCCTTGCCCGTTGCAGTTGCCGTGGGCTGCGGTGCCTTCCTACCCAGACCGATCGACTTCGCCATGGCAGACCGTGAGGCCGCATAGTTGGGAGCGACCATCGGATAAGTGGATGGCAAGTTCCACTTCGTTCGATACGCGTCAGGAGTGAGACCGAAATCCACGCGCAGATGTCGCCGAAGGGTTTTGAACCGCTTACCATCTTCAAGACAGATGATGTAATCGGGAAATACTGACCTCTTTGGATTTACCGCAGGCACTGGTTCTTCGGTCGCGGCAGCCACGCGATGGCCAATCCCAGACAGCGACGCGCGTGCACTGAGGCTATCAGGTCCGCCAAGCCCGCGACCGGCACGGGATTGTTGCTGACGTACGCGGATACCACATCCGCCGTGAGTTCTACCAGTTCAGCGGCGTGGTCGGGGGCGTCGGTCATGGTGTGAGTCCTCGAATTTGAGAACGATCTATTATAGCTGCTGCCGCAGCTGCGCAACTCGAGGCCCGATGATGGGCCGCTTCCCTCGTAAGCACCAATCCTGTTGAGCCTGTGTTTGCCGATGGGGAAAGGACCATCGGAAGCAGTGCCAGACTTATCACAGGTTAAGTCGGTCCGGTGTTTATGATATAAGGTCGGGCATCATTCGCGTTCTGCTGGCCGCGGGTGACTGAGAGACCATAGCGCTCCCGCCCAAACGGAGAGCCGACATGCTTTATCAAAGCCCCTTAACCGCCAAGTTCCATCGTGCCTTCACCCTCACGTCAGGTGAGCGTCAAGCTCTCGACGCGGTAAGAATAAGGATCGTTGCGATTGGCGCAAACCAGAACTTGGTCCGGGAAGGCGACCAGCCGTCCCGGTGCATAATGGTCCTGGCTGGGCTTAGCCAGCACCTCGAAGGTAACAGGAGACGGGAAGCGTCAGGTCACTGCTTATCATGTGCCTGGCGACATGCCCGATCTGTTGAGCCTGCACCTCGATCTGTTGGATAGCGACGTTCGAACGGTGAGCGCTTGCAGTGTTGGCTTCATAGATCACTCGGCTATCCGGCTGCTCTGCGAACGCCACCCCAGGCTGGCGGCAAATCTTTGGCGAACGACACTGGTTGATGCATCGATTTTTCGCGAATGGGTGGTCAATGTCGGGAAGCGCCAAGCGCTTGGCCGAGTGGCCCACCTTCTCTGTGAAATCATGCTACGTATGGAAGATGCCGGACTTGCGTCCGATCAAACCTGCGCTTTTGGTGTGACTCAAGCTGACCTTGGCGAGGCGACAGGGCTGTCGGCAGTCCACATCAACCGCACGCTCAAGTCTCTTCGGGAGAAGCACCTTACATCACTTGTGAATGGCCAATTGACCATCCATGATTGGGAAGGACTGGCCTTTCTTGCTGAGTTCCGGCACGATTACCTGCACTCAGCAAGGAACAATAAAACGGCCGAGTTCATGTCAATGCACTGATTGCTCCAGGGAAAAATCGCCAGAAATGCGGATTGGCTCCAAGGGTAGCCGGACCACTTGTTGGCCTTCGCTGGCCATCAGCGGTGCGATCGCCCCCCAACATGGTCAATGCTTTGATGGCGCGTCGAAGCGTTAGCGCAAGGGGTTCACTTGCGCGCAGAGTGCATTCGGATGCTTACCGGCCCACATGGGCGTTGACTGTCCGTATGGCCGTCTGCGTAGCACCATCCATCCCCTCAACGTGATACTTCGGCACTACAGGGTTTCCACCTCTCTTCATGGCTTTCGATTGGCCGCGCGATCGACCAATTTGTGGGCTCAGCCGCATCAATTCGAGCCCCGCTATTGGCTAGCGACTGTGGAAGAGGTTCCTGGGGCACACCATGCCGGCGCCCAAGGGAATAAATCTCGGCGACGCAATGGGTCAAGCCCGGGGCTCATGCGTCGCTGCAGATTTCGGGAGGACGGCGGATATTCGCTTTTCTCCGACCGAAAGCGTGCCAAGGGACGTGGCCAGCTAAACAGCAACCGGCGTTGACGCTTGAGAGCGCCTGGCAGCGTTCACGGTGGCCTGTATGGGCGCTCGACATTTCGCGAGTGGCATGTGTTGCGAGCTTGTTGCAGATCATGTTCGCACCATGCAACGGCAAAACGCCTCATCGAGCGCAATGGAAAAGCCGCATTGTCAGTTCGGCGAGCGAGCGCTTTTCTGCACGAGTTGTGACAGGGGAGGGCCTGTCAGGCTTGGAATTCACAAGCTGCAACGCAATTGAGGAAGAAGCCGAAAGGGTGCAAGACCAAATCGATTTCTTGCAGCCAAACTCGGCTCTGGTGTGGTTCAATCCTGTTTGCATCATCGCGGATCAGCGGTCGGACTGTCGAGAACTGAACTGCGCGATCTCAGCCGGTGGGCTTCGAACCAAAACATGCGGACCACCGCGGACGGGGACAGTCGGTCCCGCGTCCCGTCCTGCGGCCGGCGCTATGCTGACGCTCCTACGGCTGTCCTGTTCACCGCCCGCGGCGGGGGGCGAATTTCCTCCGTCCTGCGCGTGACAATTGTCCGCTGTTGCGGCTGCGCGCAGGACTGCGGCTTATGCGCCGTTCTTCCTTGAGCGCCGACGGTCGCCGGCGCGGTGCTTGGGCATGGAACCGAATCCCAGGCAGCGTATTGACATGTATCCGAGTTCCTCATGTCCGAGTAGACGGCACTCTCAACAAAAGGCGCAAACGGCCCAGAGACTCGGCCAATCTCGATCCGGCAACGAGATCGCCGCTGCTGTCGGCGTCAAGCTGACGCATCCGGACAAGGTCATGTATCCAGGCACCAAGGTGACCAAATCCACGCTCGCCGCCTACTACGCAGTGGTCGCCGAGAAGATGCTGCCGCACATTCAGGATCGGCCGCTGTCGCTGGTGCGCGATACTCACGGCGACCTGCAGCAGACCTTCTTTCAGAAGCACAACCTGCCAGGCGTGCCCAGGGCCATCCATGATGGCCACTTGGAGAAGGTGTCCGGTAAGGAAAGCCGCATCTCGTGGTCGATGACTTGGCTGGGCTGATCGCGGGCGTCCAGACGAACGTGCTCGAATTCCACATCTGGGGAAGCCGTCGCCAGCAGCCGGATCTGCCGCACCGCATGATCTTCGACATCGACCCCGACAGGGCTTGGGCTTTGCTGCCGTCAAGCAGGCAGCCCTCGACATTCGGAGCATTCTGGAAGCGCTTGGATTGCAGTCGTGGCCGTTGCTGTCCGGCGGCAAGGGCGTTCATGTGGTCGTCCTGCTCCTCCCGGAGGCAGACTGGGACGAGGTCAAGAGCTTCTGCCAGGACTGCGCCGAACTGCTGGCCCGTACAGATCCGTCGCGCTTCGTCGCCAATATGAGCAAGGCGAAGCGCAAGGGCCGAATGTTTCTCGATTACCTGCGCAACGGCCAGGGCTCCACTGCAATCTGCCCCTGGTCGACTCGGGCACGCGCGGGGGCGTCGTGCGCGGTGCCTGTCAGCTGGGATGAGTTGCCCACCTGCGAAAAACGCCAACGGCTTCGATGTCTTCGCCGCCGCCGCGCGGGCTCAGTTGCGCGAAGCCTGGGAAGGTTATTTCGACGTCGCACAAACGCTTACCGACCGCATTCGGCACGCAGTCCGGCAGCAATAACCATAGGTCAGCGACACTACTGATTGGCGCGGACCGCCTTTGCCCCAAGTCCGGGAGCGTCCCCCTTCGAGGCCTGGGCTAGCCTCTAGAGCGAGAGTACGGACCGGTTTGCCGTGACGGGTTGAGAGCTGGAGGAGAGGCCTCCGGCGCCCGTCGCGGAGAAACCCGATGTCCAGACATTACGCTCGCGCCGGCGCCGACCGGGCAAGCCTCTATGATGACATCACCAACAAGATCATCGCCGAGCTGGAGGCTGGGCGCTTTCCCTGGGTGCCCTGGGGCACGGCGGCGGCGCAAGCACCCCTCGCCATGCCGGCCAATGCCGCCTCTGGCCGAGCCTATTCGGGGATCAACGTGCTGATCCTGTGGGGTGCGGTCGTCGAGCATGGCTTTCCCGTCCAGGGCTGGCTGACTTTCCGCCAGGCGCTATCGCTGGGCGGCCATGTCCGCAAGGGCGAACACGGGACCACCGTCGTCTATTCTGACCGCTTCATCCCTGACGACGAGAAGAAACGCGCGCGGGAGACCGGCGAGGCAGCACGGGCCATACAGTTTCTGAAGCGCTTCACCGTCTTCAACGTCGCGCAATGCGAAAATCTGCCCGACGATCTGGCGGTTTTTCCGCCCGCACCAGAGCCCGGACTGATCGAACCGGCCGTCGAGGCACTGATCAAGGCGACAGGGATCGATTTCCGCATCGGCGGCAATAGCGCCTATTATGTGCCGGCGCACGACTACGTGCAGGTGCCGCCTCCGCAGGCGTATTTCGAGACCATTGACTGGCACCGCACCGCCCTGCACGAGCTTGGCCATGCGACCGGCCATCCCTCCCGCGTCGGCCGTGACCTCGGCGGCGCCTTCGGCACAAAGCGATATGCTTTCGAGGAACTGGTCGCCGAAATGAACGCAGCCTTCTGCTGCGCCTCGCGAGGTATTGCGCCGACCGTGCGCCACGCCGATTACCTGGCCTCCTGGCTCGACGTCCTGCGCGAAGACAACCGAGCCATCGTGCGTGCCGCCTCCCAAGCCAGCAAGGCAGCCGACTGGTTGCTCGCCTTCCTTCCGCAACCCGACAACGGAACCAGGGCAGGGCCCGCCAGCGTCGATGAGGTCGAAATCGAGAAGAGGGCGGCATGATCGTTCTCACCGAGGAACTGCGCGTGCCTGCTCGCCAATAGCCGCGATCGCGACGCCGAACACGTACGGGTGGTGAAGCTCTTCAAATCAACTCGGCGAAGGAATTGGCTCGCAACCGCGCTCGAGATGACGTCGATCCGGCTGCCTTTCGGCATCGGCATCGAGCGGGACATGCTCTTTGGCACCGACCTGCCGATTTCCGTCTGGGCAGAGGCGGTCCGCCGGGGCGGAAACCTTCGCGACGCCGAACGCAACTCGACCATGCCGGCCAATCTGGCCGAGACGGCGAGTGAGATCTCAGCTTGTAATCCGCAAGCCGCAGATGCAGTCGTGTCTGCGGCCCTGTCCCCACCTCTGGATCTTCGGTGCGGCTCAGTCCGCAGAGTGAGAGGGCTGCGCCCGTCTTTTTTGACGGGTTTGGAGGACGAGAGAGTTTCGGCCGCCCGTCGCGGAGATAGTCCACATGGCTACGCCCAAGCAGAAGATCACCCTCAACGCTTCACGTGACATCCCCTTCAACAAGCTGATGCTGAGCCAGTCCAATGTCCGGCGCATCAAGCGCGGGGAAACCATAGAGGACCTCGCCGCGTCGATCGCTCGGCGCGGCCTGCTCCAGAGCCTCAACGTCCGGCCAGTGTTGGACGGCGAGGGCAACGAGACCGGCATGTTTGAGGTGCCGGCTGGCGGGCGCCGCTATCGCGCGCTGGAACTGCTGGTCAAGCAGAAGCGCATGAGCAAGACCGAGCCAGTTCCCTGCGTCATAAGCGACGCCCACAGCGCGGTCCCGATCGAGGAGGACTCGCTGGCCGAGAATTTTCAGCGCGAAGATTTACATCCGCTCGACATGTTTCGCGCCTTCCAGACACTTCATGACCAGGGCGCGAGCCATGAGGAGATTGCCGCACGCTTCTTCGTCTCCGCAACATTCGTGCAGCAGCGCCTCAGGCTGGCCAGGGTTTCGGCCAAGCTGCAGGAGATTTACGAGCAGGATGGCATGAAGCTCGAGCAGCTCATGGCGTTCACCGTGACCGACGATCACGCCCGTCAGGAGCAGGTCTGGGAGGCGCTCGAAAACTCCTGGTCGAAGGAGCCGCAGCAGATCCGGCGCCTGCTGACGGAGACCACTGTGCGGGCAAGCGATCGCCGGGCGCTGTTCGTCGGTGTCGACGCGTATGTCGCTGCCGGCGGCGTGGTGCTGCGCGACCTGTTCGAGGCCGACAATGGCGGCTGGCTGCAGGACCCCGCTCTGCTCGACCGCTTGGTCGGCGATAGGCTGAAGTCGATCGCCGACGAGATCGCGGCGGAGGGCTGGAAGTGGATCGTGGTCGATGCCGATCTGCCCTACGGGTACAATCACGGTCTGCGGGCAATCGCTGGCACCCCCGTCGGTCTGACCGACGCGGAGCGGGCGGAACGCGAAGCCCTGCGGGCGGAGTACGACCGGCTGGAAGCCGAGTATGGCGAATCCGACGAACTCCCCGACGATGTCGATCAGCGCCTCGGTCAAATCGAGACCGCGCTTGAGGCCTTCGAGAGCCGGCCGATGCACTACGATGGGGCCGAGATCGCCCGCGCCGGTGTGTTCATCAGCATCGATCGTGATGGCGATCTCGTCGTCGATCGGGCCCATGTGCGCCCCGAGGACGAAGCGATGCAGGCGGTCGACGGCCACTCGGCCGAGCCAGGTTGCGCCACCGAGAACGAAGACAGCAGACACAATCCTTCGGCCCGCGCGATTATCACCATCGGCGCGCAGGCGTCCGAGCCTGAGGAGGATGACGGCGACACCATCAAGCCGCTACCCGAGCGCCTGGTCATCGAACTTACTGCCCATCGCACGTTGGCGCTGCGCAACGCACTGGCCGAGAACCAGCATGTGGCCATCACGGCGCTCTTGCACCGGCTCGTCCTCGACACCTTCGGTCAGCGTTCCGCCATCGGCTGCGTCGAGGCCTTCGTCCGACATGTCCACTTGCCGTGGCAGGACGTCGGTCTCAAGGACAGCCCTGCGGCCAAGGCCGTCCATGAGCGCCATGAGGCATGGAAGAGCGACATTCCACTGGATGACGACGAGGCCCTATGGGCGTGGCTCGACGGACTCGATGAAGCAAGCCGGCAGACGCTGCTGGCGCATTGCGTCAGCTATGGGATCAACGCCTTGTTCGAACGACCCAATCCCTACGGCAGCGGCGTTTCCCAGCATGGACTCGATCAGCGCCGGCGTGAAGCCGATCGGTTGTCCCGTGCCACCGGGCTTGACATGGTAGATGCCGGCTGGCGGCCGACGGTGGATAACTATCTCGGTCGCGTCACCAAGTCCCGCATTCTCGAAGCCGTGCGCGAAGGCGCCGGCGACCAGGCCGCCCAGCTTATCGACCATCTCAAGAAGGCCGACATGGCCAAAGAGGCCGAGCGCCTCCTGGCCGATAGTGGCTGGCTACCCGAACCGCTCCGCCTTCGCGGCAATGACGCCGCCCGGCCGAATGTGGGCGAGGAAGCTGACCTCCCCGAATTCCTGGCCGGTGATGACGAGGACGGCTCGGCCACCCATGAGACTGCCGCACACGCGGTCGCCGCCGGATAGCACCGTCGGCGGAGTGGCGCGGGTCGCTCGGCCCTTTCTTCTTCACTACGAGTTCACGCCGTTCGCTCATCTTGCCGACGGCAATCCCTATGATGCCTACCTGCCGCCCGATCCCGACAGCGCCAATGGTTTCCTACAGAAGTCGGGGCCTGACGGCGGAATATGATCGAGATCGGTTGATACCGGCAAGCGCTCCACCTCATGGCGGGGCGCTTGTTTCATTTTGGCTTCGGTGGAGGCCAGAGAGGGAGAGGCGAGCCGGGATGGTTTTGAATCCGCACGGTCCAGAGAGAGCGCCGCGCGGCTCGATCCTGTCCCCGCTCTCCCGAGGTTCACACCATGTACATGATCTCGCCCGCTGTGGCAGTTCCCGCAGCCGCGCCGCTCCCGCTCTCTCAAACCGGTGCAGCCGGCGCTATCTTCGCCGCCGCCGGCCTTCTGCTTCCCCATCTCGAGCGCGGCGACAGCATCGACGCGCCAAAGCTGCGCGCGGCGATGGAAGCCGCATTCGGCGCCTCCGACGCCGCCGGCGCCTGGGACTGGAAGCAGGCCTACGATGCCTGCGAGGCTGCGACGGTCCTTTTCCTGCGCAAGTACGGAAAGGCGTTGTTCCGCAAGGCCGCGTCTCCGGCTCTCCGGCTGTCAGCATTGTCGAAGATCGCCCGGCTCATGCCGACGCATACCCGCCGATCCGAAGAAGCACAGACCTTCCAGCAGTTCTCGACGCCGATTCCGCTCGGCATGGTCGCCGCAACGGCCGCTGCCATCACGCCGGCCGACCGTGTGCTGGAGCCTTCCGCCGGCACCGGGCTGCTCGCCATCCTGGCCGAGATAGCCGGCGCCTCGCTCATTCTCAACGAGCTTGCCGAAACCCGCGCGGCACTTCTCTCCGGCCTCTTTCCGGCCGTCTGCGCCAGCCGCTTCGACGCCGCCCAGATCGACGACCATCTCTATCCCGGCGCCGTGCCGAGCGTGGTGCTGATGAACCCGCCCTTTTCGGTCATGGCCAACGTCGAGGGCCGCATGGGCGACGCGGCCTGGCGGCACATCGCCTCGGCCCTGGCGCGCCTTGCGCCCGGCGGGCGGCTGGTGACGATTACCGGTGCGAACTTCGCGCCCGACCACCCGGCCTGGACCGCCGCCTTTACTCGCCTGCAGGAACGTGGCCGCATCGTCTTCTCCGCCGCCATCGACGGCTTGGCCTATGCCAAGCATGGCACGACCTTTCCGACACGCCTCACCGTCATCGACCGGGTGCCGGCGGACGATCCGGACGTGTTCCCGCCAGATCAGGGCGTTGCCCCGGATGCCGCGACGCTGATCGCATGGGTCGGCGAGCATGTGCCGGCACGGCTGCCGGTCACCATACCCGCAGGTGCAACTCCCACATCGTCGTCGGCCGCACCCCGCACAGTGCGCGGCTATCTTGGTCCCACGGCAAGAATAACACCGCGGCCACCGCTCACTGGTCCCGATGCCGTTGAGCTCGCCTATGAGGTGCTCGACTGGAAGGCCGCCGAGGGCGGCCACATCAGCGACGCCATCTACGAGGACTACGCGCTTCAGGCGATCCGCATTCCCGGCGCGCAGCCGCACCCCACCCAACTCGTGCAATCGGCGGCCATGGCCTCGGTCGCGCCGCCCAAGCCGAGTTATCGGCCGCGCCTGCCGAAGAACGTCCTTGACCTGCTCTCGGACGCGCAGCTCGAGACCGTCATCTATGCGGGCGATGCTCACGCCGAGTATCTCGCCGGCGCCTGGACGCTCGACGATACCTTTGACGTAATTAGCGCGGCGGCAGATGACGCGGCGCGGGCCGTGCGCTTCCGGCAAGGCTTCATGATCGGCGACGGTACCGGTGTAGGCAAGGGCCGCGAGTCCGCCGCCGTAATCCTAGACAATTGGATGCAGGGCCGTCGCAAGGCCGTCTGGATCTCCAAGTCAGACAAGCTCATCGAGGATGCGCAGCGCGACTGGTCCGCGCTCGGCATGGAGCGCTTGCTGGTCACCCCGCTCTCCCGCTTCCCGCAGGGCAGGCCGATCACGCTGGCGGACGGCATCCTGTTCACCACCTATGCCACGCTGCGGTCCGACGATCGCGGCGAGAGGCTTTCGCGGGTCAAGCAGATCGTCGAATGGTTGGGTCCGGATTTCGATGGGGTCATCATCTTCGACGAGGCGCACGCCATGCAAAATGCCGGTGGCGGCAAGAGCGAACGCGGCGACGCCGCTCCCTCCCAGCAAGGCCGTGCCGGCCTGAGGCTACAGCACGCCCTGTCGAATGCCCGCATCGTCTATGTGTCGGCGACTGGCGCCACCACCGTGCACAATCTCGCCTATGCCCAGCGGCTCGGCCTCTGGGGCGGCGAGCATTTTCCATTCTCGACCCGCGCCGAGTTCGTCGAGGCGATCGAGGCTGGCGGCGTGGCGGCGATGGAAGTACTGGCACGCGACCTCAGGGCACTTGGCCTCTATACCGCCCGCTCGCTCTCTTTCAACGGTGTCGAATACGAACTGCTCGAGCATGAGCTGACGCCCGAACAGGTCCGCATCTATGACGCGTACGCTGGGGCCTTCGGCGTCATCCACAACAATCTCGATGCTGCGATGCAGGCGGCCAACATCACCGGCAGCACCGGCACGCTCAATGCCCAGGCCAAGTCGACCGCGCGCAGCGCCTTTGAAAGCGCCAAGCAGCGCTTCTTCGGCCATTTGTTGACCAGCATGAAGACACCGACCCTGATCAAATCCATCACCGGCGATCTGGAGGAGGGCCATGCGGCCGTTGTCCAGATCGTCTCGACGGGTGAGGCGCTCATGGAGCGGCGGCTGGCCGAGTTGCCGACCGAGGAATGGAACGATGTTCGCGTCGACATCACGCCGCGCGAATACGTCCTCGACTACCTCGCTCATTCCTTCCCGGTGCAGCTCTACGAGCCCTTCACGGATTCGGAGGGCAATCTGTCGTCGCGCCCGGTCTACCGCGATGGCCAGCCGGTCGAGAGCCGCGAGGCGGTCGCCCGGCGCGACGAGCTGATCGCGAAACTCGCCAGCTTGACGCCTGTCCCCGGCGCGCTCGACCAGATCGTCCAACATTTCGGCGCGGACCTCGTCGCCGAAGTCACTGGCCGCTCGCGCCGCATCGTGCGCAAGCGCGACCGCCTGGTCGTCGAGCACCGAGCAGGGTCGGCAAATCTGGCCGAGGCGCAGTCCTTCATGGACGATCAGAAGCGCGTTCTGGTGTTTTCCGACGCCGGCGGGACGGGTCGTTCCTACCATGCCGAACTCTTGGCACGGAACACGCGGCTGCGTGTGCATTATCTGCTCGAAGCCGGGTGGAAGGCCGACACCGCCATCCAGGGCCTGGGCCGCACGCATCGGACCAATCAGGCGCAGCCGCCGCTGTTCCGGCCGATCTCGACCAATGTGAAGGCGGAAAAGCGCTTCCTCTCGACGATCGCCCGCCGTCTCGACACGTTGGGCGCAATCACGCGCGGCCAGCGCCAGACCGGTGGCCAAGGGCTGTTCCGGCCAGAGGACAATCTTGAAAGCCACTATGCCGGCGATGCCTTGCGGCAGCTCTATCTCCTGATCGTACGCGGCAAGGTCGAGGGTTGCACACTCCAGCGTTTCGAGGCGGCGACCGGTCTCAAGCTGATGGACAACAACGGCATCAAGGACGAGTTGCCGCCGATCACCACCTTCCTCAATCGCCTGTTGGCGCTGACCATCGAAGTGCAGGGCGTGCTGTTCGGCGCCTTCGAGCAGCTTCTGGCCGCTCGGATCGGTGGCGCCATCGCCTCGGGCACCTATGACACCGGGCTGGAGACCCTGCGGGCCGAGAGCTTCGTCATCACCGACCGGCAGGTCATCTACGCCCATCCGCGCACCGGCGCCGAAACGCGGCTGCTGACGATCACCCAGCGCAAGCGCAATCGGCCCGTCATGCTCGATGCGGCGCTCCATCACCTTCGCGATTTGCGCGCCATCCTACTGATCAACGAGCAATCTGGCCGCGCCGCCGTGCAGATCCCAACCACCAGCATCATGCTCGACGACGGCGAGATCGAGCCGCGGGTCCGCCTGATCCGGCCAATGGAAGGCCAGAACATGCCGCTCAAGGCTATGGGCGAAACCCGCTGGGTCGAGGCCCACCGTGAAGCTTTCGCTGCAGCATGGAATGCGGAGGTCGCCGAGACTCCCGAGTTTGCCGATGCCGTGCTGCACATGGTGACGGGCCTGTTGTTGCCGATCTGGAAGCGTCTGCCAAACGAGTCGACCCGCGTTTTTCGACTTCAGACCGACGAGGGCGAGCGCATAATTGGTCGCCTTGTCACGCCGGCCTGGGCCGCCAACGCCACGGCGACAGGCGTCGCATCGCTATCGCCCGAGCAGGCGCTCGCGGCGCTGATCGACGGGCGGATGATCCTTGATCTCGCCGAGGGTCTCCAGCTTCGCCGCAGCCGCGTCATGGGCGCGTGGCGCATCGAACTGTCGGGCTTCACCGACATGATGCGGGAGCGCCTCACCGCCTACGGTCTCTTCCACGAGATCATTTCGTGGAAGCTCAGGATGTTCGTGCCGATCGACGCCAACGGGCTCGCCGTGCTGGAGCGCGTGCTCGACCGCTTCCCAATCGAGCGGGTCAGTGAGCGGGAGGCTGCATGATTCCGCGTCACGCTGCATCCGACCTCGCACACCGCCTCGCCGAACATGCCGAGGCGGTGTGCCGCCACTACCTCTCCAATGGCCGTCGCCAGGGCAACTATTGGAGCGTCGGCGACGTCCGCAATGCGCCGGGCCGCTCGATGTTCGTGCGTCTGCAGCCATCCCCGAAGGGACCGCCAGGCAAATGGACCGACGCCGCTACCGGCGAGCATGGCGACCTGCTCGACGTCATCCGCGAATCCCTCGGACTGGTCAACTTCCGGGACGTCGCCGATGAGGCGCGCCTGTTTCTCGCTATGCCAGATGCCATGCCACCCCGACTGGCCGCGCCGATCACGCAGGTCCCCATTGGATCTCCGGAAGCGGCTCGCCGACTGGTCGCCATGTCGAAGCCCATCATCGGCACCCTCGTGGAAACCTATTTGCGTGGACGTGGCATTGCGACTTTGTCCGGCACCGGATCGCTGCGGTTCCATCCGCGCTGCTACTACCGGCCCGGCGATCATGGACCGACCGAGACCTTGCCGGCAATGATTGCCGCCGTTACCAACTTGGATGGACATCTGACCGGCGCGCACCGCACCTGGCTCGCACCGGATGGCACCGGCAAGGCACCGGTCGACACGCCGCGTCGGGCAATGGGTGACCTTCTCGGTAACGCCGTCCGCTTCGGCGTACCCGGCAGCGTCATGGCGGCAGGCGAAGGCATCGAGACGACGCTATCGCTCAGATGCGCCTTGCCCGATATGGCGATGGCTGCGGCACTCTCAGCAGCCCATCTTGCCGCCATCCTGTTCCCGCCGACCCTGCGCCGGCTCTATGTCATCCGCGACAACGATCCGGCCGGTGACGGTGCCCGAGAAAACCTGCTAGAGCGCGCTACGGACGCCGGAATCGAGGCAATCGTGCTGTCGCCGGTGACGGAGGACTTCAACGAAGACCTCCGCCATTTCGGACTTGTCGACTTCCGGTCCTCGATTGCGGATCAGCTCATGCGCAAAGATCGTATCCGCTACCTGACACAGGCGGCATGAGCCGTGAGGGGAAGCGCGCGGCGCACGGTGCCGGTGCGGCGCAATGGATGCGTAGCCCGCCGGCAGAGAACCGCGACCCGGCCTTCGAGAGGGCGATCGGGCCACGAACTGGCCGGCCAGGCAATGGCGGCGGCCGACTATTTTCCGGCGACGCACGACCACTCGCGAATGGCAGCGATTGGGCGCGACGCCTTTCCATCGCGATGCAAAATAGCCGGCCGCCGCCATCCTCCGCTGCGCTCCGGCCCTCCGCTTCGCTTCGGGTGTCGGGCCAACCCGCCCGTGGGCTCTCGTCGCCATGAAGGCCGCGAGGGTCGCGGTCAAACCGACGGGAGCATCCCCATGAGCGAGCACGACGACATTGAACCGCACCACGCCGCTTCTCCGACCGATCACATCCTCACCGAACTCCAGCTCTATGGCTGGCGACCATTTGCGGACGAGCCCGATCCGCGACCGCTCCCCGGTGGCGACCAAGTGGCCGGAGCCGTGGCCGACATCTTTGACGCCCTCATCGGCACCCTCGCCGACACGCGCCTCGAACCCGACCTTGATGACCTGCTCTGGTCCGTCACCAATGTCTTCCACCGAGCTGCACAACGGATCGAGCGGCAACTGGACGACAATGAGCAGGCCCAGCGCCGCCTGCAGCGCGAGCAGGACGGAAGCGAGATCAAGGCGGTTGAACTCGAGACACTCACCGCCCAGGGCCAGACCATGATCGAACGGCGCGATGCCTTCGAGTTGATGCGTGACCAGGCCGCCGAACACTACGATCAGTACACCGGTTCTGCCTGGCGACCGCGCACGGGGTCGATGGTAAACCACCACCATCTCACCGCCGCAATGATCGATAGCCGCGACTTCCTCGCGGCCAGGCGGCGCGCGGAAGCCGACGTCATGTTGCCCGCTGGCTCCAAGATCGCCTTCTCCGGCCGCGATACCGCCGATCACGAGCTGATCTGGGCAAAGCTCGACCAAATCCGTGCCAAGCACCCCGACATGGTGTTGATGCACGGCGGATCACGCAAAGGCGCCGAAAAGATCGCCGCCGGCTGGGCCGATCATCGCAAGGTGCCGCAGGTCGCCTTCAAGCCCGACTGGAGCAGACACGCCAAGGCCGCTCCCTTTAAGCGCAACGACCAGATGTTGGCGGTCATGCCGATCGGCGTCATCATCTTTCCCGGCACCGGCATTCAGGAGAACCTCGCCGACAAGGCCCGCAAGCTCGGCATCCCGGTCTATCGATTAGGCGGCTCGTGAGCGCCCCCTTTGACCCTAGATCTTAGTCCAGGTTGGTCACCGCTATTCCACAATCTCACCGATGTGGAGGTATGTCTTTCACGACGCGAACGGCGGCTTCGCGCCTCATGACAGTCGGTTCCCGGGTTCAGTCCATTCACCAAAAGCGGGCGTCGCCAAACGGCCAGCCCTCAGGCTGTTATGTTCGCGGCAAATGCTCAGCTGGGCCGAATGGATGAGGCGCGACGATACCAGGCAAAATTCTGGGCACTCCGCCGGACGTCACGAGTCCTCGATGCGCAGGCCGATCTTTCCCGCTGCATGTTCCTGCACGCGTTCGGAAACGCAGATCCTGCCAGGCTCGGCGATCCTCTCCAGACGCGCGGCGATGTTGACCCCCGCGCCCAAGACGTGACCGTCCTGTTCGATGATGTCGCCGACGGCAATACAGGGATCGAGGTGGTCACGTTGATGGCTGTTCAAGCGCTCGAGGGCACCTTCTTCGTCAGCGCCCATCAGTTGACTGTACCCGGCGAGGTCAGCCGCAAGGATCGCCGAGAGCTTGCGCTCGACCCGACCGATTTCCATCCAGTCCCTCTGCAAGGCGTCAGGATCATATTTGCCCAGGTCAAGCGATCCAAGTCCGCTCTTCCGGTTTTCTTTGGGATCGCGTCAACCATGTCGGGCGCACCCGTTCGTACGGAGCAACTGGGGCTCCGCACGAGGGACAGGGCAACTCACTGGTGACTGGGTGCGTGCCTGACGAAGCTCTTCGTTTCGGCTGAGATAAATGCTCTCACTTACGGAACATCGCAGGTTCGTCGAAGTTGGAAAGCTACGGA
>NZ_JAMYPC010000037.1:0-20436 GCF_040320155.1 Mesorhizobium sp. M0771 | reverse complement strand
AAAGCAAACCAAATCCGGGTGAACGCGTTGGATGCCATATGTATTAGAAACCACGAATAGATAAACGAATGTCTAAAAACTCCATTCCGATTCGATGAAGTCCGACCTGCCAGACGAAATAGGTGCGCTGCAATTCCTCCTCGCCTCGCATGTACCGAGATCAGGCCGCTCAATCTGCGGTCGATCTCTACGGGTTGGAAGCGGCGACCGCCGTGGCGCAGTGCGCTTTGGAGGCTCATTTCGACGGTCGACCAGATGACTATCGCTTTTGGTGCGATGTCTTTCACCAACTGAGAAGAGCAACTGAAGGAACTTTTGCCGCGAAATCGTGTTCGTTCGAGCATGACCAGAATAGCCGACCTTGGACCGCCTAAGCCCGGCAAGCCACACCAACCGCAGGACGGGCACGATCGATTTCACCCATGCCCGATCTGCGGCCAGCAGGTCGACAAGCGCGACTTCCGCCAGGTCATGTGGCACGAGCAACCAGATCATGAGCCGCTGGAGCTCGATCAGTGAGGCAGGAACAACTGGGCCGCCAGCCAGAAGCCGACGGCCATCAAAGACAAAACAACGAGTGCGACGAGGAACAGCCTCATCGCCGGTTCCTACCACGCGTCAGAACAAAACCCGCCGACCGAAGCCAGCGGGCTTTTGTTGCAGGGCCGTGGTTTGCTTAGGATGTGGATCGCGGTTCAACACTGGGTGCCAACTGCGCAGTCACTGCGCTCAGACGCCCACGTTTGGTCAGTACTGGCTTGCTGTATTCTTTCTTCATGCAGTCCCTCCAGTGGAAATTTGAGGCAAAGCGCATTTACAGCCAAAGGTTGTCAATCAGCCCGCGCCTTGTCAATTCAAAAGGTGCCCGCCGCCCTTGCGTCCGGCGGACGAGAGACGTCACACCGCAAGCATCTCACCAGCCATGGAATCGTCCAACACCGTCCAGGTACTGAGGTTACCTAGCCGCAGGAGGGTCCTGAAGCCGCACAACCTTGTCGAGATGTAGCCGTATCCGCTGGCCTTCAGCGAAGGACAGCGCAAACGATTCCAGGCCGAATGAGCGTGTAATTTCCTGGTCGGTCTCTATGATGCGGACGACCCATTCGCCACTGGCTCCGACCACTTCCACGCGAGGCGTGGCCTTGCGAATTGACACCACGTTGCTCATCACATCCTCCCTACGAAACGCAATGGCAAGTCGATTTAAGACCGTCGTAGTCGGTAGATCAATAACAAATGCTTGCTCGGATCGGACGAACCATCCTGGATGGGCATACAACGGGGGCTAATGCCACTTCAGTCAGGCGAACCCTCCGGGGAACCTCCCTTGAGATAGCCTCTGCTTCAGGTCGTTGGCATTCAGGATGGCCGCCAGCTCTTCGGCATACTCCATGTCGGGAAGGTCGACAGATGGGTGGCCCGCTACAATAGCCGGCAGCCCGGTGAACACGTCGAACACCGTCCACGTCCCATCCGGTTCCCGCCTTACGCCGTACCGCAGAGTTGCCATGAGGGGATGCTAATGGAAGCCGCGAATATATGGTACAAAAAATGCGAGCGGGCGATCGGACAACGGGCACGCCTTGCAGAAGTTTTGCGCTACGACGGGTTCGGTCGGGCACGGCCAGAATAGCCAACCTCGGACCGCCCATCCCCGGCAAGCCACATGACCTGACTGGGAAGAGCATTTCTATGCGCGCCCCATTTGCGCGCAAAAGGTAGACCGTCGCGACTTCCGCCAGGTGATGTGGCACGAGCAACCGGACCACCAGCCGCTGGAATGCGACGCCTAAGAGCGCAGCACAACCCAACTGGTCATCGCTATCGAAGCAGCGTTTGCGGGGCGGCCGCTTCTAGGCGCATGGTGGCTAG
Organism: Mesorhizobium sp. M0771; assembly: GCF_040320155.1. NCBI lineage: Bacteria > Pseudomonadati > Pseudomonadota > Alphaproteobacteria > Hyphomicrobiales > Phyllobacteriaceae > Mesorhizobium > Mesorhizobium sp. M0771. The sequence goes on along the minus strand of NZ_JAMYPC010000037.1, from coordinate 18,564 downwards.
ATGACCCGAATATGGGTGGGATCGGATGGCGCCACGATTTATAGCGAAACCACTGTCCTGGCCGACCGAACCGGCGGCTGGCTGGTCCGGGCCGGAATGAACCGGGGCAATGCCCGGCTCAACGGCTACGCTCTCGATCAAGTGCACCTGGTCCCGGTAGATCGTGCCGTGGAGGTCGGTTTCGGCGGCGCAGTTTTACTGCCGCAACTTATCCGTGAGGCAGCATTCGTTTGCGGTGTTGACCGCTCGCAGGATGTCGTGAACGCTGCCTCCCACCGGTTCGCCGATGCAGTGCGCGTCGGACGAGCCGAGTTCCGAACCGGGCTAGTCGAGGACTTGCCCTTGCCGGATAGCACATTCGACAAGGCTCTCAGCGTCCACACAGTGTACTTCTGGCAAAGCCTTAGAGCTGGATCCGCAGAGCTCCATCGCGTCCTCAAACCAGGCGGTCGCGTCGTGCTTGGCTTCCTCCCGAAGGCACATATGGACCGGATGAACATGCCGGCCGATATTTTTACACCTCGCGAGCCGGATGAGGTCATTGCTGCCTTGCGAGAGGCAGGGTTCAGCGACCCTGAAGTGCGGAGACCGAGCACGGAAACCGCATGGCTCGTTGTGACAGGCACGCGAAGATAAGTTTCGGCGCCTGGAAGCGGAAAAGCCCGCCGCCGAAGCCAACTGGCTTTGTTGCAGGGGTTTGCCTAGGCTCCTCTGGGTTCAACACTGGGTGCCAATTGCGCCGTCACTGCGCTGAGACGCCCACGTTTGGTCAGTACTGGCTTGCTGTATTCTTTCTTCACTGCAGTCCCTCTCTAGCGAATTTCGGCAAAGCGCCTTGGGCCTAAAGGTTCTCACTCATCGGTGCAGGTTGATGGCGTGCACACAGCCGTTACGGCCGAGAGCTTCTCGCGCTTCTTTAGTTCCGGCTTCTGATAAGGCTTCTTCATGCAGGGTTCCCCACGTTTGTCCCTCAATGCGAAAATGCGGTGCGCCGACCACGATTGTCAACCGGAAACACTGAAGTAGCGGCCGAGCGACGCCAGGGGCCGGCACGCGCGGTCAGGGCGGCGTGCGCAGCGTGGATGCTGCAATTGCCTGGCCGGTTGCCATGGCCTGCTAACGAGCGCACACTGCTGCGGTCGCCTCGAAAAATCAAAAACAAACAGGCACGAGGCGCTTGGGAGCGATCATCAGGCTTTCGCCCGACCAGGGAGAAGGCCCATGCCCACACCGGCACAGAGCCGGCTCATATATTTTATGGGCCAACTCGTTCACAACGAGAGCATCGTTTCCAAGCAGGATATTATCGTCGGCTTACTGGATCACGAAGGCAGTCCGACGGCCGACGCCGACGAATTGCTGGCGAACTTGCATCGATCACTGCAACAGGCCCGACAGAGCTTGCACGAGGCGCAAGAGATCTATGGAGTCAGAAATGCGGAGTAGCGAAAAAACAAAACTCGCATACACAGCCGCAGAGTTCGCCGAAAAACACGGTTTGACCGTGAAGGCAGCCGAAATCATCCTGTCCGTGAACGGCTCCTCACGTGTCGCTTGCGATGCAGCAGCACGCGCATTCAAAGAAGCGGTTGCGCACCGAGCACACAGCAATGACGGCGAATGAGGCCCGCGCCTGCTTCCGAGGCTGCGCGGGCCGACCATGACGAGTGGAGAGGACATCTTGGTCACCGGCAGGAATCGCTGAAGAACGAGCCGGGTGTGACCGAACAGCCTCAGAGCGAGGTTGTTCCCGACTGACGCAAAAAAGCCCGCCAACATGAGCCGGCGGGCCAAGTAATGGGTCGCTGTCCAATGAACGCGTTAGGTGTCTTCAGATGGATTTTGGTCGAGAAGCCGCCGCGCGTCAGGCGCAACAAATCGGGCGCCGATTGAACGCCCTGCGGACGCAGGAACGCCTTCGTCTCGCGGGCGCTCCGCGTAAGCAAATCTTCGCCGCCGAGAAGCTCAATCGTCTCGGCCCAACCGTCGTCTGCAAGCAATTCGTGTGTCATCGCAGTTAGAATCCCACCCGATTCCGCAGGGCAATACCTATCTTATCGCCTAGGCCCTTTTGCCCCTACCGCCGAGACATGACCGCGCACCACGGAGCTGTCGAACATCTGCACCAGGTGCGACCGGTGTCGTTGCGCCCACTTCTGTGCCGGATAAGCAAAGACTAGGCCGGTAAACGGTGAACGCAGTTCGGGGAGTACCCGCACCAGATCGAGCTGATGGGCGAGATAGCCTGGAAGAAAGCTGATGCCCAATCCTATCGCCACGAGCGCCCTCACCGTTAGCAGATCATCGCAGGTGAGGCCCCCTGTCAGGTCAACACCGATCTTCCGGTCGCCCGCCAGCATCGGCAGCGGTCGCGCCCATGCCTTGCTGAGGGCGATTAGATCGTGATGTTCGAGTTGCTCCAGTGAGACAGGTGTGCCCCGGCGGCCGAGGTAGGCCTTGGAAGTGTCCTGAAGGACCCGTCACGAAAGCGCGTGAGATCAGGCTGGAATCGCGCAACGGGCCGACGCGCACGGCGAGGTCGATGCCGTCGGCGACGAGATCGGCAACGCGGTCGGTGACGACGAGATCAACGGCGACCGCCGGATAAGCCTTACGGAACGCTGCAATAACAGGCGGTAGAAGCGTCTGCGCGATATCCACTGACGCCGTCAGCCGAAGCTGTCCGTCCATCCCCGCCGACTCTGCGCGAAGCTCAGCTTCGACGGTCTCGATTTCTCGCAGCGCGATGCGACACCGCTCGAAATAGGCTTGGCCCTTGGGCGTAGCGCGCAGCTTTCTGGTCGTGCGCTGGATCAACGAGAGCCCGAGCCGTCGCTCCAGGGCCGCGACCTTGGCGCTCACTGTCGTTGCAGGCATGCCGAGACGGCGCGCCGCGCCGGCAAAGCTCCCTGCCTCGAGGACGTTGATGAAGACACATATCTCGTCGATGCGCATTCCCGGATTATGCAGAAAACGGGATGCTCATTCCAGTCATCTCATATTTTCCGGGCAATGCATTTGCGCGATGATTTCGCTTGTGGAAATCGCCAGCAGGGGAGCGGAGGCCATGAACGATCAATCGATCAATCCCAATGACGCCGCCAGCGTCGTCGAAAAATATGCCATCAACCCGCGCGTTCGGGTCGGTCACGTCCATCTCAACGTCGCCGACATCGAGCGATCGCTAGCCTTTTATTGCGGTGCCCTCGGGTTCGGCGTCACCATGTCGCTAAGCGAGGAGGCTGCCTTTCTCGCGGCGGGCGGATATCACCATCATCTGGCGCTCACTAACTGGAAAAGCCGCGGCGGCGCCGCGCCCCCGATTGGCACGACGGGCCTACACCATGTCGCCTTTCTCTATCCGACACGGGCGGCGGTGGCGGCTGCGCTGCGCCGCCTGCGAGCAGAGGGGTGACGCTCACCGGCGCGAATGACCATGGCGGCTCGGAGGCGATCTATGTGCGCGATCCCCGGCAACGGGGTAGAACTCTATTGGGATCGCCCGGAAGCGGAATGGCCGCGCAACCCGGACGGCGCGCTGAAACTGGTCAGCAATCCGCTCGACGTGGACAATCTCGCCCGCGAGGGGGCATCAGACTGCTAAGCCGGCCACCGCCATGGCGGGCTGCGTTCGGAGGACTGCTGCGACAGTGCTAGCCATTCACCGAGCCACGGAGCCGGTTGGCTGCGAGCGGAGGGCAACCACTCGGCTGGCGGGCTTCGCCACCCCAGGTATTAAAGTGTACGCTTCGAGAAGACCGTCGGCAAACTCAAGCGCTTAAAATGCATCGCAATACCCTGCGGGAAGAGAAGCGAAGCTTCGCATCCGAGCTTATAGGACTTGACCGGCGGCTAGCCAGACGGCTCCCGCGCGGCTGAGACGGCCCTGTCCCGTTCCTTTGGATGAACTGCGCCTTGTGGCCGGTGATGTTCTCGATCGCCTTCAAAAGGGGTCGATGGACCTCACAGAGCTTGGCATGCTCGCTGTGGTACGCACAGCGACCCGAATATGCTCTTGTGCAGCGCTTCGGCTGCCGCCAGGAAGCGCTCGATTTCAGCCCGGGAAAGCTGTTCGGAAGGTTTGGTTCTGGCCATTGGTGCTTGCGCAATTACTAATTTAGTGAAACCTTACGTTCTTCTGGGGAGTAGACGTGAGACCGGTCGGTCCAGCTATGGGCGGCATTGAACATGATGTTTTTTCCGCGATTACTGATTGGGATGTTTGCCACGTCGACCGTGGTAGCGACCTGGACTTACCTAGCAACCGATTCGTTCTGGAAGTCCCTTGCATGGACCTTGCTGATTTTTATCATCTTTCAGGTTGCATATTTCCTATTCATTCGCGCTTTTCGACAAGCTTTGGTTGAAAAGAACCGAAGAAATACCGAACCCTGCCGAGCCTACCTGTCGAGACGGCGGTGTCTCATCTGAAGGGCGCTCGATGACGCTTTGAGGGAGACCGCCAGACACGAGAGCAGCGATCATGCTAATCTTTGCGAACCATGCGAAAGAAGGAAAGCCGTGGCAGCGCCAACAATCATCGAAAAGCGCGCTGGCGCTGGATGTCGCCACGGAGATCGTCGTTAGGGTGCGGACCGACGACGCCGAAGCCGAGGAGGGCGAGCGGGGTCTAAGGAGGAAACACAGATGGCTGCCTATCTGATAGCGGATGTAGACGTAAAAGACGCTGCCTTGTTCGAGGAATATCGGCGGGACGTTCCCGCTACCGAAGAGCGGTACGGTGGGCGGTACCTGGGCCGCGGTGGCGCCACCAAGGTTTTGGAAGGTGATTGGGATCCACACCGACTGGTCATTGTCGAATTCCCCGACATGGCGTCATTGATGGGCTGGTATAATTCGCCGGAATACGCCCGGCTGATCGAGATCCGCAAACGTTCCGCTAACACCAGGATCATCGCTTTAGAAGGGATTGCAACGCCTGCGGCGTGACCCATAAGCGCGGCCAGCGGACCCGACGACAGTTGGGCATCCTCAGCGTCATTTCTTCCTCACGGCGAGATGCCGGAGCAGCAAGACCACTTAGTACCGTCTATGATCAATTTGCCGCTGCGCCGGCGAGCGAGCAAAAGACGCGGGAACAGGTGTCTCGTGACCGCCGTGTTATCCCGATCATCCGAAGACGTTCGCTCTGGTGCGGGACGACTTCAAGTTCTTTTTCAAGGGTGTTCGGAGGTTGGCCCACGGCTGAAGGGCTGCACAACCAAGCGGCGACGATCAGCTTCTCCACCTTCAGACACATCGTGATAACCTGTCGGCCATGAAATCGGTGGCTTGAGAGAAACGTGGGCGGGCCCCAGGAGACTAATTTCTGCCCATGGGGAAGGCGATGTCCGCGCTAGCCGGAATGTCAGCTACCGAAGATCCGCCGTGTGAAGGCTGCCAGTCCGCTAACGGCCGCCCCAAAGCTGCCGGTCAAGACAAGGTCGCGTTGGAACCGATCCTTCGCATCCCCCGTTATCGAATGGAAGGGACATTACTTGCCATTAGGAGATGAAGAATGAAACGGCTTCTTTTTGCCACTGCCATGATGGCTCTTTCCAGCGGGCTTGCGTTCGCGGGGACGACAGGGACAACAGGGACGACGTCGAGTGGCTCCTCCACTACCACAACGATGCCGACGACAGATAACAACACAGATTCGACCACAACGAAGTCGACCAATTCGAACTCAGCGAAGGACTGTGCGCCCGGCCAGCAGAGTGGCAGTGCTAAGCAGGCCGCTCCTGGTCAACAGGATGACACCAGTGCCAAGTCCGCAGCCCCTGGACAGATGAAAACGACTGCCGAAGGTTGCTAATTGTGGCGGGAGGGGCTGGTTTGCACCGGCCGGAATGGATGCCTCCCGCTGCCGACCGGCGGCAACGGACCGGCCCGCGCCCTTCGATCAGCGCGGGCCGTTTTTCTGAAAGAACCTCCCTTAATCGTCCAAGGAGCCTGCAGCCTTTTCTTGGGCGAGCCGGAATGCATAGTTGGTTGCGGATGTGATTGTTGAATAGCGGCCCTTGGTGGGGCAGATTTGAACGCGACAAACGCCTCAAGCGGCACGCCCAGGAAATCGTATTGCTTCCCCCCTCGCTCAAACAGACCGAGAGAACCCTGGTCCGGGTCAATAGTCGAACTTGCGCATCGAGGTCGACGGCATGGTGCGTTTCAAGAAACCAGCGTGAGCCGCGGCCAGCCGGGTATGGACCGCCCTACAGGCTGAGCTGTATTCGAAGATGTGGCCGGGCGTAGAATGACCTCGCGTTCCGCCGCTTCGCGCGCCGCCCTGATCGGAGTTTTCGCGTTGACGGTGTGGGTGGCCGTCACGGCATCGGCTGCGATCTCCTCAACACGGTATTTCGGCACTTTTGTTCCTACGCGTCGGTAGCGACTCCGCTTGTTTAGGGGTCGCCCTCAAAGAGGAGAAAAGGTGGCAAGCTCGTCGTCTCCCTGCCGCCGGGGGTGTGACCCGGCGGCTTGCACGTTCGACTAGGGTCGTTTCAGCGGTGACCGGTCTTACGGCGTTGGCGCAGGATCCTGTTTGGAAGCCATCTCGTCGATCTTCTCGGCAAGCACGCTGTTGGCCCATTCGGTGACCTCGGCGTCGACCGGCTTGTTGGCCATATCGGCGAGCGCGTCATCCAGCGATGGGACGGCGGCAGCAGCATCGGCCGCCGCTATATTGGCAGCATCGAGCGCCGCCTGCGCTGCATCGATCTGCTCCTGGGTCGGGACTTGGTCGGCCGGAGTATTCGGGTCGTTCAATTTGGCGTTCAACGCGTCGACTTCCGCTTGGGCGGCATCTACCGCGGCTTGGGCGCCCTTGGCGGCAGCCGAAGCTGTCACATAAGCCTGAATGCCGCCGAATTTCTTGCTCTTGGAGTTCATATAAGCGTTGATGTTGCGCTGCAGCGAGTTCAGCCGGCCAAGCTTGGCGTGAATGTTCTTGTCCTTAGGCGTCGCGGCGACCTCAATGTCGTCGACGGCGACCTGGTCTTCGCCCGAGGCCTTCTTTCCGGCGTGAGCCGATGCCGACTTGCCGTGCGAAGCGCTGTTGCCGGACTTCCCGCCGCTGTTGCCGGACTTGCCGCTATTGCCGTGACCACCGCCATTGCCGTGACCACCACCATTGCCGTGACCACCACCATTGCCGTGACCACCACCATTGCCGTGACCACCACCGTTTCCACCCGCACCAGCGAAAGCAGGAGCGGTCACTAGCGCAAGCGCGGCAAGCGCCGCCAAAAGGGTTTTTCGGGATGTCATGGTACCTCCTCAGGCGAATAGCCACCTCGCCGATTCGTTATAGAGCGGCTTATAAGAGTTTCCTAATTCGACTGAATGAACTTTAGATAAATGCTTGTTGCAATGAGCGACTGACGACTGCGAAGCGCTTTGTAACCCTCTGAAATCTAGCAAAAAATCCGGAGTCGCAGACCGTATCGCCCTTTAGCGCGACTGAAGTCCCATACCGATCGACCTTGGTCGGGCGATGCACAACCGCGGAATGCTTGCGGCATTTCGGAGTATGGCGTCACCATGTGGCTGTGACTGCGCATTGGCAGACAACTCGCCGGGCGAAGACCCCAACAACCTCGAGCCCGGCGAGCCTTACACCTGATCAGAGTACGCGATCAGGACCGGGGATCAGCCGGCGAAAGATGTGGGTGCAATATGGGTGCCAAACTATTCGTCCCAAATTGGGACCATGCTGCGGCCGGCAAGCTGCGCTTAGGTCTCATAAAAGGCTTAGGCGCTGGCATCGGAAATGGCGATCGCTGGTCGCTCTGCGCCAAGCCGCAGGACCAGCATCATGGTTGCCCCATTTTGCAGAACTTGACGCACACAACCCCCCGCGACAAAGGCTGCTGGGCCGTCGTAGCGCCGATCTGCTCCGGCATGGCCGCGTGAATGCCCGCTCGACTCCAGCAACAGCTTCATCCTTGGTTGCGACGTTCCCGCGCGCGCCGCCGTCATCGAGCGTATCTTACTCGCCTAACCCGGATCGTGCCGCGTCCGCTTTCCGGGACGCACGGATCTATGCTCAATACCTAATGTCAGGCGCGTACCTGAATGGGTCCTCGAGCCGAGATAGCGCGTTAGTCCATACCCGACATTGCGATGTCCAGAAATCGACCGTTTCGCGAACAGCGATGACTACTCGGAGCTGCTATCTCGTTTGCGCCACGAACTGTCCCCTGCCCTCAATGCTTCCAACGTCTCATTTGGGGGCCGATAACGGACTGACAGCTTCGAGCGTCGAGCCGTTGGGTTAGACCCTGACGCCGATGCGTGCGCCGACGGAATCTTCCAACAGTCAACAACGCCGAGCTAAGCATCGAGCAAAACCGTCCCTCGCGGGCGGCTGCAACATGCCAGGACATAGCCGGCAGATTTCTCTTTAGCATTCAGTCCGCCCAAATCGTCCATGGTAACCTCGCCGGATAGTTTGGCTATTCGGCACGTTCCGCAAACGCCCTGCTGGCAGGCGGTTGGGATGTAGATGCCACAGTTCCGCGCCGCGTCCAGCAGGGTCTCTCCGGGCGCGCAGCGATGCTCCACACCCGAGCGGACAAAACGGACCGAAGACGAAATCGCCAAGCCCAATTCCGACCGAGAACCATTGCTGCCTCCGAAACTCTCCTCGTGATACTGCGCCGGCGGGAAGCCTATTGCATCAAGGCAGGCGCGTGCCGTCTTCATGTATCCTTCGGGCCCACAGGCAAAAACGGTGCGCTTGTGAAGATCGGGAACCAGGCTCAGCAGCATCCGACCATCAATTCGGCCGGTTGAACCCGTCCAAGCGGGACCTCCCTGGCCGCAAACCAAAGTCACTTGAACATTGGGAAAGCGAGCGGCAAGTGCTTCCAGTTCCGCTCGGAAGATGATGTCGCCTGGGGTTTTCGCGCTGTGAATGAAGCGGATCTCCCTGTCGTCTGCGCGGTCTGTAAGCGCACGCAGCATTGACATGGTCGGAGTCACGCCGCTCCCGCCCGAAAGGAAAACAGGTTTCTCCGACGGCAATTTATCCAGATTGAACGAACCGAGCGGCCCTTCGATCTCGATCTCGCTGCCCGGCGTCAAATGGTCATGGATCCAGTTGGAAGTGAGCCCGCCCTGCGTTCGCTTCACGGTGATCTGAAGATCAAGCGGTCGCGTCGGCGGTGACGATACCGAGTAGGCGCGCGTTATTGTGGCGCCGTTGATCCTGAGGTGCACGAGAACATACTGGCCCGCGCTGAAGCAGAACATCCGACCAGCGGCAGATGTGAGAACAAATGTTTTCACATCGTGCGTCTCGTCTATCACGCGACGGCAGAGCACTATATCTCGCGTCTTTTGTGCCCATCGCCGCTGACGCATGGTGGGCACGACATCTGAGGCTTGGATGGAGGCGTATGCATTCATCGTGCGGCTCGGCGTTAGGTCGAGCGAACATGCCAGTTCTTACCCCGCTGAACAGCAATATTATCCCAGCGTTATGATCGGGAATATCGATTAAACCTCCAGCGACATAACAGCGAGATGGAGAGCACGGATGCCTTTGCGAATGATCGGTTCGTGTTTGCGGCGTGCCAGTATCGCCGTATGGACTGGCTGGTGCAAGGTCGGCGCTCCTTCGACCAGGAACGATGGAATCTCACCGGTAAACCTGCGCGCATCATCGCTGCGCATGTAGCAAGTGCCGCCCGTTCGCCGGAGCATGATCTCCGCCAGAGCTTCCGATCCGGTCGAAAGTCGGCAGATCGCCAATTGAGCCAGCATCTCTGCGTGCGTTTTCTCCAGCACGACGGTGTAGCCTGGGCGGATGTAGGTGTCGGGATCGACGTCCGACAGGTTTCTGGCGGCAGTCGAAACCATTAAATATTCCTCGACCATCAGGTGCTCGTATGCGATCTCAGGCAAGTAGCGGGGGGCATAAAGCACCGCGATATCCAGGTTTCCCATGCTGAGGTCGCTGACCATCTGGTTCGAATAATCCGACTCGACATGGATTGAGGACTTCGGAAGTGCTTGGCACAGGGTTTCGACCCACCCGGGCAGGACTGAGCGGGTCATGCCCACTTGGGCGGCAACGCGCAAGGTGCCTTCGAAACGGTTGAAGGCCCGGACATCGTGGCGAGCCTGCGACCAAGTGGATACCAGAGATCTTGCGTAGGCTTCGAACCGGCGCCCTGCGGCAGTCGGCTCTGCCCCGGCGCGTCCGCGTTGGAACAGTTCAGATCCGATTGCGCTCTCCAGGTTCTTGATGCGGGTGCTGATTGTCGATTGGGTTAAGCCCAACCGATCTGCGGTGCGATTGAAATTTCTCGATTCGATGATGTCGAGAAAGGTTTCGATGTGATCAAGCTGCATGGAAATCCCGATCGAAAAATTCGATCATGTTCCTGCCTACCATAAGCTTGATCAAACAATACTCAAGGGGGAAGCTGCACCAGATCATCGGCCGGCGCACCGCCGGGACGGGCCACGGAGCGGAACAAAGTGTTCATAGTTGATTGCGACTGTCACAATTACTGGTCAAGCGCCACCGTGTTGACGCCATACCTTTCCGGCTTGTGGAAAGACATGTTCACCGAGGGCGAGAAAACAGGTCCAGTCGGCGCATTTCCGCATGGCCATCGCCCCTGGTTTCATCCGCAGGACTTCTCCCGCAAGGACGTCCGTCCGAAGACGGAAGCCGACAATTATCTCATCATGAAAGAGAAGCACCTCGACAAGTACAAAGTCGACGTGGCGATCCTCACCGGCGATGAGCCGATCGAGGCGTCGACCCTCGCCAATCCTTACTATGCCAGCGCCCTGGTCAGCGCCTACAATGACTATCAGATCAACCAATGGCTGCCGAAAGACGATCGTTTCATGGGTTCGATCATCATCGCACCACAGGATCCGAAGCTCGCTGCCGCCGAGATACGCCGTCTGGGCAGTCATCCGCGTATGGTCCAGGTTCTCGCTTCCCAAGGGTCCGTCAAGCCGTATGGAGACCCGTTCTACCATCCGATCTACGAAGCTTGCGCTGAAGTAGGGTTGCCGTTCGCCATACATCTGGGCGGGCATGGCGGCGTGAATTCAACTGCCATTGCGCCTGCGCCCACGACATTCTTCTGGGAAACGCATGCCATTTTGCACATGTCCGCGATGTCGCACGTGGCAAGCATGATCGCCCATGGCGTCTTCGAGAAGTGGCCGGACCTCTACTTCGTGATCATCGAGTGCGGTGTCGCCTGGGTTCCGTCGGTCCTGTGGCGCCTGGATGCCGACTACAAAGCGCTGCGTAAAGAGACGCCATGGCTGAAGATGCTGCCATCGGAATATTGCCGGCGCAACATCCGCTTTTCCACGCAGCCGCTGGAGCAACCTGCAAACATCCAACATCTCTGGTCCACGCTCGAAGCGATGGACGGGGAAAACACGCTGATGTTTGCGTCGGACTATCCGCACTGGGATTACGACGATGCCAACACGCTGCAAATCCCTCCTGCCTGGAAGAGCAAGATCATGGGACTGAATGCGTTGGAAGTCTACAAACGCATCCCCCGTGCGCAAGCCGCGAATGCTGCCTGAGGAACCATACGATGCCCGAGAAGACATATATCTGCCGCGTCCACGAGATCGAAACAGGATCTCCGTTTATCGCCAAGATCCGCAGCCTTTCGGTCGGGATTTTCCGCATCGGAGATTCATTCCACGCGCTGCTGAATGTCTGTCCGCACCGCGGCGCTCCACTTTGCGAGGGACCGCAATGCGGGACAACCGCGCCCGTTGAACAAGCGCAATTCATCTATCATCGCGAAAACGAGATCGTTCGATGCGCCTGGCATGGCTGGGAATTCGACATCAAGTCAGGTGAAGCCTTGGTCGATCCGTCCATTCGCGCTCGCACATTTCCAGTCACCGTCGAAGCCGGCAGCATCTATGTGACGGCCTGATTGGCCCAAAAGCCGATTGGGATTGGAAAAATTCGAAGAAAGATGGCCGAAGCCAACTAGCAGATTTGTTCGCAGGTGCTTGAAAAAATAACGCGGAGAACTCCGCAATGGGAGAGTCAAATGTCAGAATCTGAATACAAGCTTGGTCTCGCGCAAAGCCTGGTCGGTGGCAGCAAAGTTTCCCGCCGCGACTTCATTCATCTTGGGATAGCCGCAGGCCTGACGGTCGCCGCCGCCGACACGCTCTTCGTCGCCAGGGCGCGTGCCGAACCGATGCACGGCGGCTTCGCCAAGCTCGGCATGGCTCATGGCGCGACGACGGATTCAATCGATCCGGCCGGCTACCCCGATACGTTCACACAAACCGCGTTTTCGGGCTCGCTATCCAACAGCCTCACTGAGGTCGACGCCAAAGGCAATGTCCAACCGGACCTCGCCGAGAGCTTCGAATCTTCGGATGGGGCCAAGACCTGGGCCTTCAAGCTGCGCAAAGGCGCAACCTTCCACAACGGCAAGACTGTGACGGCGGATGACGTCGTGACGTCATTGCAATATCACATGGGCAAGGACACAAAATCGGCGGCGAAGTCGCTGTTGGAGTCCGTCGCCGGGATCAAGGCCGACGGCCCGGAAACGGTGGTCTTCACGCTCAAGAGCGGCAACGCCGATTTCCCTTACATCATGAGTGACTACCATCTGGTCATCATGCCAGCCAAGGACGGCAAGGCGGACTGGGCTTCAGGGGTTCGCACCGGCGCTTTCCTCCTTGAGAATTTCCAGCCCGGCGTTTCGGCGAAACTCAAGCGCAATCCAAACTACTTCAAAAACGGCAAGCCCTATCTCGACGAGGTGGAATTCATCGCCATCACTGATCTTGCCGCTCGCATGGCGGCCTTGTCGACGGGCGAGGTGGACTATATCGGCCGCGCCGACCTCAAGACCCTCGGCATGTTGAAACGCAATCCGAAGGTGGAAATCGTCGAGGTCACCGGCTACGGACATTATACCTTGCCGATGAATGCCGCGATGGCGCCGTTTGATAATCCAGACGTGCGAACGGCATTGAAATGGGCGATCAATCGCCAAGAAATCGTCGACAAGATCTTTCTCGGCCACGCCACCGTGGCTAACGACAACCCGATCGCGCCAGCGATCAAATTCGCCAAGGATCCGCAACCGCAACACAACTTCGATCCGGAAAAAGCCAAGCACTACCTGAAAAAGGCCGGAATGGAGAACCTGAAGGTGGATCTCTCGGTCGCCGATGCCGCTTTTGCAGGCGCGGTGGATGCGGCTTCGCTCATTCGCGAGACGGCAGCCCAATGCGGCATCGACGTCAATGTCGTGCGGGAGGCCGAGGACGCTTATTGGGACAATATCTGGCTCAAGAAACCCTGGTGCGCATCCTATTGGAGCGGTCGAGCGACGGCCGACTGGATGTTCACGCAAGCCTTCGCCGCGGACTCCAGCTGGAATGAGTCGTTCTGGAAAAATCCCCATTTCAACGAATTGCTTGTTAAGGCGCGGGCCGAGACGGACGAGGCCAAGCGAGCGGGAATGTATGCCGAGATGCAGCAACTAACCCACGACGATGGCGGCAGCATCGTGCTGGTCTTCAACAATTTCGTCAGCGCCCAATCCAAAAAGCTCGCACATGGCGAAGTGGCGCCCAACTGGGAGAACGATGGACTGAAAATGGCCGAACGCTGGTGGATCGCCACGGCATGAAAAGGCGGCCGGGGCCACGATGGTTGTGAGGCTCCGGTCGGCTTGCTCCGAGTGCAGGACTGCCGCCCAAAGGGAGACGGCACTCACATGAACCCCGTCGCAAGAACGGTTGTGCAGCGCCTTGGCCTCGGCCTGGTCACTTTGTTCATCGTGTCCATCATCATCTTCTCTGCCATCGCGATGCTTCCGGGCGACTTCGCCAAGGCCACGCTCGGGCAGTCGGCGACGCCCGAAACGGTCGCCGCCTTTCAGCGGGAAATCGGCATCGATCGTCCGCCTGTCGAGCGCTATTTCGTCTGGGTCGCGCAAATGCTTCACGGCGACTTCGGCTCTTCGTTCGCGAGCCGCACCGGATATCGGCGTACCGTGGCCGAGATCATCGCGCCACGCCTCTACAATACGATGTTTCTTGCAGCGGTGACCGCGCTGATAGCGGTTCCGCTGGCGCTTGGGCTTGGCATTCTCGCCGCGCTGTACCGCAACGGCTGGTTCGACCGGCTGGTGAATGCCGTGACACTGACAACTATTTCGTTCCCGGAGTTTTTCGTCGCCTATATGCTCGCCTACCTGGTGATCTCGCGCGACACGTTCATTGCATCCGATTTCGCTCAATCCCTGCCCCATTGGCTCAGTATCTCACTGACCTGGGCACTCAATGCGGTTCCCAAATTTCCGACATTGTCGAATGTGAACGATCAGACCCCATTTTGGGAGCACCTCTGGAAAGTGGCGCTGCCGGCAATCACCCTTACACTCGTGATCGTGGCCCACATGATGCGCATGACCCGAGCGGCCATCATCAACATGCTCGCAAGCCCCTACATCGATATGGCGCGCCTCAAGGGAATGTCCCCGATGGTGATCGTGCTGAGGCATGCCCTGCCCAATGCCTGGGCTCCCATCGTCACTGTCGTGGCGTTCAATATGGCATATCTCATCGTCGGAGTGGTCGTGGTCGAGGTCGTTTTCGTCTATCCCGGGATCGGCCAACTGATGGTTGATGCGGTAAAATCCAGGGATGTTCCGGTTGTCCAGGCCTGTGCCCTGATTTTCGCCGCGACCTACATCCTTCTCAACCTGCTGGCCGACATTATTTCCATCGCCACCAACCCCAGGCTCTTGCACCCACGATGACCAGATCCCAATCTATCGCGGCGGTTCAGAGGCTGAGGCGCTCGCGTGCCAGCCGGGCGACAACAGCGCTGAAGAAGGCACCGCTTAGTGCATGGTTCGGCATCGTGGTGATCGTTGGCTACGTCCTTGTTGCGGTCTTCGCGCACTGGATAGCCCCATATGGCGAGACGCAGGTCTTCAGCGAAGCCTTCGCGCCGTGGAATCAGGAATTCAAATTGGGAACCGACCAGCTCGGCCGCGACATGCTCACCCGCTTGATCTACGGTGCGCGCAACACCATCGCTATCGCGGTCGCGACTACATTGCTCTCCTTCGCGGTAGGCGTGTCGCTCGGCCTCCTTGCCGCATTGTATAGGGGGTGGCTCGACCAGATCTTGTCGCGTGCGGTGGACGTGCTGATGTCGATCCCGAGTCTGATCTTCGCGCTGGTGCTTCTGTCGATCTTCGGCTCGTCGATCACCAGCCTGATTGTTATCATTGCGCTTCTCGATTCCACCCGTGTCTTTCGGCTTTCTCGCGCCGTTGGGCTTAACGTGGCCGTGATGGAATATGTCGAGGTGGCGCGATTGCGCGGCGAGGGACCGAGATGGATCATCGCCAATGAAATCCTTCCCAATGTCATGCCTCCACTGGTCGCCGAGTTCGGCTTGCGATTCTGCTTCGTGTTCCTGACAGTCGCGGCGCTGTCGTTCCTCGGAGTCGGTATTCAGCCGCCGACGGCCGATTGGGGATCAATGGTGCGCGAGAACGCAACCCTGATCACTTACGGCGATGTCACGCCGCTGCTTCCGGCCGGCGCGATAGCTCTTCTTACCGTATCCGTAAATTTCGTTGTGGACTGGTACCTGCACGCAACAAGCGGGTTGCGGGATGAAAAGTAGCGATCCAGGCTCACGCGAAAAAGGAAAGGATCTACTGCAAATCCGCAATCTGCATGTGGAGGGATCCTCGGACGAACAGTGGCATCCCATCGTCCGCGGGATCGATCTTACGCTGAAGCGGGGGGAGGTTCTTGGCCTAATCGGCGAGTCAGGCGCCGGCAAGTCCACCATTGGCCTTGCCGCAATGGGCTATGCCAAACCGGGCTGCCGGATCACACAGGGCTCGGTCCTGTTCGACGGGATTGATCTCCTGGCAGTCAATGAAAAGGGGCGCCGTCGTCTCCGGGGCTCCCGCATTGCCTATGTCGCGCAAAGCGCGGCGGCCTCCTTCAATCCGGCACATCGACTTTTGGAACAAACCATCGAAACCGCGGTGGCGCATGGAATCGTCAGCCGGGAAGAGGCGAACCGGAGCGCCGTGGATCTTTATCGGCGTCTTCAGCTCCCAGAACCCGAGAGCATAGGCTTTCGCTATCCTCATCAGGTCTCAGGCGGGCAGTTGCAACGGGCCATGACAGCGATGGCAATGGCTTGTCGACCGGACCTCATAATATTCGACGAGCCAACAACGGCGCTCGATGTGACCACGCAGGTTGAAGTCCTTGCCTCCATTCGCAACATCGTTGAGGAATTCAGTACTGCTGCAATCTACGTAACGCATGACCTGGCGGTGGTGGCGCAAATGGCGGATCGCATCATGGTTCTGCGACACGGAGTTACCGTGGAGGTGGCTGACACACGCCAGATGCTGGCCTCCCCCAGCCAGGAATATACGAGGACGCTCTGGGCAGTCCGCAAGCTCGCCAAGCCCGAAGTTCCAGCCGATGACTATCTCTTGACGATAGACAACGTCACCGCGGCTTATGCCGGAGGGGTCAAGGTGCTCCAGGATGTCTCCATCAAGGTTCCGCGCGGAAGAACAGTCGCTGTGGTCGGCGAATCCGGTTCTGGGAAATCGACGCTCGCTCGAGTCGTTACCGGACTCTTGCCGCCAAGTTCGGGTTCGATTTCTTTCGCAGGCCAGCTCCTTTCCAAGAGCCTGAAGGCGCGGCCCAAGGAGGTCCTGCGTCGCGTCCAGATGATTTATCAAATGCCCGACAACGCCCTTAATCCGCGCCAAACGGTCGAAGAAGTCTTAGAGCGGCCACTCGAATTCTACCTCGGCCTCAAAGGCGCGCAGAGAGATCGCCGGATAAGCGAACTTATGCACATGGTCGAGATGAGCGAGGATTTTCTGGAACGTCTACCTGGCGAGCTATCAGGTGGCCAAAAACAACGCGTCTGCATTGCGCGGGCATTGGCTGCCGAACCGGAGCTTATCATCTGCGACGAGATCACATCCGCGCTCGACCAAATTGTGCAGGAGGAGATCCTCAAGCTTCTGATGCGCCTACAGCGTGAACTCGGGATGAGCTACATCTTCATTACCCATGACATTGCCACGGTGCGCGCGATAGCAGACGAGATTGTCGTCATGCACGGCGGCAAAGTCGTCGAGCAGGGATTGAAGAGCGTGGTTCTCACACCTCCGCATGCCGCTTACACCGAACGGCTTTTGTCCTCTGTTCCCGAAATGGATCCTGACTGGCTGACAAGATTGCTGGCCAGTCGGAAAATCTGACAGGTTGCAAGGTGGTCAGGAATTAAGTCCCCGTCCGCCCATCTTCCACGTGCTTTGAAGGGCATGATCGAGCTCCCGCGCAGCGATCAGCGCGACTATTATGCACGCCTTCTGGAACCGTCTATCGCTGATCCAGGACCATCAGGCTAGGTTTGACGCTGAGGCGTATTTGAAATACGTTCGCGCACGGCATGCTCGGTCTTGTCTGCTGTGGACTTCACGATCTCGCCGAGCTGATCGGCTATCGTGTCTGCTTCCATATCTTGCCGGCCAGCTTCCTGCTTGATGGTCTCATAGGCGTCGGCGGCGACCTGCTTGGCCTCATCGAGGCCCCTGTCGAGCAAAGTTTCGGCGGAATCGCGAAGCTTGTCGCCATAGGCGCCTAGTTGCTCGTCCTCCGTTGCGGTATGGGGCAGAATTGCACCTATAGCGGCGCCGATGGCGAGACCGACGGCCGCAACGGCCAAGGGTTGATCCTCCAACAGATCTTGCGCGGAGCGGCTGGCTTTCGCCGCCATGTCCCCGGTCGTCGAGCTTGCATTGGCAGCGCTTCCCGTCAGACCCGCCGCAGCGGCTCTTGCGGTGCTCGATATGGTGTCGCCGACGCTGGCAGCGCTCGAGGAGAGCGATTCCGCGGCATCGGAGAGCGTGCCGCCCAAGCCGCCGCGCTCCCCTGCTACATCATGTCGTCCCGGCGCTGAAGGCAATGGATAGCCAGCCGAACGGTGGGCGGTGTTTGAGGTACCGCTGCCGAACATCAGCCAGGCCAGACCTGCGCCCACCATGGTGACCGGCAAAGGATTGTCTCGGACCTGCGTTCTGAGATTGCTGAGCATGGCCGCGCTCTCCCCTCCCGAGAACAGCCCGGTGAACTCATCCAGCAATTGTCCAGGCGTCATCTTGCCTCGAATGGATTCGGCGGTCTCCATCACCCGAGCGCGAGCAGCCTCGGCCTCGCGTTCAAGTTCGGCTGCGGATTTCTCGTTCATCTCACCTGTTCCTTAATCGCGCTCGCGTCGCGCTTGAGCTGTCCCTGGGTCCGGTCGGGGGTAAGTTCCGAAGGCGCCATGCTGGCCGTCCCGGTCCGCAGCAGGATGACGCCGAGGACCGCCACGACCACACCGACCAGCAGGGAAGACCACCCCGCGCCAAGCCCTGCCCGCGTCAGCGCGATAATGAGCGCCTGCAGCAACACCAAGAGCGCGGCGAGCAGGCAAATCGCGCCGCCCAGCACTTCCGCGGCACCTGCTCCGGCTTTGGTAAG
>NZ_JAMYPC010000036.1:0-31408 GCF_040320155.1 Mesorhizobium sp. M0771 | reverse complement strand
CTGTTCATCGGGCTCGCCCGCTCGGCGGCCGATGCGACGGAGTATTTCCAGATCCCGACCGGACGTGTGGTCGAGATCGGCACGCAGGTGGCGATTTAGGGCATGCCGCGGTTGAGAAGAATCGGTGCTGTCAGATTGATTGAGCGGTAAGGAAAATCAGGTAGCAGCGCGCCCGGCACTGTAAGTTTCATCGGCTTGATGCAGCGATAGCTGGCCGGGACGGCTGTGACGCTGTAGCGACACAATGCATGGCGGCGTTACGCAGGTCTCGATGTTGAGCCGATGACAGCGCATCGCAGGGAAAGTGGAGCAGGTCGGCAATCGGATCATGGATGGAAACGAACCGCTGAAGCTGGCGTGCCGACTTGAAGCGTTTCATGATCCTTTCGCGTCGTCGGGTGGGCTGGTGCGAATTTTCCGCTCGATTATTCAGGCCTGTGTGCGACCGGTGTTCGACGCCGGGCATGAGGTCGCGCATGGCGGCATCATAGGATCGGAGCTTGTCCGTGATCATGATCCGTGGTGTCTGCCCTTGAGCCTTCAACCTGTGCATCAGACGCTTTGCCGCCTTGGCATTTCGGCGGCTTTGTACCAGCACTTCGAGGACGAAGCCGTCCTGATCGACGGCACGCCAGAGCCACTGCTTCTTGCCACTGATAGCCACGACACATTCGTCGAGATGCCATTTGTCGCCCATGCAGCCGGCTGACCGTCGCTTGATCTCTCGGGCGAAATTCCGTCCGAATTTCTCCGCGCAGCTTCGAACGGTCTGATGCGTGACGATGATGCCGCGGGCCGCCAGCATGCCCTCAACCATGCGCAGGCTGAGCGGAAAGCGAAAGTAGAGCCATACCGCGTGCGCAATGATCTCGGGGGAAAGCCGTGGCGACCATAGAGCGGACCACGAGCAACTTCTGACATGGCCCAATGTACGCACATCTTCATAAGCTGTCGGTTGACTTTACGGTGCCGCGCCAAGCGAGCAGCATCCGGCCGGCGGGGCCGACCCCGTCTCCCGGCCGTGAGCAGAACGGCATCGCGCAAGCGCTTCATCCTCGACGCGGCCAGCCTGCTTTGCCGTTACCGCCGTCGCCGAAAGCGCCAGGCGTTGCCGCCAGGCGCCGACCCGCCGGCAGCGGTTCGTCTCCACCGTTGATCCGATTGCCAACCAGTTCCACTTTCTCCCAATACCTGCGTAACGCCGCTATGCAAATCTGGAACAAAATCGCGTATGTCGCCGCAGCATGACAGCCGTCCCGGCCAGCTATCGCTGCATTAACCGCTGATATCTTTACACTGCCCGCACGCCTCTCGCGCGCCAACGGCCAGTCGGTGTCGCGAATTGAGGCGCGCTGAAGCCGTCCGGCTCAGCCGATCATGGCGCTTCGGTTGCCGGGTTCGAGGTCGTGGCCTCTGCCGCTGCGCGATCTAGCATTTGCGCCTTGGAGAGCTCTGCTTCAGCCTCGGCGAGGCATGGCTCGGCTGCGGTTCTCTGCCGCAGAAGGTCCGATTGCGAATTCTTGACGTTGTCACGACGTAGGCGAGCGGCCTTGGCGAACGTCGGATAAGCGAAATGATTGACATCGGAGATGCCGGCCTTCGTTTCCTCGGCGTTTATCTGGAAGTCCAGTTCTCGCGCCATGCGTTCGAAATCGGCAATCATCATGTCTAGCTGGTGCAACTGTCGCCGCTTCTCATTCACCTGAAATTGCTTCAGTCGGACCAGACTACCTCGGGGCTTCATGACTCGGTACTCCGGTACACATTTCGTCCAATTCAAACCGCTCTCTCCCCTTAACGTTAGGCCTACAGCGACTCTCACGTTTTCTGCTGCGAGCGGAAACATATTTTCCAAAATCCTTGCCCGATGGCTATGAGTTCAATGGCATCGACAAGCATGCGAGCGGGGGACTTAAGGGGCGGTAAAAAAAAGGCGGAATAGGGCGATTTTCACAATGTCTGCATATGAACGCGTTGGGACCTGCGGCGGCTTGACACACAAAGCAATCGTCAAGATTTGCGACATGGACGCCGGGGGGCATGAATACGCCCGCCGTCAGCTACACGCCCCCCGATTTCCGCCGCCTATTATCGCCCACGCGGTCTGGCTTTATTTCCGGTTTCCGCTGAGCCTGCGCCTGGTTGAGGAAATGCTGCTGGAACGCGGCATCGTGGTTTCGTATGAGACAAGTCGCCGTTGGGGCATCAAGTTCGGGCCGGACTGCGCTCGCTGCTTGCGCCGCAAGCCGCCGTGCCGGAATGATGTCTGGTACCTGAACGAAGTGGTCGTCACCATCGCCCGGCAAAAAGCTTTGGTTGTGGCGCGCCGTCGACCAGGATGCGTGGCCAACCATGCCTCCTTTGGACACATGGCCTGCGCGAGGCAGAGCGCGACCGACAGCGCCGATGGCTTCTCAAGGGTGAGGCAGAAGCCGAGAATGCAGCGCGTGGCCACGTCGCTAACGATCGTAAGATATGCGCGGCCGATGAAGGTTCCACCACCGTCGACGACCTCAACGAAGTTGATGTCGGTGGGTGTGTGATCGATCTGGCAGACATCCAGCGGGTGCGTGGCATGGATGTAACCCGGCCGCGCCTTGAGCCGTTGAAGGATGCTTCGGGTTCGCTGATCTTTTCCTCGCGATCTACTCGGGGCTGAACAGCGAGGGTATGCGACGCGCGACGGTGAGATAGGATGGAGTGGCCAGGCCGGCCTCCTCGC
This sequence comes from Mesorhizobium sp. M0771, assembly GCF_040320155.1. Taxonomy (NCBI): domain Bacteria; kingdom Pseudomonadati; phylum Pseudomonadota; class Alphaproteobacteria; order Hyphomicrobiales; family Phyllobacteriaceae; genus Mesorhizobium; species Mesorhizobium sp. M0771. Next base: position 28,686 of record NZ_JAMYPC010000036.1, on the reverse strand, counting down.
AGCGAGCCCGGACCTCGGCCACGACGGGAGCGAGCGGCGGAGCCTCCAGCACGAGCCACTGCGTCTTCACGATGATCTCCTCGATACCCTGGTCAAGGCGCTTTTTCCGAGTCCCCTCCCCGTCGCGCAGCAGCGACGTCACGGTCCGGTCGATGCGGTAGCGCGCCAGCAGATTGTAGATCTGGCGGGCGCAGCTCCGCGGCGGCCCGCTCGATCGGCGCCTGACGGGGCCCCGCACCATCGAGGATCTTATCCAGCTCGCGGGCTACACGACGTGCCGCGGACCATGCTTCATCGGAGAGAGATGGGGAAGGAGTTGCTTTTCGGTTGTGTAATCGGTTCGGCAAATGACCAATGAAATCGTTAGCGGAAAATCGGGGCTGTCGTAGCGCTAAAACCTAAACAACACCTCTTTTCCCTGTTTGAAATCGGGAAGTAAAAGCGACACCGGTAAACCAGCGAGCCATCTCCAATATGTGAATTGTGGATTGCTCCTCGACGGGAGCTGGGGCGGCTCCGCAAGCCTTACGACGCTCTTTGCGAGCCGTAGCTGCCGAGCTGGCAAAAGGCCGGGCTACGTCGCGCCAGCGCAATCGGCGCGCAGAAAATTAGGCCTACCCGCTTCGGGACCGCGGACCTCGTCAGCTTCTCGTAAGTATGCCCGAGTAGGTTGCTCAGCTGATCTGTGGACGTGAGGCTAGCGTGAACCGGCACAAATTTGACCGATCCAATGTAACAGCTTGGCGGCAGTTGCAGCCCCCGGCATCTCAAGAGCAAGCGGCACAGGCCGGGCAAGCGGGCTTTGAGCAGCGCTTGGGCGAGGCGCGCCGAGCCGCTGCCCAAATTCCGGCCCCCGGCGTTCCGGCTCTGCCAGACCCGTTCCATCCTCATCCGTCTCAGGGAGACCTGAGCCTCATCGAAGCCGCGGCCCCATGGGAAGCGCAGCCCATGATGCAAGGGAGCGGACAAGAACACGCCGCGGCGCCGTACGCCGGAGGCAGTGGGTCGATGCTAGGTGCCTCGGTGCTGCAGCCGGGTCACTCAACGGCGCGCCATCATCATGCACCGGATTCGTCAGTGGTTGATCTGAATCCCGCACCGGTCGAGTTGCGTGACCATGCTCGTTCTGTGCCGGCGGCGGTGCAGCCAGATCCTTCAATAGTGGTCTCCGGTCACGACAAGCGTCCTCTTTATTCCAACGATGCGACTGTTGTCGAAGGGCTGAGGTCAGCACTCTATGCCGGTAAGGTCGGGGAGCGCTCGGTCAAGCGCCATGTAAATTCTCTTCTCGGCTTTGGTCGTTGGCTCTTTGATAATAACAGGCCGGGATTTGCTGCTCGGCTTGACGCGCTGGATCAGGATCTCAAGGAGTACGAGAGCAGGGTCGGCCCCTCGGAGTACGAGAGCAGGCGTGGCCCCTCGGACGTGGCTAGAGCAGTGGGTCGTCTCAAGACGTGGGCGGGCGGAGCGCCAGTGCTGGGCCGCGCTGTCCTGACTCCCGACCCTGCCGACGCCGCGCTCATCAGAAAATACACAGCGGCTCTCATCAAAGAGTACAAGGCAGCGTCTGCGACCGAGCCGAATCCCGCTACCATTCAGACCTATGGATCTGCTCTTAGACGTTTTAGTCAATACCTGGTTGAAAACAACAAGCCGGGGATTGCGACTCGGCTTCACGAGGGGTCGCTGGATGAAGATGCCAAGCGCTATATGAACTCCGGTGGGATCAGTGCACTAGCTCATCTCCGGAAGTCCGAACTCAGGCGCGAAATTGCCCTTGCTGCTCGTCCGGAAGACGCAGTCGGCATGGAGGCTCGTGCCATTGGGGACGCCGCTGCGCAGCATAGCGGGCCGCAGAAGGCATTGGGTCGGCCAGAGAAGCTCCCTGGGAAAGCTAATGAAGACGGGCGGGTGCTCGGCGCATTGCAATTGCTAGGCGACCAACATATCCAGAGGGATTACCAGCTCCTGGAGCAGGAGTTGCAGGGGAACAATCCAGAACTCGCCGCCCGGACGCGGTTCGTGGATCCCCTCGTAGCCCATTCTCATCTGCGCTTCGGCTCCGAGAGCGACAGGCTAAGCGCATTCCAGCGCATCGTCCATAATCAGAACGGTAACGACACAGCCGACTTCCTGTTCGTGCCAGTGAGCGATGGCGGTACGACTCGTGAGGAGCGCGGCACCCATTGGTCGCTGCTATTCGTTGATCGCCGCGACCGGGCACGGCCGGTTGCCCATCATTATGACTCCGCCGGGGAATACAATAAAGAGCTTGCAAAAGAGTTCGCAAAAAGGCTGGGCGCCCGCCTGGACTCACCCCGCATGGCCCAGCAGAGCAACAGGTGGGATTGCGGAGTCTACGTGGTGGACGGCACGCGGGCGCTGGTTGGGCGATTGCAAAGATGGCAGCCAGATGACCTGAACCTCAACAACCTCGTCGTCAATCGGCAGGCACTACAAACCCGCCTCATGGGTGACGATACATCTGGAACGGCAAATTATCTCACGAACTTTGAACTCATGGACCGACACGCCCGAGACGCGGTTAAGGAAAGCCCCGTTGGGACGGGGGACGCCGCTGCGCAGCGCAGCGGGCCGCAGGAGACATTCAGTTGGCCGGAGAATCTCCCCCTTGGGGAAGCTAATGAAGACGACGCTGTTGTGGCATCGTCTTTCGTGCCTGGGCACCATCACCAAGCCTCGGATCCCGCAGGGTCCTTTCGTCCCCTGAGCTGGCGCGACGGCGACCAGCGCGCGCTGGACGAGCGAATCGCTGCACAGGACAGGAGCAACCAGCTACCAAGCGAGGAGGTCCTCATCAACCGTGAGCATGATACAGCGGAGTTGAGACCAGCGAAGAGGCAAAGGACCCTGAACAGTCGTCTGCAGGACGTTGCCACTGAGCCGCAGCTGAGCGAGACCGGCAATTCAGGCGCTCGCGTGCTGATGCAGGCCCCCACCCATCAAGTGGGTGCATTGCCATGGGAGGCGCAGCCCATGATGCAAGGGAGCGGACAAGAACACGCCGCGGCGCCGTACGCCGGAGGCAGTGGCGAGCACCTGGCACCGCATACCGGAGGCAGTGGGTCGATGCTGGGTGCCTCGGTGCTGCAGCCGGGTCACTCAACGGCGCGCCATCATCATGCGCCGGATTCGTCAGTGGTTGATCTGAATCCCCCCGCACCGTTCGAGTTGCGTGACCATGCTCGTTCTGTGCCGGCGGCGCCTGCCGGGCCAGCGTTCGCCAGGGCTGAGGAGACGCCCTCCGCGGTTGGCGAGGCCGCCGTGGCCGAAAGGCTGGCTCGGTTGCAAAAGCAGACGGTCGACGCTGATTTGTCGGGATATTTCGACTCTATTCCGCACGCGGACCTTCTACGATCGCCATGGGAGGCGCAACTCATGACACAAGGGAGCGGACAAGAACACGCCGCGGCGCCCTACGCCGGAGGCAGTGGGTCGATGCTGGGTGCCTCGGTGCTGCAGCCGGGTCACTCAACGGCGCGCCATCATCATGCGCCGGATTCGTCAGTGGTTGATCTGAATCCCCCCTCACCGTCCGAGTTGCGTGACCCTGCTCGTTCTGTGCCGGCGGCGCCTGCCGGGCCAGCGTTCGCCAGGGCTGAGGAGACGCCCTCCGCGGTTGGCGAGGCCGCGGTGGCCGAAAGGCTGGCTCGGTTGCAAAAGCAGACGGTCGACGCTGATTTGTCGGGATATTTCGACTCGATTCCGCACGCGGACCTTCTACGATCGCCATGGGAGGCGCAACTCATGACGCAAGGGAGCGGACAAGAACACGCCGCGGCGCCGTACGCCGGAGGCAGTGCGTCGATGCTGGGTGCCTCGGTGCTGCAGCCGGGTCACTCAACGGCGCGCCATCTTCATGCGCCGGATTCGTCAGTGGTTGATCTGAATCCTCCCGCACCGTTCGAGTTGCGTGACCATGCTCGTTCTGTGCCGGCGGCGCCTGCCGGGCCAGCGTTCGCCAGGGCTGAGGAGACGCCCTCCGCGGTTGGCGAGGCCGCGGTGGCCGAAAGGTGGGCTCGGTTGCAAAAGCAAATGGACGAACCAGTGCATGATCCCGGCCCTCAAGTGGATACATCGCCATGGGAGGCGCAACTCATGGTGCAAGGGAGCGGACAAGAACACGCCGCGGCGCCCTACGCCGGAGGCAGTGGATCGATGCTGGGTGCCTCGGTGCTGCAGCCGGGTCACTCAACGGCGCGCCATCATCATGCGCCGGATTCGTCAGTGGTTGATCTGAATCCCCCCGCACCATCCGAGTTGCGTGACCCTGCTCGTTCTGTGCCGGCGGCGGTGCAGCCAGATCCTCCAATAGGGGTCTCCGGTCCCGACAAGCGTCCTCTTTATTCCAACGATGCGACCGTTGTCGAAGGGCTGAGGTCAGCATTGGAGAGCACGGTCAAGCGCCATGTAAATTCTCTTCTCGGCTTTGGTCGTTGGCTCTTTGATAATAACAGGCCGGGATTTGCTGCTCGGCTTCACGAGGAGTCGCTGGATCCGGATCTCAAGGAGTACGAGAGCAAGAGCGGCTCCTCGGACGTGGCTAGAGCAGTGGGTCATCTCAAGACGTGGGCGGGCGGAGCGCCAGTGCTGGACCGCGCCGCTGTCCGGAATCCCGACCCTGCCGACGCCGCGCTCATCAGAGATTACACAGCGGCTCCCATCAGAGAGTACAAGGCAGCGCCGACCGGGCCGAATCCCGGTACCATTCAGACCTATGGATCTGCTCCTAGACGTTTCAGTGAATACCTGGTTGAAAACAACAAGCCGGGGATTGCGGATCGGCTTCACGAGGGGTCGCTGGATGAAGATGCCAAGCGCTATGTGAACTCCGGTGGGATCAGTGCACTAGCTCATCTCCGGAAGCCCGAACTCGGGCGCGAAATTGCCCTTGCTGCTCGTCCGGAAGACGCAGTCGGCATGGAGGCTCGTGCCATTGGGGACGCCGCTGCGCAGCGCAGCGGGCCGCAGGAGGCATTGGGTCGGCCAGAGAAGCCCCCTGGGAAAGCTAAAGACGGGCGGGTGCTCGGCGCATTGGAATTGCTAGGCGACGAACATATTCAGAGGGATTACCAGCTCCTGGAGCAGGAGTTGCAGGGGAACAATCCAGATCTCGCCGCCCGGACGCGGTTCGTGGATCCCCTCGTAGCCAATTATCATCTGCGCTTGGGCTCCAAGAGCGACAGGCTAAGCGCATTCCAGCGCATCGTCCATAATCAGAACGGTAACGACACAGCCGACTTCCTGTTCGTGCCAGTGAGCGATGGCGGTAAGACTCTTGCGGAGCGCGGCACCCATTGGTCGCTGCTGTTCGTTGATCGCAGCGACCGGGAACGGCCGGTTGCCTATCATTATGACTCCGTCAGCGGATGGCATGACCCGCTTGCAAAAAAGCTCGCAAAAAATCTGGGCGTCAGCCTGGAGACCCGCGTGGACTCACCCCGCATCGCCCAGCAGAGAAACGAGGTGGATTGCGGAGTCCACGTGGTGGACGGCACGCGGGCGCTGGTTGGGCGATTGCAAAGATGGCAGCCAGACCTGCCAGACGTGAACCTCAACAACCTCGTCGTCAATCGGCAGGCACTACAAACCCGCCTCAGGGGTGACGATACATTCGGAACGGCAAATAATCTCACGAACTTTGAACTCATGGACCGACAGGCCCGAGACGCGGTTAAGGAAAGCCCCGTTGGGACGTTTCCCCAGCAGATCAAGCGCCTCGGCCAGTCAGCGCCAGACGTTGCTCCCGGGGACCCATTTAAATTTCAAAGTCTTGAGAGCAAGGGGGACGCCGCTGCGCAGCGCAGCGGGCCGCAGGAGGCATTCAGTTGGCCAGAGAATCTCCTCCCTGGGAAAGACGACGCTGTTGTGACATCGTCTTTCGTGCCTGGGCACCATCACCAAGCCTCGGATCCCGCAGAGTCCTTTCGTCCCCTGATCTACGGCGACCAGGGCGCGCCGGACGAGCGGATCGCTGCACAGGACAGGAGCAACCAGCTACCAAGCGAGGAGGTCCTCATCAACCGTGAGCATGATACAGCGGAGTTGAGACCAGCGAAGAGGCAAAGGACCCTGAACAGTCGTCTGCAGGACGTTGCCACTGAGCCGCAGCTGAGCGAGATCGGCAATTCAGGCGCTCGCGTGCTGATGCAGGCCCCCACCCATCAAGTGGGTGCATTGCCATGGGAGGCGCAGCCCATGATGCAAGGGAGCGGACAAGAACACGCCGCGGCGCCCTACGCCGGAGGCAGTGGGTCGATGCTGGGTGCCTCGGTGCTGCAGCCGGGTCACTCAACGGCGCGCCATCATCATGCGCCGGATTCGTCAGTGGTTGATCTGAATCCCCCCGCACCGTTCGAGTTGCATGACCATGCTCGTTCTGTGCCGGCGGCGGTGCAGCCAGATCCTCCAATAGTGGTCTCCGGTCACGACCAGCGTCCTCTTTATTCCAACGATGCGACCGTTGTCGAAGGGCTGAGGTCAGCACTCTATGCCGGTAAGGTCCAGGAGAGCACGGTCAAGCGCCATGTAGATTCTCTTCTCGGCTTTGGTCATTGGCTCTTTAAAAACAACAAGCCGGGATTTGCCGCTCGGCTTAACGATTCGTCGCTGGATCCGGATCTCAAGGAGTACCAGCGCAAGAGTGGCTCCTCGGACGTGGCTGGGTCACTAGGTCGTCTCAAGACGTGGGCGGGCGGAGCGCCAGTGCTGGGCCGCGCTGTCCTGAATCCCGACCCTGCCGACGCCGCGCTCATCAGAGAGTACACAGCGGCTCACATCAAAGAGTACAAGGGAGCGCCTGCGACCGGGCCGAATCCCGGTACCATTCAGGTCTATGGGTCTGCTCTTAGACGTTTCAGTCAATGCCTGGTTGAAAACAAAAAGCCGCGGATTGCGGATCGGCTTCACGAGGGGTCGCTGGATGAAGATGCCAAGCGCTATATGAACTCCGCTGGGATCAGTGCACTAGCTCATCTCCGGAAGTTCGCACCCGGGCGCAAAATTGCCCTTGCTGCTCGTCGGGAAGACGCAGTCGGCATGGAGGCTCGTGCCATTGGGCACGCCGCTGCGCAGACCGCGGCACAAGCTCATGGCCACGCAGGAGAGCAGGGACCCATCTCTCGAGCTCAACAAGTCGCGCCAGCGCCGTTTGAACGGCACTTGGGCAAGAAGCGCGAGGCCCAGGACGGACTGACGAGTACACTTGACAGGAGCAACCTCGTGAACAGCGGGGGCGTCATCATAAACAATGAACATTACACAGCGCTGTTGATACCGGCGAAGAGGCAGAGGACTGATAATCCGCAAAGCCGCGCCATGGGGCGGCAACTGAGCGAAGCAACCACGACGTCCATCAGCCAAGCCTCCGATCAAGCCCGAGCGGACCTAATGGCTTCCTTCAGAAGTAGGGAGCGCTCCGACGCGGGGCGTTGAGCTCCATGGCTGGGGTCAAATCGCCAAACCGACGCAAATGTCGGACAGGGGAGGCCGCTGAGCCTCATCCGCTTCGATGAGAGCGGCGTCGGCGGGTTCTGTCGCAAACTTTTCGGAAAGGTCATTTGCCGCAAAAAATCGCTTGCCGCATCGCGACGAGCACTGAAGTCGATCAGCAGCCGCAAGAGCCAGTATGTCAGCAACCGGGCTCGAACACATCTCAACCGGTGAAAAGGTTCTCGAAGTCCGCGAGGCCCCCGCGGCGGCCATCATCATGTACGCGTTGCGGCACCTCGAAACCGCTTCCCTTGGCGTCGGATCAATCGTGTTGAATCAGCAAGCCTGGCCCCAGGAGGCGGTTTCAGGTGCATGGAGCAGTACTATTCACAAGAGGGTGCGAACGGGGCATAGCGTGCGCACTCGAAGGCGTCAGCGGGAGCGTCAGCTACATAGTCGATAACACGCGCTTTTTACCTCGGTCTCGGCTCGCAACGATCTAACGGCGAACTCATGCTGGTCGGCAAGGCGATACTGGCTGGAGCATCAACTCGGCCGACGAGAGTGGCCACACCATCCTAGACAGGATCGGCCGATATGCCCGGCATCGCCGCTCTGCAAAAAGCACAGCGGGCATCCAGACGTTGCCGGGTTGACTATGGGTGTCCGAACCGCGAAAAGAGGCCGCTCTTTCTGAGTGGCGTGGGCCGGCAGTCTAACCCCAAGCCCCCCGCCCGGGCTGCCGGCGCGCTTCTAGGAACATCGAGGTAGATGACGAGACTCCGAACTACATTTCCAAAGCTATCGGTGGATTCACATTTCAAGCCAAATCGATTTCCTACAGCCAGGCGCGAACGTTCGATTGGAACGTTCAGAATTCACATCAAGGTGCACCGCTATTGCGTCCCGAACAGGTTCGGCTGCTCGATGACGACTACGAGATTGTTCTTATCAAAGGTCTGCCACCATTAAAATTGAGGAAGGTGCGATATTTTTCGGATCGCATTCTGAAACGCATCTTTGAAAGCCAGACAGGCGCCCTCCCGGAGCCGGCGCCCTTGACGGGAGCAGAGGAGGCGCTCTCCGCAGAATCTCAACTCGATGACCCGCTGTGTGAATTGGCGCAGGACTTTGACGATACAGTTTGATGTGAGGCTAGTATGAACCGGCGAAATAGTAATCCATCCCGTTTAACAGCTTTGTCGCAGGTGCAGGACGCCGGCTTGGAAGACGGGCAAGCGGTCCAGGCCCGGCGAGTGGGCTTTGAGCAGCACGTGTCCGAGGCGCTCCGGCCACTGTTCGATGGTCGAGCTGCCGAGCCGCCTACCGGTCCAGAGGAGCTTCTGCGACTGGAAAAAGGGTTTCGCGAGGTGCTTCAGCGAGGGCAGGATCATCAAGCCGCCGCGTCTTTTTTCAGCGATCCAAGGATGCCCGCTGGACGGGATGCCCCCAAGGGAAGCGTGTCGGACGCTTTCGCACCAGCCGGCTCTAGGCACGCCGGAGTTGAGGCCGCCGCCCCGCCAGTGTTAGCTGCCAGCCAACAGCAGATCCGGCCCTCGCCAGTTGCGTTTGACCGGCCGGTATCATCCTCGGCTGCTGCAGGCGTGCGCTTGTATGCCCCTTCGATGATCTCTCGGAAGACCAGTTCCGAAAACTGCGATCAGTTGCCCGCCTTGTGCTGCCGCCTCGCCGTCGAGGTCGAAACGCCCGCGAATCAATGGAAGGTCAGCGGGCCATGGGGGCAGAGTGCAACGGTGTCTACACCGCCTATTTGAGGGGAGAGGTACACTTGGCTTTCCTGTTCCAGCAGCATCCGGCCGCACACCGACGCGATGGGGAGCTAGAATTCAAATCGGACCTTCGCAAGGCACGCACCGCGGATCAAACGCCGTTCGTTTGGGAAAAATGGCTCAGTACCGACAAAGCTTCTGTAATGGCCCTAGTGGCCTCGGTTGCGCTCTTGGTCGCGATACAGTGGCAAGACCCCCAGATCAACGAGGCGGTCCTAAGCGAACTGCGGACGATTCAGATCAACTACGCATTGCTCCAGCGAGACGTCGCCCGCGCCGACATGGTATTGGACCTCCGTTCCGTTGCTTCTACCGGGCATGCATTAAAAAGGAACCTTCAAAACTACCAACGCCTTGTTGAGATTTCGCCCAATGAGAGCTCCGGGGTGCACTCCAGGTTGGTTGCACAGCTCAAAAAGTCCCTCGAAAACACAGAAGCTGCCATCTCGGCCTCGGCCGCGCAAAATGAGCTTCTGCAAAGCTCTCTGGTACGCTTTGCTCGCTCGGCTAATCGCCTTCGGGGGGGATTGTCGAACAGGCCTGAATTTTCCAATCTGATCCTTCAATTTTCGGCCAGACCGGGATTCAGCCTCGCATTACAAATCGATCAGTCTCTCCGCCGACTTCCTCCTAGCCAGGACCAAGTCACGGAGGATGTTGCCCGCGAGGGCCGCGCTATCCTGTCCTCAATGTTGAGGTTGGACCGCGCTGTCAATCGGATCCCATCCTTCGACACGTTCGCCAAGGCTGCCGAATTGGAGCGAGAACATCTGAAAGCCTACAGCTTCGCCAGCGCGCAAGCGCAGCGTACACGACTTTTCTTTGGCTTGGTGTCCATATGCCTCTGCTTGTTTGCGACCATTCGAGCCTCCACGCTGCATGTGCGGACGAACCGGTTGGAAAGGCGGTTAGAGCTTGAAGCGGCAATGAGTGAGATCGAAGCTTGCTTCATCGACAGTCAAGCAACGAAGGCTTCGCGGCGCTTCTCCACCGAAGCAGCGCTTAGACTCATTCAATGCGTTTTCGATGCGGATCAATGCGCGCTTGCTCTGGTGGATCCGAGTATCAGCAGGAATACCGAGTACTTTGTCGCGAACAAGCGCATGCGCGTCTGGAACGCCACGCTAATCCATGAAGTCGTCTCACTTGTACACCCGGAACAGCCAGTGTTTCGCGTCGTTCCGGCGTCGGAAGTCGTTCGGACTGCCGTAGGCACTACCGGTGTTTGTCAAATTGTTGGGTGCAGGGCCTCCGATCAGCAGGCTGCGGTTTGTATCCTTGTTTTTGAAGGAGATCGCTCACCACCCTCCACAGACGACCTCCTGGTTCTGGCGAGCGCTACTGTGCGTTTAGGCAACCATCTTGAAATGCAACGTGTACACACGGAACGTAACCTTTTTGAGAGTCGATGGGAGCATGCGGAAAGGCTGACGGCTGTCGGCACAATCGCAAGCGGCGTTACACATGAATTCAATAATGTTCTAGGAGCAATAGTCGGCTACGCAGAGATGGCTAAAGGTCTTGTGCGCCGCCCCTCGAGAATTCGGGGCCACATCGGCCAAATTATCTTGGCCAGCAACCGAGCCAAGCTGATTATTGATCAAATTTTGTCACTAAGCCGAACCCGGAAGCGCGTGACGATGCCTTTCGACGTCTCGGAGAGTGTAATGGATCTCGCGCCGTTGCTGCGGGTTACACTTCGTGCGGATGTTCAGTTGAACTTCAAGATCAACGAGTGGCAAACGGTGATCGAGGGCAGCCCGACCGAGATACAGCAAATCCTTATGAATCTATGCAAGAACGCGTCGGAGGCTCTCTTGAATGAGGGCCGTGTCGAGATTAGCGTTTCTCGCGCTCACGTCTGTCAAACGAAGCCTGTGGCTAAGGGCACCTTGAAACCGGGAGATTACGTTCTCCTCTCCATCAGCGACGATGGCCAAGGAATCGCAAGTTCGGTGCTTCCGCACATCTTTGAGCCCTTTTTTACCACGCGCTCTCGCGTCGGCGGGACCGGACTGGGTCTTGCTGCGGTGGACCGCCATGTGAGCGCGCTCGCAGGATGCCTTGACGTCACCTCGGCTGTTGGCCGAGGTACACGCTTCGATCTCTACTTACCGGCCTGCGCCGAGGAGCAGGTCAGAGCTGATAGCGCTTCCGGTCCAGACGATGGATCACTTGGCAATGGAGAAATCATTGCAGTCGTGGAGTCCGATCCAGCAGCGTTGGAGATCTACAACGATAAGATCGCCGCGCTTGGTTATAAGCCTGTCGGCTTCGCGACCTGCGAAAGTCTTTGCGACTGGATCGAGAGCGGGAAGGCAGCCGACCTCCTAATTTTCGATCAAGCGACTTTCCTCGGGCCAGGACAGCCCGAAGCCGTACGTACCACCCTGATGACGGTGCCCATCATCGTCGTTGGTGGAAGCGACCCCATGCCGATCACATCTGGTAATCAGACCTTCGTCCTTTCGCTAGCCAAACCGGTCTCGTCCAGGACGATGGAGCATGCTATTCGTAGGATGATAATGGCATGATGCCGCCGACGCGCTCAGGCTGCCGAGCTACCGAGGCAATCGGAGGCGGAGCCGGCTGGGATCCAGCAAATACAAGAGCGTCGGACGATCTCTGCGCATCCGGCTCATGGCGAGTTCCCCTCGAACACTGTCGTCGGCTTCCGCCCAAGGAAGGGCTCCCCGACCACGGCAAACCTGCCGCCGTGCTCGTGACCGTCAAGGACAAGTCGCCGCGCGATGGGGTCTGCGAGCCTCCATCCTTGACAAGTCACTGCGCGCTGGCGGCGACAGGCGACGGGTAATATAAGGTCGGGACGAGGAGATGGTCGCCAATCGGTCATGCAAGATGGTTGACGAAAAGCAAAGCTTGACAATCATCGCCCCATTCACGCCAGACTTCTCCTGTGCGTTCATCACTCGGCTACGGCTCCTCGCCTGCCCCGACAAGGCTATCGCCGCCCGGCCGGGCAAGCGATATCCCAGGTTCCGACGTGTTCCTTTCATGCTTGATGGACCTAGGCCCCGGCAGGGCGGGAGCATGAGGCTGGGTTCTCGGTCGCGGATCTGTGAGGCAAGCACGGGGTAAGCGACGGCTTGACCCACCATTGGGGAGGCCGGCTTCGGCACGGAGGTGCGGCCTCGGCGTTGAGAGGCATCGGATCGGGTGTAGCAGGACTTTCGAACTAACTGCCGACAACACACTGGATAGGCTGTTCTCGTCGTTCGGTCCAGTTCACCTCGCCTATGTCGAGATTTTACGGCGCTTCACTAACCGGGCACCGCACGATGGCAACTCGTTCTCTCCGGCAAAAGATACTCCCTGTGTTAGCTTCCGTGTTGTGTGCTTGCCCTCACCTGCGGGATACGTAAGGCCATCTCTAAAAGCATCGAATGCGGCAGCGACAGCGCGAACTCCAAAGCGATGCTCCCGCCGTACGCGGACAAAACCGTTTTCGAAGTCCACTATTCCGTCCTTGGCCAGTATCGCCAAACGCTCATCTGAACCGCGAAGACGGATCGGATCAGATCCGTGGGCGACACAGATTGCCGGCACGTCAGCCTCGAAATCGCACATTAATCGCTCGATGATTGCGGCTCGCAGGCGGTCGTCGTCTGTGAGGCGATGGCCCTTCGATATCGCCAGTCGGCCAGCTGCGATGTGCCGGATGTAGAAATCCCGTGTAACTTCGTTTTGAACGTACCCCTGGCCGATGCGGCCGATAGCCGACGCGCCGAAACCGATCAGGGTTCTGCAGGTATCGGCAGAGTAGCCCAACGAGTTACGTCGCAAGCGACCTGTTTCCTGTGCCAGCGCGAGCTCGTCGTGCGGCAAGGCGAAATGGTCGAGCCCGATCTCTCGGTAGCCGGCGGCAACCAGCGTCACGGCGACAGCCGCATGCTGTTCAGCGCGGGCAGCGCTGTGGGGAAGAAATTCCGCCTCGATGAGGCGCTGGTTCTTTATTTGGGATGGGATATGCGAGTAGCCGAACAAGGCAAGCCGGTCGGGGCGCATGGCGACCGCTGCCCTCGCCGTCTCGACGCACGACTCCACCGTTTGACGCGGCAGGCCGTAGATGAGGTCGAAGTTGATCCGGTTTACTCCATGCCGGCGCAGCATTTCCACGGCAGCCGACGTCTGGGCCTCGCTCTGGATTCGGTTGATCGCTTTTTGAACAATGTGATCGAAGCTCTGTACGCCCAGGCTCGCGCGGTTCACGCCGGCCGCTCCCAAGCCTTCCGCCATCTCGGGCGTGAGCGTGCGTGGATCGATCTCGATGGCGACCGTAACTGTTTTCGAGATGGCGAAGCGGCATCGCAGGAACTCCATCAGAGCGAGGAACTCGGCTGGTCCGATGAGAGACGGCGTTCCGCCGCCGAAATGTATGTCGCTCACGGGCAGCGTCTTCGGCACTCGCTCGCAAACCAGACGGATCTCGTCACGCAGCGCCGCCAGATAGTTGAGGATGGGCGCATCATGGCGGGTGATGGTGGTTGGGAAGCCGCAATACCAGCAGGCTGATCGGCAGAACGGAACGTGCAGATAGAGTGACACCGGATCCTCAGCCGGCAGGTTCCTGAGCCATGCCTCATAAGCCTCGGCGCCGACCGCCCCGGAGAACTCCGACACAGCCGGATAGATAGTGTACCAAGGCAGCCGGGCCTCTCGAAATTTCGTGGTCTGCAAAGGCACAATCCCATACTGATAACAACCAACCCTACCCACCGCGCCCGCCTGGGTCCTTGCGCTATGTCAGTCCGTTCCGTTTGGGCTCGAATCTAGATCTTTTTAGCAATGGGCGCCGTTCAGTCTTAGGCTGGACAGCGATGGTCTGAGCACCTGGTCACCGACTGATGATGGTGATCCGTCAGACCCTCACGCGCCCCTTTTGTTTGACTATCCCATCTCTTCCCTTCACCTGCGCCTCGGAGATTCTACTGAGCGCAGCTGCCGCAATGGGCGAGACATACGGGCTTGGGACCAGATTTTGCTCGCCAGATAGTGCCGGCCCCCTTAGTGAACTCTGCCATGTCGATGAGCTCGTTGTTTGAATTGCTGGCAAGATGCATTAGCTGTGGCGCGCCGCTTTCAGGACGAGAACCTGCTCGGCGCGACAGTCCTGTCCGCCGCAATGCCAAGGCAGGCGCCCTACTGGCTTTGATGCAAAGCTGCAGCGCGTGGTTGTCGACCATCATCTCGCCAAAATGACGGCGTCGTGCCGAGCGGTCCCGCCGCATGATGCCTCAACGTCGGGCTCACCACAAACAATGCTCTCCCCATGAACGAAACTGTCGCGAAGCGAACAGTCGAACCGTAGCCGAAACGTTTTCCGTTCGTGCTTGGGTGGATCCGCAAGGCAAAAACAAGGAAGTGCGAACCAAGGTCCGCCCGCACAATTGAGCTTCAAGCCGCAGCTGGTCGTCAGGCTGGCACGTCATTTGCGGTCGAATGCAGGACCGTTTGTGACGCCTACCTCTACCAGCTGAGTTGACTGTGATGATTGTACAAAACTTTGCAAACCTCCATTTCGGCGATAATTACGTTATCGGCAGCTAAAAGCAATATTTTACTACAATGACCAGAGTACATTCTAGTCCTTCCTTCAGGGCTTAGCTGACGGCCCAGCACAACTGCGCGCGATTCAAATTTGTTCACAGAATCACTCGTGTCCATCACTTTATTATTAAAGCGGAGATCGACAATGACCATTAGGAGCCTCCTCCTCGGCTCAACTGCGGCACTGATTGCCGTTTCCAACGCTCGCGCCGTCACCACCGCCGCCGAGCCTGACCCGACTGAGAACGTCAAGATCTGCAACGTCTACGGCTCGGGCTACGTCTACATTTCAGGCACCGAGACCTGCCTGCGAATCGGCGGCTCTGTCCGTGACAACGTCGGATTGTTTGACCACTCAAGAACCTCGGATGTGAGGACTGGTGAGCATTGGGGCGCGTGGCAAAACAACACACGCTTCACATTGAAAACCTGGACCGGCCAGGAGACCGAACGCGGGACGTTGAAGACCTACACCGAAACCCGCGTGAACTTCGGAAGCCACCAGACATCGGTTTCGGACAGTTCTCGGTCCTATGCCTTGAACGGAGGCAGCAGCCTGACTATCGCCTGGATTCAGCTTGGTGGCCTTCGAGTTGGTAAGGACCGGTCGGCTTTCGACATGTTTATTGGCTGCGCGGGTGATGTACTGAACCAGACGCCGGCTCCGTACGCCGCTTTCGATACCAATGTGGTTCAGTACTACTTGGACGCAGGGAACGGCCTTTCGGCCGTGGTTTCGCTGGAACAAGGCTCGGACGTGGTCGGCACAATCGACAGCTACGCTCCCCACATAGTAGGCGGCTTGAAATATGCACATGGCTGGGGAGCGATCACCGGCGTTGCAGCTTATGATAGCAACTACGAATCGGTGGCCGCCAAGGTCCGTGTCGACATCAATGTCACCAACGAACTGTTGCTATCCGGAATGTTCGGCTACGGTTCCCATGGCCAGCTCAACTACGGCTCGACGGATTCGGTAGACGCTCATGGTCGCGGTTTCTATAAACCTTGGGGCGGGAACTGGGCTTTCTGGGGTGGCGCCGCTTACGAGCTCACCGAGTCAGCTTCGTTCAACCTTCAGCTCTCGGGTGATCAGCTCAAGAACTATGGTGTCGCTGTGAACGTCGCCTATGCGTTTCTTCCAGATTTCACAGTTACCGCTGAACTCGACTACGGAGGCTCCGCCGTCGGAAAGGTGAAAGCTTCCGAAGTGAACTGGACCAATGCCAACAAGAAGAGCAGTGTCGGCGGTATCCTCCGTTTCGAACGCTCATTCTAATGCGATGAAGCGTTGAGCTCCGAGGTCCAGTTGATGCGCGGACATTCCCCCTACATTCCGTTGATTGTGGATGCACCGCTCGGACGGCCCTACGCGGCGACCGTCATGGAGCTCGGGTTTGACGCCGTGCTCCTGAACAGGGCGGTCCCGAGGCGGCCGATCCGGTCGGCATGGCGCGTGCGTTCGGCAAAGCGGTGGATGCCGGTCGTGAAGCTTTCAGCTCGGGAATGCTCGAACCGCGCTACCCACCGACGATCGGCAGGGCCGTCTTCTCATGAAGTCGTGGACGTGCCGGCTCGATTGACGGCTGGTGCCGCTCGGCGTGAGTCTGGTGCAGCTCCGGATAAAGGATATGGACGAGAAAGGACTGCAGACGGAAATCCGCCGCGCGAACGACGCCTGCGCGGTCCATGGTTGCCAAGTGAGTCAACGACAAATAGCGCACGGCAATCGAGGAAGGCTGCGACTTCGTCCATCTTGGTCAAAAGGATTTGGCTGCCGCCGATGCCTGACGATGAAATACGTCGGATTGAAGCTCGGCCAGTCGATCCACGATCACACCGAACTGGAGCCAGTGGCCGAACCGGAGTATGTGGCGCTCGGCCCAGTCTATCCAACAGCCTCAAGAAGATGAATGGGCGTCGCAAGGACTCGAGCGGATCAGCGAGTGGAAGCACCAGGTCGCGCCGATCCCATTGGTCTGCATCGGCGGCCTCAACCTGACCGTTTCGAAGGCGTTTTTCGAGGCTGGCGCGCGGAAAGCGCAGCCGTGGTCACCGACTTTGGGCTGAACGACGCCAGAAGCGCGCACGCGAGAATGGATCGAAAGACAGAGCAATGGCGCTGAGGCGAGAACCGCATGTGCTCGTTGCTGTCGGGTCAGACTCCAGCGGTGGGGGCTGTTACCCGCGAGATCGAGACGATCGCTTCCAGTGGCGTGCGCACCTGCCTTGCTGTCAGCGCGCTGACGGTGCAAACCCATGAACACGCCTGGAAATCCAAGTTACGCAACCCGTCTGGTGCCGGATCAGATGCGCGCTACGCTTCAGCCTAACAGAGTGGCCGCTACCAAGATCGGCATGCTCGCAACGGCTGAGATCGATCGTCGCTGCGGTTGCCGCTGTGCTGCGCGAATATCCGCGCATACCGACAATCCAGATCCGGTGCTGGCTTCCACGTCAGGCCGAGTGGTTCTTGAAGCAAGCGCCATCCCGCATCATATGGCATTGAACTGGCGCTTCTTGCCGGCTCAGTGCTACCGGTGAATGAGGCCGGCGCGCTTCAACAAGGACCCCAAGCCACCCCGTCTGCTGGACTCCTCCCAATTCGAAACACAGATGGTTCCTATCCAGACAATTGATTTTGTCAATCTGCGACAATACCGCATAGCGGCGCCGGCGGAATGATCACCGGTAGCAAGACGAGCTGCTTTCAGTGGCCTGCAGGACGCGCACCGCGACCGAGGTACAAGCCAGCCCGTCTGCGGCCATGTTCGGATCGGCCGCATCGGTGCGCCGAATGAGATTTACGGCGGAACGTTCTATTCGTGCAGCCGTGACGGCAGTCATCTTACTCGCGCCATCCTGCCGATGGATGGCCGGCAGTCGGTGCAGCATGGGCTGACACTGTTCACGGAATGAAGCCGCTCGCGCTTCGGACGGTTGAAATGGAGGACATTAGCGTGGAACCGATCAGTCTCGACGAACTTCTGGCCAGCGTCGGCAAGGAAGTCGGCGTGTCGCCGTGGCGGGTGGTCTCGCAGCGGATGATCGACCAGTTCGCCGAGGCCACCGATGACCACCAGTTCATCCACTGCGATCCGGAGCGCGCCAAGCGCGAGACGCCGTTCGGCGGCACCATCGCACATGGCTTCCTGTCGCTTTCGCTTTTGTCGGCGATGACTTTCGAGACCATGCGGCCGCTCGAAAACTGCAAGATGGGTGTCAACTATGGCTTCGAATCGCTGCGCTTCCTGGCGCCGGTGAAAACCGGATCTCGCATCCGCACCCGTTTCGTACTGGCCGACGTCAAGGTCAGGCCGTCGGGCTGGGTGCAGACGGCGCTGGGCGTGACGATTGAGATCGAGGGCTCGAAAAAGCCGGCGCTGACCGCGCGCTGGTTGACGCTGACGCTGATCAAACGCCAGCCGGAGGCGGCCTGAATTGCTCAACGAGCGTCAGCAGAGACGATCTTCACGTGCCGGGGGCGATGTAGGCGACCAGTGCGCACCGATCGGCAACGCGCCCGCGGGGGTCGCTAGATAGAGTGGCAGGAATGCCTGATCGGTGCGGTCTCGGAGGGGCTCGATGTATTGGAAGCGCGTCGCCTTTCGGCGCCGCCTTCCTTCTTCACGAAGGTCCATGGAGGATTGCCGACCACGGGGTCGAAAGATCGGCTTGTGATCGGAGTGGGCAGATCCTCCCCGACTGAACCTGCCTCAAATAGGGTGTTATCGATCAACCGGGCCCAACTTGACGTCGCGGTGTCGCTGATGGACCCGCGCCTGGTCGAGTTGGTCCGCCTGCTCGCCCGCCGTGCCGCGCCGTGGCGTTCGAGGAGCAAACGAAGGAACGCCGCACCCGCGCTCCTGGATGTCACAGGAGAGTGCATTGTAAAGGTTGCGATCTAAGCCCGCTATTCATCCGACAATCTGCGACGCTTCCATCGCCGACCAGCCTCCGCGTCTGCCCTCGTCATGCCGAGAACCAGGGCTGGCAGGTTGTCGAGGAATGCACCGATCACCTGATGTCCGGCGTCTCTCCTCCGTCCCGATAACCCAGGCACTGATCTCGGATGCGACCCGCGGCCGTTCCGTATGTCCTGGCCGAAGCTATGGACCGCCTCTCGCGCGATCAGAAGGATACCGCCGGCCTTTTCAAGCGCATGGCTGAAGTGGTTCTGTCACGGCAAGGACCTCACCAAGCCACCGAAGAAATCGGGAGCGACGTGAGCCGGAGACAAAAGCCATGCGCAGCGAGAGCCTCTGATATTCGCGCATCCGCGCGACACGTGTCCTGGTCAAGCGTTCGCTTCGTAGATCGGCTATCGCGATAAGGAGCGAGTAATAGCTTCAAACCGACAAACTCTTTCAGCTGATAATGGATCTCGGCGCGAAATCCGCCGCGTCCCTGCTGAAATAGGACGTGGTCAGCGTCATAGCTCCGTGACACGCTCATGCTGAGCCACCCCGTACAGCGCGCGGACGACACCAACGTCGACGGGGTTGTCTGGCGCGTAACGCTTGCACTCGACAATATACAGGAACGACCCGAAGCTGTCCGCCTTAGCCAGATAGAATCCTTGCCGCCATCCCGGGTTTGCGGCGTGATCGTGAACTTGTAGCCCTCTCGTTGGAACAACTCGGCCGCCAACTCGTCGAACTCACGCGGCGGCAGTGCATGGACCAGATCCGGCTCCTGACCCACCGCTCTAAGCAATGCCTCGCTCACCAGGCGGACGTCCAAGATAATGGTCTTTTCTTCGTGGCTGCCCAGCGATAGCGGCCGTCCATGAGGTTACGTGCGCGCGCTCGCTCGATCACGTGGCCGACGCGAATTGCTTTCCAACTGCCTGTTCCAGGACCGGTTGCGCAGCTTTCATGTCTTGAAACATCACCGCGAGGGCTGCGCCGAGGGTTTCCATATCCTGCTTTTTCTGCATCAGCTGGACGTGCTTCTTCACCTCATTTATCGAGGTCTGGAGCTTTTTCACGGGAAGTTCTTGCTCCGGCGGGAGGTTGACCGTGAACGCGCCGAGACCGCTATAGAGACGGACCAGGCTTGCCGAAATCTCTTTGCGTTTTGCCGGGTCGACGGCGCCGCTCGTCCCTACCTCTTCGGTGAACGCGCTCAGCAATTCCTCGAACTTCTTGTTCTCTGCGACGAGGCCCTGAAACTCCTGGACCTTCATCTCTTCGATCCGGTTTACGCGAGCCTCGTAAAGCGACCAATAAACGCCTGCACCGCCAGCGGCGCCGGCTGTAAGCGACGCCACTACGGTCCCAAGAATGTGCGCGCGAGCAAATCCTGTGATCGCCTTCAGCACTGTCTGCGCTCCTCAAAGCGGCACACAAACGTTACCGCGCCCCATTATATACATATTCGTGGCCGAATTTTTAATTTTCAGCCGAGGGGACTTCTTTCTTTATCGTTACGTCCGTCTTAAGGCCAACGGTATCTTTGGTAGCCTCGCGCTTCGGGCAGACCTCGTTCTCCCACAGATGAATGTTGGCGTACATCTCCATGGTCTGGCGTATATCCGTTTCGAGCTCCATGTCGCAGATTGAAGTCACGGCATTGGCAGAGTTCAACACTTTCGTGTAAGCCGCCTCTTGCGCCGTCACGCCCGATCCTGACAAGGCCAGCATCGCCGACACGTACCCGGCCATGGCAGCCTTCTTCATAGGGCGCCCGAAGTATCCCGGCGAGTGTATTTCGACATTTACGCCACCAAAATAGGTTTTATCATAGTACTGGTCGATGGCTTCGTGAAATCCCATCGCAAGAAACAATTCAAGTTCGCCCTTCTTCAGAGCAAGGTATTGAGATGCGAAGAAATTGGTGAGATCTACAGCCTTATTTAGATCGTTTAGATCGATATCATCTTTTGTGACGCGAATGAGATTGCCGGACGACTCTTTCCACACATAGTCGCCGTACGCGTGGGTATATATCTCTCGCCGGTCGTCTTCTCGCGTGACCTGGATGATGGCTTGTCGATTCTGCATGAGCCGGATCAGCCGCCGGTTAAACTGCTGTTTGGACAGATTCACCGGCAGCCACTTCACCTTGCGGGCAGGGATGGTCTCATCGGGATAGCGGTGGCTTGTGACCGTGAAATCCGGGTCGAAATCATTCATCACCTCGCCGAAAAAGACGGTCGAGCCATACCCCTTTCCCGGGACGATGACCAAATCCCCAGCTTTCGCCTCTGTGTAGAGATCGTGAACTTCGTGCACAAATCTGGGTGCGTCGACCGTGACTGTAGTTACTGCGTAATCGTCTGCATTTCGGCTCGGTTTGTCGTCCGGATTTGATCCGCGCCGCCTCCAGATCCCGATCCGTCTCGCCATCCGAAGCTTGTTACGGAGGCTCGTGTCGTTCAGGTCGGGCGCTGTGGGGAACGAAATGCCAGGAAGGTCGAGAAACACCGATTCCGAAGCTTGAAAGTCGCCGTAGAACCGCTTTCCTTCACCGGGATGCAGCACGAAAATACGATGATTATCCGGCAGAATGCGAATTGCCGGATCCACAATTATTGACATTTCACCCCCGCGAATCGGCCGCCAAGCACATCTAGCCTAGAACTTTGGGCTTGTCAGTTCACTGCCCAAATCTTCCACCGGTTTGAAACATTAGACAAGCTCTAGTGCTCGCGCCAAAATCTACTATTCTAGTAGTCGCCGGAACCGCGCGAACTCGGGCACCTGCACCAGCCGCTTCGGATCCCACCGGGGCTAACGTCAACGGACTTCCAACAAGCATCTCAAATCTGAGCGCGGAGCCTTGCTCGAGCGCCGCGATGCGATGTGGAAGCGACGTTCTGGTGCACCCGAATGCCAAATCCCAAAAACCGGTCATCGATTTGAGCTACATCTAAACGCCATACGGTTCGCAGCTTGACAAAGAGACCTGGCGGAGCTCGTGCACAGCATCCACGAGACGATCGATGCGCTGGCTGACGTGCGCCGCGCCGACGGCGCGCTGCCGAACGAAAAGATCACGGTCGACGGCCTCTCCCCGACCGTCCTGGCGCTGCTGCGCGGCGACGGTCCGACTGGTCCCACAGCGCCGACCGGCCCGGAGGACGGCCTGGACCGTCGCCGCTTTCCTTGGCCGGTTGCCGGAGCAGATCCTGCCGCCGCCGTGGATCGTGTTCGCCACTTTGTTGGAAGGCATCCAGGACGGCGCGCTGCTTTCCAGCACGGTGTTGAGCCTTGAGCGCGTTTCGGAGGGATTTCCTGCCGGTGCACTCGTAGGCCTCGTCTTCGGCAACGGCGGTTGGCTTGTCGAAGACCCTTCGCGAATTCGTCGATCCGCTGTTCCTCGCCCTCAGTCAGGTCCCAACCCTCGGCTGGATGCCGATTGTCATTCTCATCGTCGGCATCGACGAGGGTCTGAAGATCATCGTCATCGGCTGGTCGGCCTTCATTCTGGTCGTACTGAACACGTCCCAAGGCGTGCGCGACGTTCCAGCAGCTTATGTGGAGCTTGGCCGTGTCCTTTCGTCCAGCCGCTGGTCGAAACTCACGATGATCGTGCTGCCTTCCGCCGTGCCGTCGATCTTTACCGGGCTGCGAGAAGGCCTTGCCAACGGCTGGCAGACCCTGGTTGCGGTGGAACTCATCGCATCGTTCGAAGGGCTCGGATACCTGATGGCCTAGACATTGGCGTAGTCTGAATAGGCCTGCTGAAACTGGATGTACCAGCCGAGGCCATAGTCTGGCGCCGAGCATCTCGGCGACGACCAACACAGCGAAGGAATAATAGAGACCCATGACAGGCCGACGAATACGTGCGGCAGCGATTCTGGGATGGCGAACTTGAGGACAAGGAAACGAATATCGGCTCCAAGTGTGCGCGCCACGTCGTAATACGCTCTGTTGACCGGAGGGACGCCGGATGCCGTCAGGATCGCCACCGAATGCCGGCCGAGAGCGCAACGATGAAGATCGAGGCGCCAAAATTTGTCGGGAAGAAATAGAAGGCGGCGTGAATCCAGGCCGTTGCCGGCACCGGGCCGATCAACTTCAAGATCGGCATGCCCCAATAGTTGAAGCGCGCCGACCAGCCGAGAGCGACGCCCAGCGCGAAGCCGGCAGGAATGACCGAGAACAAGCCGAGCGACCCAAAGCCGCAGAGTATAGAGGATGCAGACAAGCAGCCTCGGTCCGTCAACGACATAGACATTCAGAAGGCCGTGCGGCGGTGAGAAGAAGGGCTTCGGCAGCCAGCCGAATTTCGCGGTCGTGAATTCCCAGATAGGAACCAGAGACCGAGCGCCAGGAACGACGGTCCGTAATACACGAGCGTGCGGCCGACCCGCCCGAGCAGCCGACCGAGAAGGCAAGCACGGCGAAGATCGCCGCGCCAACAGCGGTCAGGATGGCGAAGAGATCAGCGGTGCCCCATGGCACCACATCCGGCAGCGCGACCGTGATGACGGCCGTTGCCGCCCATGCAGCGGCCGCGTACAGGCCAAACTTCCAAACTCCGCCGAAGGTCGCCGACCGAGCTTCAACCCCGCCGGAATCGAGGGCCTGTATTGCATCGCTCATAAGAGGGCCTCAGGCGAGCAGTTGACCGTGATCCGCTCGGCGAAGGCCTTCGGATCGGTGGTCGCGTCAAGGACCTTGACGAGCCTCAAATCCTCCGAAGCCCGCTGGATCTGGGCGACCAGTTCCGGCCCGATCGGGTGGTTGTGCGTGACCAATCCGCCGATGATCGCCTCGAGGTCTTCCAGGCTCAGGCCCGCCTGGTTCAGCGCTTCCAGATACCATTTCGCCACCTCACCGGGATGGCTTGCGACATATTCGTGTATCTCGATATTTGCCTCGGCCAGACCGGCGGAGCGCGTCGCGGTTGACCTCCAAGGACAGGCCGTTGACGCCGAGCACGCAGCACGTCGCTCTCTCATAGATGCCAGTCTGGGTATCGGCGATCTTGGTGAAGTTGAACTTCTTCTCGATCGAATAGGCCCAGGGATCAAGATGCGCCGCCAGATCGGCCTCGCCACGATCGACCGTCTCGCCGACGAGATCGAACGGCACCGGCTTCCACGTCACGTCGGTCACGGGATCGATCCCGTTCTTGGCGAGCGTCACCTGGAAAGCGACCTGCGGCCGCGCGCCGATGCCATAGGTGGCAATCGTCTTGCCCCTCACGCCGGCGATATCTTTGATACCGGAAGCGCTGGAAGCAAGCAGGCGCTGGCAATCGTCATGCGACCCGACGACGAGCTTCACGTCGAAGCCCTGCTCCAGCGGCTTCAACCAGTCGCCGATCAGGCCGGCGCCGGCGTCGGCCTTGCCGGAGGCGAGCGCCTGGATAAACGTCTGTCCGCTCGCGCCCTGACAGAACAACGCGACGTCGAGATTGTGCCTTGCATAAAAACCCTTGGCGAGGCCCAAGCCGAGCGGCGAATGGCAGGCCGCGACTTCCGTCCAGGCGAGCCGGACCTTGGCGCATTCTGGCGATCGCATAACGGACCGTGCGGCTGCCGACTATACTAACCGCCGCAGCGGCCCGCCGGCGATGCCGACCGATTTCAAGATCGTGCGTCGCGAGACGCCCTTGCCGCCAACTTTCGAATTCGCCTTGTCCGTGCTCACAATTGAACCCATTAAACAATCCAATTGGGTTGCGAAAGCTACGCGCCCTTACGAACAGAGCGCGAAGTGTCTCCAGTTCCACCGAATCACCGACCTACCGTCTTTATTCTAACGTTGTGACACTTCAAACTATTTTACAGAACCTTTACGACCGGAAACCGCTGACAATGGTACGTTCGCCACGACGTCAGAGGTTCGTTGCGGCCAAAACTGATGCCCGTTTACGCTCAGATCGCCGCACAGCATGCAGCCTCGGGGTCACAAGAGCCAGTGGCAAGAAGAGCGCTTATCCTGTTTGAAGGCCATGCGATGGATGCCGGGCTGTTGTACGTCCAAGCGGCCCATCGTCTTGGCCTTCATCCAATTGTCGTATCGGCTGAGTCAACGCAGTGCAATTGTCTCGCGCCTGAAGGAATTGAGACATAGCCACTGCTCGTCCTGACCACGCATCAACTGTAATACTCTTTGATTAAAACGTCACAAAGGGCGGATGGGCATGCAAGCAGCGGATTATAACATAATAAAGTACTTCTACAGCCGCACTCACGACTGCTATGACGGGACATATAGAGTGATATTCATCGGACGATGGTCTGGTCCGGCGCAGAGGGTCAATCAACTGGCAGGATGATTTCACGTTAGCCGATTTTGTTTCTGCAACGATGGTGATCGTCTGGCGTTAGGACTGCGAAGTTTTGCTCCGCAGCCCCGGAACCCGGTCCCTTAACCAGTTCAGAACAACCCTATTTTAGTTGCCGGCTCCTCGGAAGTTTGAAGAGAAAGCGGTTGCCGCTGACCTCGACACTTCGGCGATGCGGAGGGCCTAGACTTAAGAGTGGACGACGAGTGAGACGTTCTCAGCCAGAAAACTTGCGCTTGAGCGAAGGAGGAAATATATGCAGCATATACTGGAGCGCTTTGCCGCCAAGATAAAGAAAGCCGACATTGGTCAGCAGTCTTCAGGACGGTCATGTATCGAACAAACGTTTGAACCTGACATTTATGGCGAGATAGCTCCGCGTCTTCCAGAAGACGACGTCTATGAGGACGTCTATCGGTTTATCGGCCACCCTGATGCAATGTTTCCAGACGGGGGCAGTTTAACGGAAAAGATCACCAAATGGCAAAAACCGGAGGATCGCCTGCTCTTGAGCGACCTGCGGGACACCGACCATAATGCACGGATAACGGCGGAGGACATTCCAAAGGTTCTGGACGAATTTGGAGATTCCCTAAAGGTACTCTCACTTGACTGTTTCGATACGTTGCTATGGCGCAAGACAGCGACACCTAGAGACGTTTTTGCCGTGCTAGCCGATACTCCAATCGCGCGAAGGCTAGGGGTTACTCCTCACCAACGAATTAGCGCTGCTGCGCGTGCCCGTCGAGCGAAGCCTTTAGAGAACGGATCCAGGGAAATCGACATCGGTGACATTTATCGGTCTTTTACGTCGCTCTCCAGTGAAGAACAGGAGCTACTGGCCGAGTTAGAAATTCGGACCGAAATGAGTGTTTGCTTTGCATTCTCACCGTACGTGGAACTGATCAGGCTGGCGCACGCCCGTGGTATCAAAATTATCGTCGTGAGCGATACGTATTTGCGCGAAGGCGAGTTAAGGCGTCTTTTGGCTCGGCATTTGCCTGCGGACGTTATGCAGTCAATCAGCAAGCTGTACTGCTCAGTCGATTATGGGACGTCCAAGAGCGATGCTCTTTTTCCCATTGTGATCAAAGAGTGTGGGGTGGCGGCATCGCAACTACTTCACATCGGAGACAATGATGTAGCCGATGCGCAAGCGCCTCGGAAATTGGGCGTACGTGCGCTGCATTTTCTGGCGTTTGATCGTGAGGTTACAGATTTCTTGCGCCTCCAGTACGCAGCATCCTCGTTGATTGTACTCGAACAGGCAGCACCTGAAGCAGTGATTCAGCCATGCTGGAGTCCGTTTCGCCCAGTTTTTTCTGTAGCAAATCTGCGTCCGTACACGCCTGAGACATTGATAGGGTACATGTCGTTTGGGCCGGCGCTATACGCCTATGCCCGCTTTCTGACGGACGAGGTAGAGGCACTACAACGACAAGGTAAGCGAGTAAAAGTCTTTTTTCTATTGCGTGATGCCTATCTTCTTTCAGCGGTGTGTGAAGCCTATGCGCGCAAGCCCGTGGGCAAGCTGGTACGTATCCGAAAATTCCATGCTATCGCCGCCTCTTTCAAAACTCGCGCTGATATCGATTATTACATCAGCGGGATTGAGCCCGAATTCGACACCCTTCATGCCCTCGCAAAGCAGCTTTTGCTTCCGCCTGAAGTGATGGAATTGTTAATACGGGTCGCTCATCAATCTGACGATCCCAAAACGGCTTTTCATCAGTTGTTGCACGACGACGATGTCGTGGAGTTGATCCTCAAAAATTCCTTTTCTTTACGTGCCCGCTTGATGCGCTATTTGTCGAAGGAATTGGAACTGGAGGAAGGCGATACCATTATATTGGCGGACACGGGCTATAACGGCAGAACGCAGGAGCATTTGTCTCGCACGTTCAAGCGCGAATTGAATATCGAAATACTCGGCCGCTATGTGTTTGCTTCCGACGAACCTTATCGTGCGGCTAACAGCAAAGCCCTTATTGCATCGCAATGGGCTAATTACACCTTATTCGAGCAATGCTGTACTGTAAAGGAAGGAGCGGTAGTGGACTATGATTTTGCCGGAAGGCCAGTTCTGAAGGAAATTAAGCTTAGTAACAAGCAGTATGAGAAGGTCGCCAACGTTCAAGCTGAATGCTTGCGGTTCATCGATGATGCCAGGACGTTTTTTACGAGGTCTGGTATGACACATGAGTACTCTATTTTGCAGCGGGCCGCCCACGCAGCGCTTTTCCGTAATGCCTACATGCCTATTGAAGCTGAGCTGGAATATTTCAAGGACTTCCAGCACGACAAGTTTATGGGGCCAGATCGCAAGAAGACGATCTATCATTTAGAAAGTGCCTGGAAGAATGTGAGGCGCCTGCCCTCGCCCTATCGGCTGGGCGCATATGAAACGCGCGGCTTGGGGCTTGACTTCACATTCAGCGGTTTGGTGCAAAGAAGATTTCAACTTGAGCTAGGCCCAGAAGATATGAATGTGCGCATTTCACCTCTGAGAGTCTCGATCGGTAGTATACATGAGTCCAATATCTTCTTGCTCCGGGCACGCCACCTGCATGACGGATATTTCTCCATTATGCTGCCATATGTAAGCGGCACGCGTGTGAAAATGCTCTTAGGGGAGCACTACGAATGGTTGCAGATCGCGGATATCCAACTATCTAATAGTGCAGGATGCGTGTGTAGGAATTTGTCAATTTCTCTCGATCTGGAAGAAATGAACCGAGAGGGGGAGATTTACCAGTGCCTGTCACAAACGAGTGTCGCGTCAATACATCCCATTCATTTGCAGCAGGTCAAAACGCCTCATTACTATCATGTGTTCTTTCGCCCATTGGTTTCGAGGGCATCCGATCTGCCGCGGAGGCCAGGCGCCTCGCAATAAAAAGCGGAAAATTCATGCCGCCTTCGCATCGCTTACCTGCAGCACGCCAGCGTTCAAGAGGAAGGTTCCGGCCTTATGGCCGTGGGTGGCGCGCAGCTGATGGACCTCCCGCAGGGTCGGCCAGAAGGTGGAACACGGCAGCCGGCCGTGAGGCCTGCGGCGGGGCAGTCAACGTGACAGTGCGTCTCTCCCTGATTGGCGCTCTATAGAGGCCCATGGCGCGCTCAACCGGGCGAGGTGGCCGAGGGAGCAAACTCATCAAGCAGGGTAGAGAATCGGGGTTTGCGGTTTTACCGGATCGCGGCCATGTCGAGCAGGCTTTGCCGACGATGAAGCGCTGCCTGAGGGAATAGGTCGAGAGACGATCGGGGGCGGCAGGACGAGAAACACCGTAAGACCTTATGTCCTTTTCTGGTTGCCGGCCGTGAGGTGGTTCGCCCTACACTGGCAGTGTTGAAACGAGGATTGCTCGTCGAGCCTATCCTCATGCCCAGTGCCGGGTCGCCGCAATCCAGGGTGAGCGTGACCCTATTGGGCAGCGCCCGCCCTCACACGCGCCCGCAGCGATCGCGTCGTCTCCTGGACAGGCTTGACGCGCGCCTCACCCTGGATCGACAGCGCTAGCCCCAGCAGATGCCGGGTAGTGTGCTGAGAGTTCTGCAAATTCGCTGAGAGGGGGCGGTCATGGCAGGCTGGTGATTGTTCACGTCACCTGATTCCCGCGAAGGAACG
>NZ_JAMYPC010000035.1:0-40557 GCF_040320155.1 Mesorhizobium sp. M0771 | reverse complement strand
GCGTCAAAATCTCCATGCCTTGCGATATCGCTGGCGCGAACCACCACGAAAGCGCAAATTTCAGTCCATGCCAAAGCTATCTTAGCGCCTATGCCAAAGTGGGGGAGATGTCCGGCAGGACAGAGGGGGGCGCCGTAGAGCGCCAACCTCAACCGACCGGCAAGCGCAATTTTGATCAAGCGCCGATGATCTCCGAATGCTGAACTTGGTTTTAAACCGCGATACGTTTGGCAGCAGCCGGAGCAATCATGGACCTCGCCTTTTCCTCTACCATCGATCTCGCCGCCGCAATCGCGGCGCGAAAGATCTCCGCCGTCGAAGCTCTGGACGCCCATCTGGTCCAAATCGACCGACACAACGAGGCCGTCAACGCCATCGTCAATCTCGACCTCGAAGGCGCCCGTGAGCGCGCTGAAAACGCCGACGTGGCATTGGCGCATGGCGATGCGCTCGGCTCGCTGCATGGCGTGCCCTTCACCCTGAAGGATACGCACGAAACGGCCGACATGAAGACCACGGTTGGTTTCGCACCATTCGCCGACTATGTGGCAAAGGCAGACAGCCCGGTCGTCGCCCGATTGAAAGCCGCAGGCGGCATCCTGATTGGAAAGACCAATGTCGCGACGATGCTGGGCGACTGGCAATCGGACAATCCGCTGTTCGGTCGCACCAGCAATCCGTGGAACCGATCGCGCACGTCAGGCGGGTCCAGCGGTGGCGCAGCGGCAGCGGTGGCGACCGGCATGACGCCGTTCGATGTCGGCACCGACATGCAGGATTCGATCCGCCTGCCGTCGGCTTTTTGCGGCGTCTACGGGTTGAAACCGACCGAGCACCGCGTGTCCCTGGCCGGCGCCTTCCCCGATCCGAACGGCGCGGCGCGTAGCGTGCGGCTGATGTCCTGCCTCGGCCCGCTGGCGCGCAGCGTGGAGGATCTTGCGCTGATCTACAAAATCATCGCCGGCCCGGACGGAGCAGACACCGACCTCGCGCCGGTCCCCGTAGAGGCCATGCCCAGGCTCGACCTCAAGACATTGCGCATCGCCGTCGCGCCCTCCTTCCCCGGCTTTCCGGTGGCTGGTAAAATCGCTGCCGCGGTCGAAAGCCTGGCCAAGCGGTTGCAATCAGCAGGGGTGATTGTGGAAGAAGCGAACTTGCCTGAGATCGATCTGCATGACGATCTGGAGCAGGGCGGCGATCTGATCGGCATGATGCTGGAGGCAGCGCAGCCCGAACCGCCGGAGCAGCCAACGCCGATCACCAATTGGTTCGAGGCGCTCGCTCGCCGCGACCGCTCGATCCTGGCCTGGGACAGGTTCTTCGAAACCTGCGATGCCTTGCTGTGCCCGGTCGCCATGACCACGGCCTTCGCGCATTGTGAGCCCGGCACGCCGATCGAAGTCGACGGCAAGGAGCAAAGCTATTGGATGCTACCGGCCTATGGCGCGGTCTTCAATTATTCCGGCCATCCGGCACTCTCGCTGCCCTGCGGGCAAGACCGCGACGGCCTGCCTATCGGCCTGCAACTGGTCGGCAAGCGCTGGTCGGAATCGCGGCTGCTCGGCATCGCCAAGGCGATCGAAGCGCTGACCGGCGGCTTCAAGCGTCCGCCGGGCTACTGAGCAAACCGACCCAACCCATAAGGCGTCAGCAGCGGATCACGCTCGCCGTCGAGAATTTCGCGCGTGGCGAACAGCCCGACCGCGGGCGCCAGCGTTATGCCGGAATGCATGACGGCGACATAGAGACCTTCCGTGCCCTCGGCGCGGCCGATGATCGGAAAGCCGTCGATCGGCGTCGGCCGGTAGCCAACCGTGTGGAAATCGAATTCCAGTTCGTCGGCGCCGCGCAAAGCCGCCTTCATTGCTGCAAACAGCTCGCGCGCCGTGGCGTCGGGATTCTCACCGGGATCGCTCCCCGCGAAATCCGAGCCGGCGATGATGCGGCCCTCCGCCGTCTGGCGCATATGCAGCTTTTCGGCATGCACCAGCCCGTTGAGGAGCTTCTTGTAGGG
The DNA here is from genome assembly GCF_040320155.1 of Mesorhizobium sp. M0771. Classification (NCBI taxonomy): domain Bacteria; kingdom Pseudomonadati; phylum Pseudomonadota; class Alphaproteobacteria; order Hyphomicrobiales; family Phyllobacteriaceae; genus Mesorhizobium; species Mesorhizobium sp. M0771. The sequence goes on along the minus strand of NZ_JAMYPC010000035.1, from coordinate 38,543 downwards.
CTGCGAGTGGACGATCAGACCGGGCGGCGTCTCGATTGGCAGCTTGATGCCGGCGGTAGCGGCAATATCGGGCGCCCCGACACCGGCTGCGATCACCACCTCTTCGGCTGGCATCAGCCCATGCGATGTATCGACACCGGCAATCCTGCCATCGGTCTGGACAAGTGCGGTTACAGAACTGGAGAGAACGCGCGCACCTTGCCGTTCTGCGTGGGCCAGCAGCGCCTTGGCCGCTGCGACCGGTTCGGCCACGCCTTCCTCCGCGACATAGACAGCGAATTCCGGCGGCTCGACGAGATTGGGCTCGATTTGCGCTGCCCGCCCGGCGTCGACGCGTTCGATGCCGTAACCCCAGCAAGCGTGCTCAGCCGCGTAGGCTTCGAGCCTGTCGGCCGGCAGATCCCAGCACAGCCCGCCGCACCAGGCGAGCGGCAGGCCGGGCAGCTCGTTTGCCAGCCGCTTCCATTCGGCCATCGCACGGATGCGCAGCCGGAAATAGATTTCGGGATTGCCCCAGCTGGCGTTGATCCAGGCAAAGGAGTTTGGCGTGGCGACGCCGCCGGCACCACTATCGGAAATCACAGTCACCCGCGCCCCGGCCTTGGTCAGGTGCCAGACGATGGACGCCCCGATAATGCCGGCGCCAATGACGATGACTTCTTTAGCGCTGCTCATACCGGACCTCTCAGAATGGGCTCCTCTGATGCCACCGTAACGATTCAAGCTCAAGTGTGGTCGGCCTGCCGGCCCGAAACTGTCGACAGGCCAGCAATGCGCTGCTAGAAGCCCGCGCCACAGACAGGATTCCAGAAATTGGCTGAAGACATCGAACAGGCGGTATCGCGCCGCCGCACTTTCGCGATCATCGCCCACCCAGACGCCGGCAAGACGACGCTCACCGAAAAGCTGCTGCTGTTCGGCGGCGCCATCCAGCTTGCGGGCGAGGTCAAGGCCAAGAAGGACCGCATCCAGACGCGGTCCGACTGGATGAAGATCGAGCGCGAGCGCGGCATTTCGGTCGTCACCTCGGTGATGACCTTCGAATACGAGGACAATGTCTTCAACCTGCTCGATACGCCCGGCCACGAGGATTTTGCCGACGACACCTACCGCACGCTGTCGGCGGTGGACTCGGCCGTCATGGTCATCGACGCCGCCAAGGGCATCGAGCCGCGCACGCTGAAGCTGTTCGAGGTCTGCCGGCTGCGCGATATCCCCATCATCACCTTCATCAACAAGATGGACCGCGAAAGCCGCGACCCCTTCGAGATTTTGGACGAGATCGAGCAGAAGCTGGCGCTGGACACTGCCCCCATCACCTGGCCGATCGGCCGCGGCAAGACTTTTGCCGGCACCTACCACCTGGCGCTCAACGCTGTGCGCAGGGGCGATGCAGAGAAAGACCGCACGCCGGTCAACGGCCCCGACTCCAACCGCGTCGCCGGCCTGCTGCCGGAAAACGAGCGCGAAGCCTTCATCGAGGAGCTGGAACTCGCGCGCGAAGCCTGCCGCCCGCTCGACATCGACGCCTTCCGCGAAGGCCATCTGACGCCGGTCTATTTCGGCTCGGCGCTGCGCAATTACGGCGTGCGCGACCTGATCGAGGCGCTCGGCGCCTTCGGCCCGCCGCCGCGCGCGCAGGAGGCAGACACCCGCAAGGTCGAGGCGACGGAGGAGAAGATGACGTCCTTCGTGTTCAAGATCCAGGCCAATATGGACCCCAACCATCGCGACCGCATCGCCTTCGTGCGCGTCTGTTCGGGCAAGCTCGAGCGCGGCATGAAGGCCAAGCTGGTGCGCACCGGCAAGCCGATGAGCCTGTCGGCACCGCAGTTCTTCTTCGCTCGCACCCGCGTCACCGCCGACGAAGCGTTTGCCGGCGATGTCGTCGGCATTCCCAACCACGGCACGCTGCGTATCGGCGATACGCTGACCGAAGGCGAGGAGATACTGTTCCGCGGCGTACCTAACTTCGCGCCGGAAATCCTGCGCCGTGTGCGCCTCGGCGACGCGATGAAGGCGAAAAAACTCAAGGAAGCGCTGCACCAGATGGCCGAGGAAGGCGTCGTGCAGCTGTTTTCGCCGGAAGACGGCTCGCCGGCCATCGTCGGCGTTGTCGGCGCGCTGCAGCTCGACGTCTTGAAGGAAAGGCTGAATTTCGAATACACGCTGCCGGTCGAATTCGAAATGTCGCGCTTCTCGGTCTGCCGCTGGATCTCTGCCGACGACAAGGCCGAAACGCTTCGCTTCATTGAGGCGCATCGCGGCGACATCGCCCGCGACCTCGACAACGACCCGGTGTTTCTGGCCCAGCACGCCTTCTCGCTGAACTACGAAGCCGAACGCTGGAAGGCGATCCGCTTCGCAACCGTCAAGGACTACCAGGTCCGCGACAAGGCGGCCTAAGGCGCCCCTTTTCCTTCTGCCCGCTTACGGGGAGAAGGTGCCCGAAGGGCGGATGAGGGGCAGCGCCGACGTTGAAGGGTCAATTGGCTCCAACGCGCGCCGGCCCTTCGCATGGCTCAGGGCGTTCGAAGCTCGAAAAGCCAAGCAATTGGCTTTTCGTCCGCTACGCGGACCCCTTCTCACCCCTCCGCAGCTTCCTCGATCTTCGCAATATCGATCTTGCTCATCTGCATCATCGCCGACATCACCCGCCCGGCCTTGGCCCGGTCCGGATCCAGAAGCAGGCGCGGCAGTTGCTCCGGCACGACTTGCCAGGAGACGCCGAACTTGTCCTTCAGCCAGCTGCATTGCGACGGTTCGCCGCCGCCTTCGATGAGCTTGTCCCAGAAATAATCGACCTCTTCCTGGGTCTTGCAGTCGATCGACTGTGACATCGCCTCGTTGAACTTGAATTGCGGTCCGCCGTTGAGTGCCTGGAACTGCACGCCGTCGAGTTCGAACGTGGTCACCAGCGCCTTGCCGGCATCGGCATGGCCGTCGGGCCAACGCAGCACGCTCAGCACCTTCGAATTCTTGAAGATGGAGACGTAGAAATTCATCGCCTCTTCGGCCTGGCCATCGAACCACAGGCAGGTGGTGATCTTTTGCATGTCATGCTCCTCGGGTGTTTGGTTGCGGTTACAGGTGAAGCGGCTGACTTATTGAAATGGTGCCATTCCCTTGCCGTCGTCCCAAGGACGGATGCCGGGCTAGCGATCCGACACTGGCCGGCAATCTTTTTCGAAACCCTGATTTCAGCGAGACTCTGGCGCATTGCAAAAATGTGGCCAGACCATACTTGCCGGTCTATAAACCCTGCGATCCAAATCCAGCGCCGCCACGCTCCGCGTTGAGCGCAGCCAGCCAGCCAAGGAAAATTCATGCCTGCCTATCGCTCCCGCACCACCACCCACGGCCGCAACATGGCCGGCGCCCGCGGCCTGTGGCGCGCCACCGGCATGAAGGATTCGGACTTCGGCAAGCCGATCATCGCGGTGGTCAATTCCTTCACCCAGTTTGTGCCGGGTCATGTCCATCTGAAAGACCTTGGCCAGCTGGTGGCGCGCGAGATCGAGAAGGCCGGCGGCGTCGCCAAGGAATTCAACACCATCGCCGTCGATGACGGCATCGCCATGGGCCATGACGGCATGCTCTATTCGCTGCCGTCGCGCGAGCTGATCGCGGACTCGGTCGAATATATGGTCAACGCGCATTGCGCCGATGCCATGGTCTGCATCTCCAATTGCGACAAGATCACGCCCGGCATGCTGATGGCCTCCTTGCGCCTCAATATCCCAAGCGTCTTCGTCTCCGGGGGGCCGATGGAAGCCGGCAAGGTGGTGCTCGCCGGCAAGACACAAGCGCTCGACCTGGTCGACGCCATGGTTGCCGCCGCCGATGACAAGATCTCCGACGAGGACGTCAAGGTCATCGAGCGCTCGGCCTGCCCGACCTGCGGCTCGTGCTCGGGCATGTTCACCGCCAATTCGATGAACTGCCTGACCGAAGCACTGGGGCTCTCGCTGCCGGGCAACGGCTCGACGCTGGCAACCCACGCCGACCGCAAGCGGCTGTTCGTCGAGGCGGGTCACCTTATCGTCGATCTCGCCCAGCGCTATTATGAGCAGAATGATGAGACGGCGCTGCCGCGCAGCATCGCGTCGAAGGGCGCCTTCGAGAACGCCATGACGCTCGACATCGCCATGGGCGGCTCGACCAACACCGTGCTGCATATCCTTGCCGCCGCGCACGAGGGAGAAGTCGACTTCACCATGGAAGACATCGACCGGCTGTCACGGCGGGTTCCGGTGCTATGCAAGGTCGCACCGGCCAAGTCCGACGTGCATATGGAAGACGTCCACCGCGCCGGCGGCATCATGGCGATCCTCGGCCAGCTCGACAATGCCGGGCTGCTCAACCGCAACCTGCCCACGGTGCATACGGCAAGCCTCGGCGAAGCGCTTGACCATTGGGACATCTCCCGCACCTCGAGCCAGAGCGTCCGCGACTTCTTTCTCGCCGCTCCGGGTGGCGTGCCGACACAGGTCGCCTTCAGCCAGGACCGCCGCTGGGACGAGCTCGACCTCGACCGCGAGAAGGGCGTCATCCGTTCGGCCGAAACGCCGTTCTCCAGAGACGGCGGGCTTGCGGTTCTGAAAGGCAATCTCGCGCTCGACGGCTGCATCGTGAAGACCGCCGGGGTCGACGAGTCGATCCTGAAGTTCACCGGCCCGGCCCGCGTGTTCGAAAGCCAGGACGCTTCCGTCAAAGCGATCCTGTCCAACGAGATCAAGGCCGGCGATGTCGTCGTCATCCGCTATGAAGGGCCGCGTGGCGGCCCCGGCATGCAGGAAATGCTCTACCCCACCAGCTATCTGAAGTCGAAAGGCCTCGGCAAAGCCTGCGCGCTGGTCACCGACGGCCGCTTCTCGGGCGGCACATCAGGCCTGTCGATCGGCCATGCCTCACCGGAGGCGGCCGAAGGCGGATTGATCGGGCTGGTGCAAGAGGGCGACACGATCGAGATCGACATCCCCAACCGCACCATACGTCTGGCGGTCAGTGACGCCGAGCTAGATGCGCGCCGCGCGGCCATGGAGGCAAAGGGCGCCATGGCCTGGAAGCCCGAGGAAAAGCGCAAGCGCAAGGTGACGACCGCGCTGCGCGCTTACGCAGCCTTCGCCACCAGCGCAGACAAGGGCGCGGTGAGGCACGTGCCGCAGTGAGGGGGTGCGGCGCCGACCCCCACCCCGCTGCTGCGCAGCGACCCTCCCCACAAGGGGGAGGGTAAAGCTCACGGCATCAGCTGATATTCGTAAAGCTTCTGATACAGCCCGCCCTGGTTGAGCAGCGTGCGATGCGCGCCGCTTTCCACCACCTTGCCGGCCTCCAGCACCACGATCGTGTCGGCCTGGTGCACGGTCGACAGGCGGTGGGCAATGACGATGGTGGTGCGCCCGACCGTCAGCTGCTGCAGCGCGTCGCGGAACAGCGCCTCGGATTCGGCGTCGAGTGCGCTGGTCGCCTCGTCCAGAAGCAGGATTTCGGCATTGCGCAGCATGGCGCGTGCGATCGAGATGCGCTGGCGCTGGCCGCCTGACAGCAGCGCGCCATTCTCGCCGACATCCGTGTCGTAGCCTTTCGCCTGGGCGCTGATGAAGTCATGTGCATTGGCGGCCCTTGCGGCGGCCATTACTTCCTCGTCCGTGGCGCCCTCGCGCCCGAGCCTGATGTTGTGCATGATCGTGCCGGCAAACAGGAACGTGTCCTGGCTGACATAGGCGATCTTTTCCCTGACCGAGGTGAGCGTGGCACAAGAAATGTCCTGCCCGTCGAACATCACCCTGCCGCTCTGCGGGTCGTACATGCGCATGATCAGGTTGAGGATGGTCGACTTGCCACTGCCCGAGGGTCCGACGAGCGCCGTCATTTTGCCTGCGGCAAGCGTCAGGTCCAGTCCCTCGAACACCGGCGCGCTTTCGGGGTAGGCGAAGCTGACATTGTCGAAATGGATCTCGCCCGGCCCGGCCCGCAGCGGCTTTGCATCCGGCTTTTCGGCCAGCGTCAGCGGCCGGTCGGCGAGCTGGAACATCATGCGCACGCCGACAATGCCGGTTTCAAGCGAGATGCGTACGCGGGCCAGGCGCTTGGCCGGCTCATAGGCCAACAGCAGCGCCGCGATGAAGGCCATGATGTTGCCCGGCATCTGACCGCCGCCGCCCAGAACCAGGAAGCCGCTGACAAAAACGGCGCCAGCGATGGCCAGCCCCGCAAGCGTTTCCATCACCGGGCTGGTGGCGGCCTCCAGCGTGGCGATGTTGTTGGCGCGGCTCTCCACGTCCGACACGGCCTTGTACATGCGCTCGCGCATGGCGCCTTCGAGACCGAAGGATTTGACGACGCGCACGCCGATCGCCGTTTCCTGCATCACCTGCACGATCTGGCCGAGCGAACGGAATTCTTGCGAGGCAATTTTTCGGACGCGCTTGAGGATACGATTGACGCCGTAAATGGCGATCGGCCCGATCACCAGACAGATGAGGGACAGCGCCGGCTGCTGCCAGACCATCACACCCACCAGCGCAGCCAGCGTCACCAGGTCGCGAACATAGGACGTGACGATTTGGTCGAGCACGCTGCGCGCGGCCTGGGCATTGTTCGTCATGCGCGAAATCAGTTCGGACGAAGAGGTCGAATGATAGAATTCGATGCCTTGTGCCAGAATGCTGTCATAGATCTTGCGCTGCCGGTCTGCGATGATGGCATTGCCGACCCTGCTCATGAAGTAGGCCTGGATGAAGTTTGCGAAGCCCTTGAGAATGAAAATCGCTCCGGTCGCCGCCGCGATCAGATTGACCTGCCCAATCCTCTTGTAAACCACGAATTCATTGGTGATTTCGCGCAGCATATAGGCGCTGGCTGCTGTCGTTGCCGCCACCACCAGCATCGACAGAATGGCCGCAGCGTAGCCAAATCTATGTGCGTGAAAGGATTCCCGCAAAAGCCTTGCGATAAGGCGCTGGTTTTCCGTCGAACGGAAGAAGCGAAACAAATGGCCGATCCCATGCCTGACTGACGAATTTCGGATTCGCCACCGGGGCGAAAGGCGGCTTATAGAGCGAGTTGTGGCCGGATGGAACCTTTCGCTGTCGCGGAGACAATCGGCTGCGGCACGGTGTCTTTTGCGCCACGATTGCGGCGACTGATCTGCAGGGAGATGACGACAGATGGATTTCGATCTTGTTGTGCGTGGCGGAACGCTGCCCGACGGCACCGTCGCCGACCTCGGCATCATCGGCGAGACGATCGTCGCCATCGAGTCCGAACTGCATGTCAGCGCCGGCACGGCGATCGACGCCCGTGGCAATCTGATCTCGCCGCCCTTCGTCGATCCGCATTTCCATATGGACGCGACGCTGTCCTACGGCATTCCACGCATCAACGCTTCGGGTACGCTGCTGGAGGGCATTTCGCTATGGGGCGAGCTGAAGCCGCTCCTGACGCATGACGCGGTTCACGAGCGGGCGCTCGCCTATTGCGACTGGGCGGTCTCGATGGGCCTGCTCGCCATCCGTACCCATGTCGATGTCTGCGACGACCGGCTGCTGGCGGTCGAGGCGCTGCTCGACGTCAAGAAGATTGTCGCGCCCTATATCGATCTGCAACTGGTCGCTTTCCCGCAGGATGGCTTCTACCGTTCGCCGACGGCGCGCCAGAACACGCTGCGCGCGCTCGACATGGGCGTCGACATCGTCGGCGGCATCCCGCATTTCGAACGCACCATGGCCGACGGCACGCGCTCGGTGACCGAATTGTGCGAAATCGCGGCGAAGCGCGGGCTGATGGTCGACCTGCATTGCGACGAGACCGACGATCCGCTGTCGCGCCACATCGAGCAGCTTGCCTATGAGACGCAGCGCCTTGGCCTGCAGGGCAAGGTGGCCGGCTCGCACCTCACCTCGATGCACTCGATGGACAATTATTACGTCTCCAAGCTGCTGCCGCTGATCGCCGAGGCCGGTGTCTCGGCGATCCCCAATCCGTTGATCAACATCATGCTGCAGGGCCGCCACGACACGTTTCCCAAACGCCGCGGGATGACCCGGGTCAAGGAGATGCTGGCGCTCGGCATCCGGGTCGGTTGGGGCCAGGATTGCGTTCTCGACCCCTGGTATTCGCTGGGCACCGCCGACATGCTCGACGTCGCCTTCATGGGGCTTCACGTCGCTCAGATGTCGAGCCCTGCCGACATGGCACGCTGCTTCGACATGGTCACCAACGTCAACGCCGCCATCATGGGCCTCGATCATCTCGGCCTTGCCGTGGGCAAGCGCGCCAGCTTCGTCATTCTCGATGCCGGCAACCCGATCGAGGCCTTGAGGCTGCGTGCCGAACGGCTGTGCGTCGTCGCCAGGGGCAAGGTGGTGGCCGAGCGCACGAAGCAGGAGACACGGCTGTCGATCGCCGGCCGTCCCGGACAGGTAAACCGGCGGCACAAAACTGCGTAGAAACAGCCGATTTCCGCCGCTGGTCTTACCGATTTGCCTCGTCAAAGCGGCCGCTTGCAGCTAGGGAGCCGCATGGCCCAGTCGCTCGTCCGCACCTTCACCATCAGGAACGCGCTCCTGGCCGGCATCCTGTTGATGCTGGCCGGCGACTTCATGTTCGCGCTGAACGACGCGATGGGCAAATGGCTGGTCGCCAGCTTCTCGGTCGGTCAGGTGGTGCTGATCCGATCGATCGGCGCCTTCATCGTGCTCGGCCCGATGATCGCCAACCAGGGCGCCGGCAGACTGTTCCGGATGGAGCGGCCGGTCCTCCAGATTCTGCGCGTGCTGGCGACCACGGCGGACACGGCGCTGTTCTATGCCGCCGTCGTCTATCTTCCGCTTGCCGACGTGATGAGCTTCTACATGGCCGGGCCGATCTATGTGGCGGCGCTGTCGCATTTCCTGCTCGGCGAAAAGGTCGGCTGGCGCCGCTGGGCCGCCATCCTGGTCGGCTTCTGCGGCGTGCTGATCATCTTGAAGCCGTCTTCGGCGGCGTTCTCGCAGTCCTCGCTGTTCGCACTGGTCGGCAGCATTGCCTTCGCCTTCGCCATCATCCTCAGCCGCCGCCTGCGCGGCACCAGCGACACAACGCTGGTCACCTGGCAGACTATCGGCACGCTGCTGGTCGGCGGCGTGATGACCATAGGCGCCTGGCAGACGCCCTCGGCACTCGATTTCGGCGCCATGCTCCTGCTCGGCATCGTCTCCTGCAGCGCGCATCTGATGATTACCAGGGCGCTGAAACTGGCCCCTGCCTCGACGCTGGCGCCGCTGCACTACAGCCTGCTTCTATGGGCGGTGATCTTCGGCCTGGCCTTCTTCGGCGACGTGCCGGGACCGCGCATCCTGATCGGCTCGGCCATCGTCGTGCTCGCCGGCCTGTTCATCTTCCACCGCCAGAAGGTGGTCGAAACAGGCGTGCCGCCGGAGAACGTGCCGAAAGGCGTGAATTGACCTAACCTTGGCGCACCGCCGCCAGATGCCGTGAAAACTCAGGCGTTTCCATCAGCGCCTTGCAACGGGCGAAGCGGCCGTCGGCATAGGCGCGGAAATCCTCGACCGGGTTGTTGTTGGCAAGCTGGATAAGGCCCCAGAGCGTCCACAACAGGTCGCACATCGCCTTGTAGGTGACGACGCGGCCGCGCTCGGCCGGTTTTGCCTCGCCGCCGAAATAGGCGCGCATCATCACTTCCTCCTGCGCGGTGTCGAACCGGCCTTCGACCGAGAGGTCGCCGAGATCCCAGAGCGGGTCATTCATCCCCGAATATTCCCAGTCGACGATCCACATCCGCTCGCCCGTATCGAGCAAATTCTCGCACAGCGGATCGCAATGGCAGGCGGCAAGCGGCAGTCTATGCGCGGCAAGGGACGCACGCACGGTGGCGGATTCGCGCACCACGTCGTGGTAGCCCGGCGGCAAGGCGACGTCCTTGGTCGACAAGACCTTGAGATAGTCGTCGATCATCGCAAACAGCTCGAAGCGGAACGGGAACACCGCGCCTGACGAGTGCAGCTTGCGGAAGGCCTCGCCGGCGCGGGCCGGGCTGCCGTCGCGCAGCTTGAACTTCTCCGGCGACATTGTCTCGGCGCCGGCAACGAAGCGGCTCGCCATCACGCCTGTCGCAGGGTCGACATGCAGCACCTCGGGACTGACGCCGGCCTTGGCCGCCTCACGCGCCGCCACCGCTTCATTGGCGCGGTTGATATACTCCTCCGTGCCTTTGCCGGGGATACGCAGGCAGATATCGCCGGCCCGAAAGACGAGATTGGTCATCCCGCCCAGCCGCTCAAGCGGTCCGTCATAGCCCGCTAATGCCGGAATCGCTGCAAGTGTTGCGCGTGCCTCGTCGGTCCCCATGCCTGTTGCCCCTGGCGTGTTATTTCTTGCGACAACGGTTCCACAGTTTTCGCCGTTTGGCTATCATCCCGATCGAGGGTGAGCAGCGAGCTGGCGGAGAAACAGCCATGGCGGGCAACAAGGATCATGGCGGGCTTGGCGCCGCCTATTCAGCGCAACGGCCCGAGGACGTCGCCGCGATCTATGACAATTGGTCGGAAACCTACGATGCCGATATGTCGGCCGCCGGCTACCGCCATCCGACGATCTGCCTGGCCCTGCTCGCACGGCATCTGCCGCGCGGCGCGGCCCCGCTTCTCGACGCCGGGGCCGGCACCGGGCTGATCAGCGAGTGGCTGGCCATTACCGGCTATCCCCAGGTCGAAGCGCTCGATATTTCGCAAGGCATGCTGGCCAAGGCGGCGGCAAAGGGCGTCTATTCGGCACTGCATTGCCTGGCGCTCGGCGGGCCGCTCCCCTTTGCCGACAATGCCTATGCCGGCATCGTCTCGGCCGGCGTTTTCACCTCCGGGCATGTCGGCGCCGAGGGACTGGACGAACTGATCCGCATCTGCCGGCCGGACGGCATCATCGTGCTGACGGTCAAGAACACGCTGTGGAACGCCGGCTTCGCCGAACGCATCGCTGCGCTCGAGGCTGAGGGCAGGGTTGTCCGCGCCGAGGAGACGGCGCCCTATGTCTCGATGCCGGGCGAGTCGGATACCGTGCCCAGCCGCGGCCTCGTGCTTCGTGTGAGCTAATCCAGGTTTCGTCTACGCTTTGATCTTGCTCATCGCCGGATCGTACATCGGCTCGAGATGGATCTTGGCCGGCGTCCGTTCCATCGCCACCACCAGCTCATAGTCGCCTGAGCTGAGAAAATCGTCGCTGACGCCATCGGCGTTGCGGACATAGCCATAGCCGATGTTCTTAGCCAGCGTGTAGCCATAACCGCCGCTGGTGAGATAGCCGACCGGTTCGCCATTGCGCAAAATCGTCTCGCGCCCGACCAGCACGATATCGGGATCGTCGACCGTGAAGCCGGCAAAGCGTTTCTTCAGGTCGGCGCCGCTGATCTTTTCGAGCGCCCGCCGGCCGACGAAATCGGTGTTCTTCCTCAGCTTCACCGCCCAGCCGAGGCCGGCCTCCTGAGGCGTGTCGTTGGGGGTGATGTCGGAGCCCCAGGCGCGGTAGCCTTTCTCCAGCCGAAGTGATTCCAGCGCCCGATAGCCGATCGGCCGGATGCCGTGCGGCTTGCCTGCCGCCATCAGCGTGTCGAAGATTTCGCCGGTGGCGGCGATTGGCACATGCAATTCCCAGCCGAGCTCGCCGACATAGGTGACGCGCAGCGCCCGCACCGTGTGACCGGCAATAGCGATCTCGCTGACATGGCCGAATGGGAAGGCGGCATTTGAGACATCCGCGTCGGTGACGGCCGAAAGCACATCGCGGGCGCGCGGTCCCATCAGCGACAGCGTGCCGAAATCCTCGGTGACATCTTTCAACGTCACGTCGAGGCCCTTGCCGACATGGTCGCCGATCCAGGAGAGATCATGCGTGCGGAAGCCGGTGCCGGTGACGATGTAGAATTTGTCTTCGGCGAGCCTGGCCACCGTCAAATCGGCCTCGATGCCGCCGCGCGTGTTGAGAAGCTGCGTGTAGGTCAGCCGTCCCACCGGCTTGGCGACATCGTTGGCGCAGATCCAGTCCAGCGCCTTAGCCGCATCCGAACCCGTCATTTCGTATTTGGCGAAGGACGACTGGTCGAAGATGCCGACCTTTTCGCGCACATGCCGGTGCTCGTCGCCGACGGCTGAGAACCAGTTCTGCCGGCCCATCGAATAGACGTCTTCGGGCTTGGTGCCCTGCGGTGCGAACCAGTTCGGCCGTTCCCAGCCGAGCTTGGAGCCGAACACCGCGCGGTGCTCTTTCAGCCGGTCATAGAGCGGCGAGACGATGCGCGGCCGGCCCGACAAATACTCCTCATGTGGAAAGCCGATCGTGTAATGCTTGCCATAGGCTTCCAGCGTGCGATCGCTGACCCATTGCCGATCGCGATGCAGGCCGGAAAAGCGCCTGATGTCGACCACCCAGAGGTCGAGCGGCGCTTCACCGTCGACCACCCATTGCGCCAGCACCCAGCCGGCGCCGCCGCCGGAAGCGATGCCGAAGGCGTTGAAGCCGGCGCCGACGAACATGTTGGCGCATTCGGGCGCGACACCGAGGATGAAATTGCCGTCCGGCGTAAAACTCTCCGGCCCGTTGATCATCTGCTTGACGCCGACCGTCTCCAGCGCCGGCACGCGCGCGATCGCCTGGCTCATATGCTGTTCGAAATGATCGTAGTCGTCGTCGAACAGGCGGAACTCCCAGTCATCGGGGACATCGCCGCCGGGCAGGCCGGTCGCCCAGGCCTGCGGGTTCGGCTCATAGCCGCCCATCACCAGCCCGCCGACCTCTTCCTTGAAATAGGTGCGGCGGTCGGGATCGCGGATTGTCGGCGCGTCGGTCGCCAGCCCGTCGATCTTCTCGGTGATGATGTACTGGTGCTTGACCGGTTGCAGCGGCACGCAAATGCCGGCCATCGCGCCGACCTGGCGTGACCATTGCCCGGCGCAGTTCACCACCTTGTCGCAAGCAATGTCGCCCTTGTTGGTCTTCACCGCGGTGATGTGCCCGTCCATCATGTCAAATCCGGTGACGCGGACATCCTCGAACAGCTTCGCGCCATGCATGCGCGCGCCCTTGGCCAGCGACTGCGTGATGTCGGAGGGGCTGGCCTGCCCATCGGTCGGCAGCCAGGAGGCGCCGACGAGGTCGCTGGTCTCCAGCAGCGGCCACACCTTTTTGACCTCCCCTGGCGACAGCAACTGCATGTCCATGCCGAAGCTCCTGGCCGTCGTCGCCAGCCGTTTATATTCGGTCCAGCGGTCGGCATTGGTCGCAAGCCTGAGGCACCCGGTCATCTTCCAGCCGGTAGCGAGCCCGGTTTCGGCTTCCAGTCCCTTGTAGAGCTCGACCGAATATTTGAGCACGCGGGTGATCGAGGCCGACGAGCGCAACTGGCCGACCAGCCCGGCCGCATGCCAGGTCGAGCCCGAGGTCAGCTTGCCCTGTTCCAGCAGCACGACATCGGCCTTGTGGTCGCGCGCCAGGTGATAGGCCGTCGAACAGCCGATAATGCCGCCGCCGATGACGACGATGCCGGCATGTGTAGGCAATGTCATGACTGTGTCCCGTACTTCGTGCGGTAATTGTCCAGCGCCGCGTCGAGCCGCGTCAGGTTCTCCGCGGTGTAGGCGACGTAGTCGATGCCGGGCGCGTCGAGGTAAAGTTCGGAAACCATGCTCCACATCGCCTCGCGCAGCAGCGAGGCGCATTGCATGGCCGCGTGCGAGCGGCGGATCGCCTCATCCGGCTCGCGCATGAAATACGCCGTGAGGAAAGTGAAGGACTCCGCGTCGCTCATCTCGGCGTTGGAGGCAACGCCGGCAAGATCGAACATCGCGGTGTTGAAACCGGCATATTCGAAATCGATGAGCCACAACCTGTCGCCATCGTCGAGGATATTTGCCGGCAAAAGATCATTGTGGCCGAACACGATCGGCAGCAGCTTCTGCGCCCGCTCCAGTTCGTCGGCCAGCGCCAGCAGCCTGGGCAGCTCGTCCCGCTTGCGGCTGCCGCCTTCGCTCAGCGTTCGCGCATAGTCGCGGATGACATGGAAGACCCAGAACATGAAGCCGGCGCCGGAGATGTGATTGGGCATCTCGCGATGGAACCCGCGCATAAGGGCTGCGACGCGGCCGATATTGGCGCGCACATCCTCGGCGACAAAGGTTTTCGCGCCGAGGAATTCCGTGACCATAATGCCGGGTTCGGAATGGCGGACCGCCGGCGCGAAGCCTGCGGCGTGCGCCGCGCGGGCCGTCATCACCTCGCGGTCGCGAAAGACGTGGTGAAATGGATAGTCCTGGCCGAAGCGCACGACATGCCGCCCGGCTGCGTCCTTGACCAGATAATTGGCGTTGCTGAGGCCGCCCGGCAGCGGCGCAATGTCGATGTTGCCGTTCCAGCAGGGCAAGGCCCGGATGCGGTCTTCAGCAGTCACGGGACCATCCCTGACTTTTGCGGAGCTTTCTTGGGCGCCATGCGCCGCGCAACGAGCGTTGGGAAACGCAAAAATCTCGTCGGTGCGGGACGCAGGAACTCCTATCCCGCGCCGCACCGACGAGCCCCTCTGGCCAGGTTTTGATACCCGGTCTCCGCCCCCGCGGATTTGAGAAACTTTTGTGCCAGTTCAAACCCAGACGGTCTGGCCAGACGGTCCGGTCCGTGAATTGCGGCTCTGCCATCACCCTCCCGTGGCAGTTCCGAAGCTGTCACGCCGTCAATGTCACGCCAGTGCTACCTAACTGTCAATGAAATGTTGTGACTTTTTTTGGGTGTTTTGCCCGAAACCACGAGCAATTCCTTTAAAAACGGCGGCATTGCCCTAAAACCGGGCAGGCCGCAAAATTCAGGAAGCCAGATGATCCATTCGAAACGGCATGGCGAAATCCTCCGCCTCCTCAAGGAAGAGGGCACCGTCACCATTGCCAGCCTCGCCGACCGGCTGGGGGTTTCGCTTGAAACGGTGCGCCGGGATGTCAAGCCACTGACCGGCAATGGCTCGGTGCTCAAGATGCATGGCGCCATCGGCCTGCCGTCGATGGCCGGCGAAGCGCCCTTCGAGCGGCGCATGCGCGACAATGCCGAGGCCAAGCGGCTGATCGCCCGCATGGTCGCTGCCACCATTCGCGACGGTGAATCGGTCATGCTGGACACCGGCACCACGACCTCGTTCCTGGCCCGCGAACTGCTCGGCCACCGGCGGCTGACGGTCGTCACCAACTCGTCCGATATCGCCCGCACGCTGGCCACCGTCAATGGCAACAAGGTCTATATGGCCGGCGGCGAATTGCGCAGCGATTCCGGAGCCGCCTTCGGCGCCTCGGCGATCGATTTCGTCAGCCGCTTCTCGGTCAGCCATGCGGTGATTTCGATCGGCGCCGTCGATGCCGCCGCAGGCCTTGCCGACTACGATCTGGAAGAGGCGGAGTTCGCCCGCATGGTGCTGTCGCGCGGCCAGCGCTCGCTGGTCATCACCGACCACACCAAGTTCGGTCGCCAGGGTCTAGTCCAGGTCTGCGGCTTCGACGGTTTTTCCGAACTCGCCACCGACCAGCCGCCGCCGCGCGACATTGCCTCGGCACTTGCCGAGGCTGGAGCGCGCCTCAGCATCGCTGCCGCCTAGCCAAATACCAGCGGCTGGTGCGCCGCAATCCCGGCCATGCCGCCACCCGAGCCGCGAAGGCGATGTTGTGCATCATGCGCGCCGCGTCGCCCGGCCGCAGAAGATGTCATTGTGGGGGAAGAATTTCTTTTTCACACATCCCGCTCTTCGCAATGTCCATGCAACTTGGCAGCTGCAAACAGCGCCTCGTCGAAATGCGGGCCGGGCGAATCGCCCGCATCAGCAATGAGGCCACCATGCTGCAAACGATGCCTTGTCTTTCCTCATGGCCTGGACGCTTGCGCGCTCCGACCTGGAAGCCGACCCGGCTTGGCCGGACATTCCGCAACTTTCCGCCGGCGACGGTGTATGACGGTGTATAAGGTGTCCAGGATCAAGAACCTCAAAACCTATGACTGGCGCTTCGCATGACTGATCCACTGTCGGCGATCCTGGGCTTCGGCCTGCTCGGCGTCGCCTGCCTCGCCTTCACAGAAAAGATCCTGCCGCTGCCGCCCTCGCATGTGCTGCTGCTGTTCCTCGGCATGACGGCAGCCCCCGATCTCCCGGCGCTGGCGATCCTGCTTCTGGTAACGACGCTGTCCGCCATCACAGGCTGCCTTGTCTGGTATAGTTTGGGTCGTCGGATTGGCTTGGATCGTGCCGACAGGCTGGTCCAGCGTTTCGGCAAATATGTCTGCTTGCGCTATGCGACCTACAGCAAGCTTGGTCAGGCCTATCGCCGCCATCATGTCCGGGTCTCCTTGCTGGCGCAGTTCATCCCGACGGTTCGCAACTATCTGCCGATCGCGGCCGGCGCGCTCCGTCTTCCACTCTTGCCCTTCGCGGCGGCGACGCTGCTCGGCGCCACGCTATGGAACACCGGCTTCCTCGTCACCGGCTACCTTATGCGCGGCAGCGGCAGGGATTCCTATGCCATCGGTTTTCGCATCATCATCATCGTCATGGCGCTGGAGACGGCGTTTATGCTCGCGCTTCGCTACGGTCCTGCCTGCCGGCGGCGCCTCGGGTTCGGCTGACCAGGAGGCGCCTCAAGCAGTATGGGTATAAGCTCCGCCTTCGGCTTTCCTTCCCCGGCGCGCCGGTGTTTAGTCCGGCCATGGCTTTCACCATCCGCCAGCTGCAGTTCTTCATTGCCGTCGCCGAGCAAGGCACGGTGTCGGGCGCCGCACAAAACCTCTCCATCTCGCAATCCTCGGTCACCGAGGCGATCAAGGAGCTGGAGAGCGATCTCGGCGTCGAATTGTTCGAGCGCCATCCGCGTGGCCTCAACATTACCCACAAAGGCCACCAGTTCCTGCGCCATGCGACCAAGATCCTGGCCGACGTCTCCGACGCGCGCCGCGCTTTTTCCGACGACCAGGTGGTGGCCGGCGGGCGGCTGCAGCTCGGCGTCACCTCGCTGGTCGCGGGCTATGTGCTGTCCGATCTGCTGGCGCGCTACCGCCGCGCCTATCCCGGCGTCGATGTCTCGGCCATCGAGGACAATGGCGACTATCTCGAACATCTGCTGATCGGCGGCAAGCTCGACATTGCCGTCATGGTCACCTCCAATTTGCGCGACCGCACCGCGCTGCAGTCGGAAATCCTCGAGGTCTCGGCCTACCGGCTGTGGGTCCCGCTCGGCCACAAGCTGGCCAGCGCCGACATTATCGGCATAGGCGACATTGCCGGCGAGCCGCTGATCATGCTGACCGTCGACGAGATCGAGGAGAACACCGGCAAGCTTCTGGCGGCGATCGGCGCCAGGCCGCATGTCGCCTTTCGCACCCGCTCGGTCGAAGCCGTTCGCAGCCTCGTCGCCACAGGTGCGGGCGTGGCGTTGCTGCCCGACCTAGTCTACCGGCCGTGGTCGCTGGAAGGCGACCGCATCGAATCGCGCGACATTTCGGGTTCCCTGCCGGTCGTCCAGGTCGGCATGGTCTGGCGCCGCGGCTCCGGTCTGCCGCAGGCGTCGCGCGACTTCATCGGCCTTGCCCAGTCGCAGCGTATGGTACGCCAGCAGCGTTGATAGGGTGCGTGGTTATCTATCGGAAAAACCGATATCGCGTTTCTGATAAATGAATTTGCGAAACCGGAATTTTCCGAGCACTTTTCATGTCAGGGACGAAAGCCGCCATCAGAGCGGCAACGTGCCATCGGATGAACTGACGCTTTTCAGCCTGCGGCTGACCGCGGCGGCGACTCGCTTCGCAGTCAGGCGCCAAATGGAGATTGACGATGAATTCATTCCTGAAGACGTGCACCGCCTTGACGGTCGCGCTGACCTTTTCCGGTCAGGCCGTCGCCCAGGTCAAGGAACTTGGCAAGGGCGAAGGGGAGGTCAGCATCGTTGCCTGGCCGGGGTACATCGAGCGCGGCGAAACCGACAAGGGCTATGACTGGGTGACCTCCTTCGAGAAGGAGAGCGGCTGCAAGGTCAACGTCAAGACCGCGAACACCTCCGACGAGATGGTCTCGCTGATGAATGAGGGTGGGTTCGATCTAGTCACCGCTTCGGGTGACGCATCGCTGCGCCTCGTTGCCGGCAAGCGCGTGCAGCCGATCAACACCGATCTCATCCCGAGCTGGAAGGCGGTAGACGACCGTCTGAAGGATGCGCCCTGGTTCACCGTCGACAAGGTGCATTACGGCGTTCCCTATCAGTGGGGCCCGAACATCCTGATGTACAACACCGATGTCTTCAAGGAAGCGCCCAAGAGCTGGAACGTCGTCTTCGAGGAAATGAACCTGCCGGACGGCAAGTCCAACAAGGGCCGCGTCCAGGCCTATGACGGCCCGATCCACATCGCCGACGCCGCCAACTATTTGATGTTCCACAAGCCGGAACTCGGCATCAAGGATCCCTACGAACTGAACGAGGACCAGTACAAGGCCGCACTCGAACTGCTGCGTGTTCAGCGGACGCTGGTCGGTCGCTACTGGCATGACGCCGCCATCCAGGTCGACGATTTCCAGAACGAAGGCGTCGTCGCTTCCGGTTCGTGGCCTTACCAGGTCAACACGCTGGTTGCCGCCAAGAAGCCGGTCGCCTCGACCGTGCCGGAAGAAGGCGTCACCGGCTGGGCCGACACCACCATGATGGAGGCCGACGCCGCGCATCCCAACTGCGCCTATATGTGGCTCGAGCATTCGCTGTCGCCCAAGGTCCAGGGCGACGTCTCGGCCTGGTTCGGCTCGCTCCCCGTGGTGCCCGCTGCCTGCAAGGGCAACGAGCTGCTCGGCGAGGAAGGCTGCAAGACCAACGGCTACGAGAACTTCGACAAGATCAAGTTCTGGAAGACCCCGGTCTCCAAGTGCGCAACCCAGAACGACCAGTGCGTGCCTTACTACCGCTGGGTGTCCGACTATATCGGCGTCATCGGCGGGCGTTGAGCTCCCTTTAACCCACCCCCTTGTGGGGAGGGTCGACGCGCAGCGTCGGGGTGGGGGCAGCGCTGACGTCCGGTGCTAGTCACCCCCACCCGCGGCTTCGCCGCGACCTCCCCATCGAGGGGGAGGTGAAGTGCCGTGCCCGCTGGCCTGATTGGTGGCGGCAAGAGCTATTTCGACGAACCACAAACCGGCAACAGATCAGGACAGCCCATGACCTCGGCCGTTTCCTTCCAGAAAGTCTCTCGCCATTTCGGCAGCGTGCGCGCCGTCGATGCGGTCGATCTCGACATCGTGCCGGGCGAGTTCTTCGCCATGCTCGGTCCGTCGGGGTCCGGCAAGACTACCTGCCTGCGCCTCATCGCCGGCTTCGAGCAGCCGACATCGGGCTCGATCTCGATCTTCGGCGACCGCGCCGAGGGCGTGCCGCCCTATCGCCGCAACGTCAACACGGTGTTCCAGGACTACGCGCTGTTCCCGCATTTGAACGTGCTGGACAATGTCGCCTACGGGCTGATGGTCAAGGGCATCGCCAAGCCGCAGCGGCAGAAGGCGGCGGAAGAGGCATTGTCACTGGTGCGGCTTCCCGGCTATGGCGCCCGCCGTCCCGGCCAGCTCTCCGGCGGCCAACGCCAGCGCGTCGCGCTGGCCCGTGCGCTGGTCAACCAGCCCAAGGTGCTTTTGCTCGACGAGCCGCTCGGCGCGCTCGACCTCAAGCTGCGCGAGAACATGCAGGAAGAGCTGAAGTCGCTGCAGAAGGCGCTCGGCATCACCTTCGTCTTCGTCACCCATGATCAGGGCGAAGCGCTGTCGATGGCCGACCGCGTTGCCGTCTTCAATGACGGCAAGATCATGCAGATCGGCACGCCGGAAGACATCTACCAGCGGCCCAGGACACGCTTCGTCGCCGATTTCGTCGGCTCCTCCAATGTGTTGCCGCCGGATTTCGTCCAGCGTTATTCCGGCCAGGACCGCTGGGGCAGCCTGCGCCCCGAATCGATCCGCATCGGCAGCATTGCGAAAGGCGAAGGGGTTGCCGCGCGCCTGGTCGGAACCAACTATCTCGGCGCCACGACCAGGCTGGCGCTCGACGCCGACGGCTTGAGGCTGCACGCCATCGTGCCGGCCGGGACAAAGCTGCCGGCGGAAGGCGAAGCGGTGGTGCTGACGTTCAACCGCGAGCATTTGCATTTGATGGACGAGCCGGCATGATTGAGGTTTGCGCCAAGCACCCCCCTCTGTCCTGCCGGACATCTCCCCCTCAAGCGGGGAGATTGGCTGTTCCTCCCGGTTTCGCCAATCTTCAACGTTGGGGATTTGGCGAGGCAGCGAAACTGCTGATCTCCCCCCTTGAGGGGGAGATGTCCGGCAGGACAGAGGGGGGTGTGAAAGAACCCGGCTTCTCAGGGTTCCTTCAGCACGCGGTCTCCCCATGACCATCGCCGCGCTCAACTCAACCTCCGCCCCCGCCATCCTGCCCGGCAGCGGCGGCGTGCGCGGTGCGCTGTCCGACCTGTTCTGGCGCAAGCCGCAACTGCTGCTGTTCCTCATGTTGGCGCCGCCGGTGCTGTGGCTCGGCGTCGTCTATATCGGTTCGCTGTTCGCGCTCTTGGCACAGAGTTTCTTCTCGATCGACGAATTTTCCGGCCTCATCAACCATGAGTTCACGCTGAAGACCTATGGCGACCTGTTCCAGCCCGCCAATCTCGACATCATCCTGCGCACGGTGACGATGGCGGTGCTGGTCACGCTGGCCTCCGCCGCCATCGCCTTCCCGATCGCCTATTATGCGGCGCGCTATGCCCGGGGCCGCTGGAAGGCGCTGTTTTATCTCGGAATCATGCTGCCGCTGTGGTCGAGTTATCTGGTGAAAATCTACGCCTGGAAGTTGATCCTCGCCAAGGAAGGCATTCTGACCTGGCTGCTGGCCAAATTGCATCTGCTCTGGGCGCTCGACGGCTGGCTGTCGCTGCCGGTCGTCGGCGGCAACTCGCTGTCGGTCTCCGCCACCGGCACCTTCATCGCCTTCGTCTATGTCTGGCTGCCGTTCATGATCCTGCCGGTGCAGGCGGCATTGGAGCGCGTGCCCGGCAATCTGGTCGAGGCGTCCTCCGATCTCGGCGCATCGCCGGGCCAGACCTTCCGCAACGTGCTGTTCCCGCTGGCGCTGCCCGGCATCGTCGCCGGCTCGATCTTCACCTTCTCGCTGACGCTGGGCGACTACATCATCCCGCAGATCATCGGCACGTCGCGGCTGTTTATCGGCCAGGCCGTCTATTCGCAGCAGGGCACCGCCGGCAACATCCCGCTCGCCGCCGCCTTCACCGTCGTGCCCATCGTCATCATGGGTTTCTATCTCTGGGGCGCCAAGCGCATGGGGGCCTTCGATGCGCTCTGACGGTTCGCAATCCGCTCCGCTCGGCCTCAAGATCGCTGCCGCCTGCGGCCTGCTGTTCCTGCATCTGCCGATCTTGTTGATCTTCGTCTACGCCTTCACCACGGAAGAGAAGAGCTTCGTCTGGCCGCCGCCGGGGCTGACCACACAATGGTTCGCCGTCACCTGGAACCGGCCGGATGTCTGGCAGGCGCTGTCGCTTTCGGTCCGTGTCGCCGCCATCTCGACCGCGATTGCCTTGATACTGGGCACGCTGTGCGCCGCCGCCGTGTCACGGACGAAATTCTTCGGCCGCGAGACGATCTCGCTGCTCGTCATCCTGCCGATCGCGCTGCCCGGCATCATCACCGGCATCGCGTTGCGCTCGGCCTTCTCGCTAGCCGACATCCCGTTCTCGTTCTGGACGATCGTGCTCGGCCACGCCACCTTCTGCGTTGTCGTCGTCTACAACAATGCGGTCGCCCGTTTCCGCCGCACTTCCGGCTCAATGATCGAGGCCTCGATGGATCTCGGCGCCGACGGCTTCCAGACCTTCCGGCACGTCGTGCTGCCCAACATCGCTACCGCTCTGCTTGCCGGGGGGATGCTCGCCTTCGCGCTCTCCTTCGACGAGGTCATCGTCACCACCTTCACCGCCGGCCAGCAGCAGACCGTGCCGATCTGGATGCTGGAAGAGCTGATCCGCCCACGCCAGCGTCCGGTCACCAATGTCGTCGCCATGGTCGTGGTGCTGGTGACGCTGCTGCCCATCCTTGCCGCCTATTACCTGACCCGCGACGGCGACCAGATCGCCGGTTCGGGCAAATGAAGAACAGCGAATAGGGAGTAGCGAATAGCGAATAGGGAGATTGCACGACCAGCCCTATTCGCTACTCGCTATTCGCTACTCGCTCCTGACCAAGGAGAACCCGCATGGACACCCAGATGCTGATCGGCTCGAAGTTCGAGAACGGCACCGACACCGAGGAGCCGATTCTGAATCCAAAGACCGGGGCGACCATTCTCAACCTGCCTGAAGCCAGCCAGGCGCAGATCGAGGCGGCTGTTACTGCCGCCGGGCGAGCGTTCGTCTTGTGGTCACGCACAACGCCGGCGCAGCGCTCCGGCTATCTCCTCAAGATCGCCGACCGCATCGAGGCCAACGCGCGGGAGTTCGCGGCGCTCGAGGCGCTGAATTGCGGCAAGCCGATCAACGCCGTGCTCAATGACGAAATCCCGGCGATCGTCGACTGCTATCGCTTCTTTGCCGGCGCGGTACGTTCGATGCCGGGCGTGGTCGCCGGCGAATATCTGCCCGGCCACACCTCGATGGTGCGGCGCGACCCGATCGGCATCGTCGCTTCCATCGCGCCGTGGAACTATCCACTGATGATGATGGCCTGGAAGCTGGCGCCGGCCATTGCCGGCGGCAACACCGTCGTCTTCAAGCCGTCGGAGCAGACGCCGCTGACGGCGCTGAAGCTGGCCAGGATCCTGGCCGAGGTTCTGCCCGAGGGCGTCGTCAATGTCGTGCTCGGCCGCGGCGACAGCGTCGGCAACACGCTGATCAATCACGCCAAGGTCAACATGATTTCGATCACCGGCGACGTCGCCACAGGCAAGAAGGTGCTGCAGGCCGCCGCCAAGTCGGTCAAGCGCACGCATCTGGAACTCGGCGGCAAGGCGCCGGTCATCGTTTTCGACGACGCCGACCTCGGCGCCGTGGTAAACGGCCTGCGCGCTTTCGGCTACTACAATGCCGGGCAGGATTGTACAGCCGCCTGCCGCATCTATGCCGGCAAGAAGATCTACGACAAGCTCGTCGCCGATCTCTCATCTGCCGTCTCGACCATCAAATACAACCAGCCCGATGACACCAAAAACGAGATCGGGCCGCTGATCTCGCGCCGCCAGCGCGATCGCGTCTCGAGCTTCGTCGAGCGCGCTTCGGAACTGAAGCACGTCGAGATCACCACCGGCGGCAAGCCCGGCGAAGGCTCCGGCTTCTATTACCAGCCGACGGTGGTTGCCGGCGCGCTGCAGGAAGACGAGATCGTGCGCCGCGAAGTGTTCGGTCCGGTCGTCTCCATCACCCGCTTCTCCGAAGTCGATGAAGCCGTGAACTGGGCCAATGACAGCGACTACGGCCTGGCATCCTCGGTGTGGACCAAGAACGTCTCGCGCGCCATGGCGACGGCCGCCCGTCTGCAATATGGCTGCACCTGGATCAACACCCATTTCATGCTGACCAACGAGATGCCGCATGGCGGGCTGAAGCAGTCCGGCTACGGCAAGGACATGTCTCTCTATGCGCTGGAGGATTATACCGCCGTTCGTCATGTGATGGTGGCGCATGGGTAGAGGCCGCCACTATCTCTAAAATATTCGCCACCGCGTTTTCTGTATATTAAGCGTGAGTTACCTTTGCGGTACGGCGGGAGTTCACGATTTACTGAATATTCAACCTGAACGAGCAGCCTCTTGCCGGGAAACTGCGCGGCGAGGGGTTTGCGCATGAACACGACCAAGATCAAGCTGGTACTCATTGGCGGCTTCTGTCTGCTGATCGCTGTGTTCGGCGGCAAGGACATGATCAAGAAGAGCGGCTGGCCCGAGGCGCCTGCTGAAATCCTCGCGGTCAATGTCGAATGCGACATGGAATCGACCGCCCACAAGATTGTCTACAAGACCGTCAGCACCGCCACGATCCCGTGCGAACTGGTTGATGCGTTCAAGACGGTTCATGCTGACAAAGAGTGGAAGGTGACCCAGAAATTCACCGGCACCTTGTGCGTCGGCACCGGCGCCGATGCCGTCGAGGCCACGATGGAGCTGAACAAGAACGGTGCCCGCGAACCGCAGGTCGGCGACAAGCTCACCGTCGTCCAGAACCCCGCCAACCCCACCCAGATCGAACGCACCGGCATGACCGGCACGCGTTTGACGATCGTCATTGGGGCTGGACTGCTCGGCGCGTTGCTTCTCTATCTTGCTTTCAAACCCCGCCGGCGGATGTCGACCTCCGCCGTGGCGGGCAACCCTGCCGGAAATGCCGGCGCGGACCAGCGCGCGCGCCAGGCCGACGCCTTGATAGCGGCGGCCCTGGCCAAGCAGGCCACATTGCCCAATCACCCGGCACGTGTCGCGGCTGCCGGATCGGCCAGGGAAGGGCGGTTTTCCGGGCAGCGGACGAGTTTCGGCCGCCGCAACTGATGGCCGAAAACTGCTGCACCTGCCACGGCTACTCCACGATGCGGTAGATGTTCCAAAGGCTGGTGCCCGACACGACGTAGGGCTCCATCTCCTTGCCCCATTTGGCGTGCGCGTCGATCTTGCCAATCCTGGCGAAGAATCCCTCCAGCTGGGCAAGGCTTTCGACCTGATGATGCGATTCGACCGTCGCTTCCCGAGCTCCGACCGAACCGGTCATGATCTGGAACTCGAGATCGGCAATGCCGACCTGAGAGCCGATCTCGCGTTCCCATTTCTTCAACAGGTCGAGCACGGTCTGCTTGTGCCCGAACTTGGCGTCGATCTGCCATCTGGCGCTGAACATTTTTGTCTCCTCCAGTTTTGCGGCCCAAACCGCGGTTGATCTTTCCGCGGTGGAACTACTCGTCCCAGGCCTGCACGACGGTCTGTCGTGCAATCCGCCCATTCTTCAGCTCCAGCATCGCCGCGCAGAACACTTTCGTTCCGTCCGGATAGGCGCAGGCCTGGGTGAAGGCGAGATTGTCGCCATCGGCGATGGTGGTGTCGACCTTGTGGGTCATCGCCCGGCTGCAGATGTCGTCCCAGAAGGTGCTGATCGCCGCCCGGCCGCGGATCTCGCGCGGCTTGCTCGGCGGATTGTTGCGGTCGATCACCCGCACCAGTGCGTCGTCGGCATAGAAGCTAGCGAGCATCCTGCCGTCCCGTCCTTCGATCGCTTTCTTGATCGCCGCGCCGTCCACGCTCTGCGTCTTGGTCAGCATCTTCTCCTCCATGGCCCGTCGATCGGGCGGTTGATGATCAAGCACTGCCCGGCGCGCACCGCCGGGCGTTTGTCTTTCACTGCGACTTGGCTTTGACGGCTGCGAACACGCCGTCGGTCTGTTGTTTGAAGGTCGCGAAGTCGACCTGGCTGCCGTTGAGCATCGTCGACCAGTGGCGCACGATGGCCGCCATCGCGATCGCTTCCTTGATCTCCTCATCGGTCGCGCCATTGAGCTTGGCGGCCTCGGTGTGGAAATAGATGCAGTACTGGCAGGGGATCTGCGAGGCGACGGCCAGCCCCAGCAGTTCCTTGGTCTTGCCGTCGAGCGCGGTCTTGGGGTTGAGCTGCACACCCTTGATCTCGGCCCAGGCGCCGGCAACCGCGACATCGGGCAGCGTCTTGAACATGTCCGGCACTGAGCCGAGCGTCGCCTCGATGTCCTTGTAGGCGGCGGCCGCCGAGGCATCCTCGGCTCTGGCGGGAGCGATCGTGAACAACGCGCCAACGCCTGCCGCTATCACCAGCGATTTGATCGACCTGTTTGACTTCAGCATTGCATCCTCCATCCGCAGTGCCTTTCCCGGCGACATCCGCCTGGCCTGCATGGAGAGAATTGGTACGCCTCGACCCCACCTGGCCGCTTCGCCCGAAAGCGCCATGGTCCCTATGGCCCGTCCGGGCCAGCCTGCCTGGCGGAAAATGCCGCTGCCGCCGCCCGTGACGGCAAATCGAGCTTCAGCAATATGTTGGCGACATGACGCTTGACCGTATGCTCGCTGAGCCTCAGCTCGGCGGCGATCGCGGCATTGCTCTTGCCGTCGGCGATCAGGATCACCACCTCGCTTTCGCGCGCCGTCAGTTGAGCCGGCTCGGCGGGTTTCGCCTTGGGGCGGCAGGCCGGCTCCAGGTGCTGTTCCGACGTTGCCTGGACCAGCGCCAGCGGCTCGTCCAGCTCATCCACCGTGACACGCCCGGCATCGATGAAATGCAGGCCGGACCCCGCCGCCAGATCGGCGGCCAGCCGCGACGCCAGAATATCGCCGCGCCCGGCATGGGCGGCGATCTGCATCGTCACCCGTGCCATCAGCCCCACCGGCGGCCCGCGCATTTCGACCTCACCGACATGGGCGCCCTGGGCGCTTGCAATGCCCATATGTTGCGCCGCATCGCGCAGTGCCGCCGCGCAGCGTATGGCCCGCGCCGGCCCGTCGAAGCGCGAGATCATCAATTCGCCATGGATGCCGGCGACGCGTCCGCCATGACGGCCGACCAGCTGCTGCCAGCTCTCCTGGAAGCGCTCGCTACGTTCGCTCCACATGCGGTCGCCAACCCGCGCCGTGTCGTAGATGCGTGTCGCCAGAAGAGCGGCAAGCACGCGCTCCGCTTCGGCCACGGCACGCTCGCCGGTCAGGAATTCCTCGATCAGGTCGGCCACCCGGTCGACATCGCCGGTCCAGATCGGGTGGTCGCGCCCGGGGACCTCGACCAATCGCGCATTGGCGATCTCTTTCGCCAGGAAGCGGCTGGCGTCCGGGTCGACCCGCGCGTCGTTGCGGCGATGAATGAGCAGTGTCGGTGCGCCGATCGCCGAAAGCACGCCGCGCACATCGATTCCGGCATTCATCCGGGCAAGGGCTGCCGCTGCCGTCGGACTGGCCGACAGCCGCTCGAAGCGGGCCCACCACTGGGTGAAATGCGCATCATCTACCCGGCCGGGAGCGAAGTTGGGCAGTGTGGCGCCCGTGCCCCATTCCGTGCCGGCCGTCGCGATGAAGGCCTCGAGGCGCTCCGGCGACATCACCCATTTGTGGAAATGCGCATAACCGCCATAGAGCGCCAGCGCTCGT
The DNA here is from genome assembly GCF_040320155.1 of Mesorhizobium sp. M0771. Classification (NCBI taxonomy): domain Bacteria; kingdom Pseudomonadati; phylum Pseudomonadota; class Alphaproteobacteria; order Hyphomicrobiales; family Phyllobacteriaceae; genus Mesorhizobium; species Mesorhizobium sp. M0771. Next base: position 11,349 of record NZ_JAMYPC010000035.1, on the reverse strand, counting down.
GTCCGTTCCGGATAGGTGGCGGCAAACAACATTGCCATCGGCGCGCCTTCCGAAGCGCCGAGCAAGGCCGCGCGGCCGCTGCCGGTGGCATCCATCACCGCGCGCACATCGTCCATGCGGGTTTCGAGGCTGGGCAGGTGGCGTGGGTCGACGCGGTCGGACAGGCCGGTGCCGCGCTTGTCGAACAGGATAAGCCGCGAGAACGCCGAGAGCCGTTTCAAGAGCCTGGCGTAGCCCTCGTCTTCCCAATGCAGGTCGAGATTGGAGATGAAGCCGGGCACGAAAACCAGGTCGAACGATCCCTGGCCGACCACCTGATAGGCGATCCGCACGTCGCCGCTGAGGGCATATCGCGTCTCGATCGGCCTCACGTTGCTATCCCGCCCGGCCAGACGATTTCTGATCGCCGACCATAGCAGACGCCCGGCGGATGCGGCAGCCAAACTTTAGATATAGCCCGCGGCGAGCCGTGTTCGCCCGCCATTTCTGGGGGAGGCTATTTCTGGGGAGCGGCGCTCTCTGCACCCGTGGGTTGGACGTAGCCGATGCTCACATCGGCCTGCTCCTCGGTCTTCGGCCGCTTGATCCTGGCCGAGGCCACGACGACGAGTTCGTCAAAACCTTCGCCGCCGCTGTCCAGCATCTCGAAGAACTGCCGGCGCATCCTGGGCTCCCAGAACTTGTTGATGTGCTCGGCCACGCCCGCCACACCTTCCTCGCGGGGCCTTGAATGGAAGAAGGCGGCGATCTGGTTGGCCATGCGCACCAGCTTTTCCCCGGTGCTCGTGATGTGTTCTTCGTTATGCGACATGCTGGGCAACTCCCAAGACCACCCGTTCCGGGTGGGTGAAAACATCGAAATCATCGCCGCGCACCAGCGCTACCAGCGTCATGCCGGCCTCATCAGCGGTGCGGATGGCGAGCGCTGTCGGCGCCGACACGGCGATGATGAAGGCGGAGCCGATCGTCGCCGTTTTCTGCACCATCTCCACCGAGACGCGTGATGTCACCACCACCGCGCCCGATGCACCGTCAATGCCGGCCTTGGCCAGCGCGCCGGCCAGTTTGTCCAGCGCATTGTGCCGGCCGACATCCTCGCGCGCCATGACGATGCCTTTGCCGGGAATGTAGAAGCCCGCTGCATGCACGGCGCCGGTTTCTGAATGCAGAGGCTGCACCTTGGACAAAAGCTTTACCGAACGGGTGATATCGTCGGCTTCAAGCGTAAGCTTGGACGCACCAACCTTGTCGACCGAGCGCATCGCTTCCTCGATCGATTCGATGCCGCATAGCCCACAGCCGACCGGACCGGCCAATCGCCTGCGTCGCGCCTCGAAGCGCGTATTGGCCTGGTCCTTCAACCGGATCTGGATATCGATCCCGGCGCCATGGTCCTCGACCTCGATCGCCTCTATCTCGTCAGGCAACGCGATGATGCCTTCGGTCAGCGAGAAGCCGAGCGCGAAATCCTCGAAATCGGCCGGGCTCGCCATCATCACCGCATGGGTGGTGCCGGCAAAGGAGAACGCCACCGGCGTCTCCTCCGGCACCATGCGGTTGGCCGATGTCGTGCCGCTGGCGCGGTGGGCAAGGCGAGAGATTTGGGTGGTGGCTTGGCGTTTGCGGGTCACGAGGCGCGCCCCTCTGCCCTGTTCGTCCTTAGCAGTAGCTGTGGAGGCTCGCGCCTTTCCTCTCCCCCGTCGACCGGGGGAGAGGTGTCAAGCGAAGCTTGACGGAGTGGAGGTCGACTGCTCGCCAGATAGGTTGGTTTGCCTGCTCTTTGGGTTGTGCGCGACTTTCGACGGCTGCGTGTTGCGGGGCCGGCTTCCCCCACTCCGTCGCCGCTTCGCGGCGCCACCTCTCCCCCCTCCGGAGGGAGAAGAAAGGCGCCAGGCGGCATAAGCTCGCGTCCTTCCTGACGGAGTAGGGGTCGACCAACCGTCAAGATTGAAGCTCTTATTGTCGAACGCCGTGGCAAGACTACTCCGCCGCTTCCAGCTTTGCGATGCGGCGGCTCTGCTCGGCCTGCTCGTTATAATCGCGCTGCCAGTCCGAAGGCCCGTTGGAGGCGCCGACCTGCACCGCGGTCACCTTGTACTCCGGGCAGTTGGTCGCCCAGTCCGAGAAGTCGGTGGTGATGACGTTGGCCTGCGTGTCGGGATGGTGGAACGTTGTGTAGACCACACCTGGCGACACCCGGTCGGTGATCAGCGCACGCAGCGTCGTCTCACCCGAACGGCTGGTCAGCCGCACCCAGTCGCCATCGCGCAGGCCGCGGTTCTCGGCATCGTGCGGATGGATCTCCAGCCGGTCCTCCGAGTGCCACATGACGTTTTCGGTGCGCCTTGTCTGTGCACCGACATTGTACTGGCTGAGGATGCGACCGGTGGTCAGCAGCAACGGGAAACGCGGCCCGGTCCGCTCGTCGGTCGCCACATATTCTGTGCGGATGAACTTGCCCTTGCCGCGCACGAAGCCGTCGATATGCATGATCGGCGTGCCGAGCGGCGCCTTCTCGTTGCAGGGCCATTGCACCGATCCGACACGGTCGAGCAGATCGAAAGAGACGCCGGCGAAGCTTGGCGTCGTTTTGGCGATCTCGTCCATGATTTCGGAGGGATGCTGGTAGTTCCAATCCAGCCCGATCGCGCGGGCAAGCTCCTGTGTCGCTTCCCAGTCGGCATAGCGCGCCTTCGGCTCCAGCACCTTGCGCACCATGTTGATGCGGCGCTCGGCATTGGTGAAGGTGCCGTCCTTTTCCAGGAAGGTCGAGCCCGGCAGGAAGACATGCGCGTAGTTAGCTGTCTCGTTGAGGAACAGGTCGTGCACGACGACGCATTCCATCGCCGCCAGGCCGGCCGCGACATGCTTGGTATCAGGGTCGGATTGCAGGATGTCCTCGCCCTGGATGTAGATGCCCTTGAAGGATCCGTCGACGGCGGCATCCAGCATGTTGGGGATGCGCAGGCCCGGTTCGTCGTCGAGCTTCACCCCCCACAACGTCTCATAGATGTCGCGCACCGCCTCGCCGGAGATGTGGCGGTAGCCCGGCAGTTCATGCGGGAACGAGCCCATGTCGCAGGAACCCTGCACGTTGTTCTGGCCGCGCAGCGGATTCACCCCGACGCCCGGGCGGCCGATATTGCCGGTCGCCATGGCAAGGTTGGCGATAGCCATAACCGTGGTCGAACCCTGGCTGTGTTCGGTCACGCCGAGGCCGTAATAAATCGCGCCATTGCCGCCCTTGGCATAGAGCCGTGCAGCACCTCGGATCAGTTCGGGATCGACGCCGGACAGCTTGCCCACGATTTCGGGGCTGTTTTCCGGCAAGGCGACGAAAGAAGCCCAATCCTGGAACTCCGCCCAGTCGCAGCGATCGCGGATGAAGGCTTCGTCGAAAAGCCCTTCGGTAACGATGACATGCGCCAGCGCCGTCAGCACCGCCACGTTGGTGCCGGGCTTCAGCGGCAGGTGATAGTCGGCCTCGATATGCGCCGACTTGACCATTTCGGTGCGGCGCGGATCGAGCACGATCAGCTTGGCGCCCTGGCGCAGCCGCTTTTTCAGCCGCGAGGCGAACACCGGGTGCGCGGAAGCCGGATTGGCGCCGATGATGACGGCGACATCGGTGAAATCGACGGAATCGAAATCCTGCGTGCCGGCCGAGGTGCCATAGGTCTGGCCGAGGCCGTAGCCGGTCGGCGAGTGGCAGACGCGCGCGCAAGTGTCGACATTGTTGTTGCGGAAGCCTTGGCGCACCAGCTTCTGGACGAGATAGGTCTCTTCATTCGTGCAGCGCGAGGACGTGATACCGCCGATCGAGGTGCGGCCGTATTGATACTGGATACGGCGGAATTCCTTGGCCGTATGGGCGATGGCCTCTTCCCAACTCACCTCGCGCCAGGGATCGCTGACCTTTTCCCGGATCATAGGCGACAGGATGCGGTCCTTGTGGGTGGCATAGCCATAGGCGAAACGGCCCTTCACGCAGGAGTGGCCGTGGTTCGCCTTGCCGTCCTTGTAGGGCATCATGCGAATGACTTCGTCGTCCTTCACTTCTGCCTTGAACGAGCAGCCGACGCCGCAATAGGCGCAGGTGGTGACAGCGGAACGCTCGGGCATGCCTTTCTCAAGCACGGTCTTTTCACGCAGCGCATCGGTCGGACAGGCCTGCACGCAGGCGCCGCAGGACACGCATTCGGAGGCGATGAAATCCTCGTGCATGCCGGCGACCATGCGCGATTCGAAACCGCGGCCCTCGATCGTCAGCGCGAAGGTGCCCTGCACCTCCTCGCAGGCCCGCACGCAGCGCGAGCAGACGATACATTGCGCCGGATCATAGGTGAAATAGGGGTTGGACTCGTCGCGGGCGATGTAGTCGACCGCCAGCGAGCCATGGCCGGGCGCGACGCCGTTTTCCTGCTTGACGTGGTTGCGGCCCTCAATGCCGAAGCGGTTCTCGGTCAGGCCGACCGATTTCGCCACAACGTCGAACTCGCTGGCGCCGGTGCCGGCCTTCTCGTTCCAGCCGGTCGGGTGGTCGGAGACGTAAAGCTCCATGACACCGCGGCGGATGGCGTCGAGCCGCTCGGATTGCGTGCGCACCACCATGCCTTCGCCGACGGGGGTCGTGCAGGATGCCGGCGTGCCGCCGCGCCCGTCGATCTCGACCAGGCAGACGCGGCAGGAGCCGAACGAGTCCAGCATGTCCGTGGCGCAGAGTTTTGGGATCTCGACCCCGCCTTCCATCGCCGCGCGCATGATCGACGTACCCTCCGGCACGCTGATGCTGCGGCCGTCGACGATCAGCGTAACCTGCTTTTGCGCCTTCGATTCCGGGGTTCCGTAATCGAGTTCTTCGATGAGTGTCGGGAAGTCGGCCTTGATATTCATCTGCCAGCTCCTATTCAGCAGCCACGCGCGCCGGCGCGGGCTTGAAATCTTCGGGGAAATGGGTGATCGAGCTCATCACCGGATAGGGCGTGAAGCCGCCCAGCGCGCAGAGCGATCCGAACTTCATCGTGTTGCAGAGATCGGTGACCAGTGCCAGGTTCTTCTCCGGCTCGATGCCGGCGGCAAGCCGGTCGATGGTCTCCACCCCGCGTATCGAGCCGATGCGGCAGGGCGTGCACTTGCCGCAGCTTTCGATGGCGCAGAACTCCATGGCAAAGCGCGCCTGCTTCAGCATGTCGGCCGTGTCGTCGAACACGGTGATGCCGGCATGGCCGATCAGCCCGTCGCGCTTCGCGAACTCTTCGTAGTCGAACGGCGTGTCGAACAGGCCGCGCGGGAAATAGGCGCCGAGCGGGCCGCCGACCTGCACCGCCTTCACCGGGCGACCTGTGGCCGTACCGCCGCCGATATCGTCGACGATCTCGCCCAGCGTCATGCCGAACGCCGCCTCGAACAGGCCGCCGAACTTGACGTTGCCGGCGATCTGTATCGGGATCGTGCCGCGCGAGCGGCCCATGCCGAAATCCTTGTAGAAGGCAGCACCCTTGTCCATGATGATGGGCACGGAGGCCAGGCTGATGACGTTGTTGATCACCGTCGGCTTCCCGAACAGACCCTGGATTGCCGGCAGCGGTGGCTTGGCTCGCACCACGCCGCGCTTGCCTTCAAGGCTGTTCAGCAGCGAAGTTTCCTCGCCGCAGACATAGGCGCCGGCGCCGACGCGGATTTCCATGTCGAAGGCGTTGGGCGAACCCAGCACGCTGACGCCGAGCACGCCTGCCTTGCGGGCGACCTCGACAGCCTTGTTCATGACAGCCACCGCATGCGGATATTCCGAGCGGATATAGACGAACCCCTTGGTCGCGCCGGTGGCGATGCCGGCAATCGTCATGCCTTCGATGAGCACGAAGGGGTCGCCCTCCATAATCATGCGGTCGGCAAAGGTGGCGCTGTCGCCCTCGTCGGCATTGCAGACGATGTATTTGCGGTCAGATGTCGTATCGAGCACCGTCTTCCACTTGATGCCGGTCGGGAAGCCGGCGCCTCCTCGGCCGCGCAAGCCCGATTCCGTGACCTGTTTGACGATGTCGAGCGGCGCCATGGCCACCGCGTTCTGCAGGCCCTTGAGCCCGCCCAGTGACTTGTAGGCATCGAGCGATAGCGGGTCGTTGATGCCGCAACGCGCAAAGGTCAGGCGCGTCTGCTTGGCCAGGAACGGGATTTTGTCGGGCGCGCCCAGCCAGCGCTTGTGATGCCCGCCGGTGAGAAAGCCGCTGTCGAACAGGCTCTTGACGTCCGATGGCTTGACCGGCCCGTAAGCGACGCGGCCCTTTTCGGTCGCGACCTCGACCATCGGTTCGAGGAAATAGGCGCCGCGCGAGCCGTTGCGGACGATCTTGGCCTCGACACCCCGTTCGGCCAGTTCCGCACGAACAGCCTTGGCGACTTTTTCGGCGCCGAGCGCCAGCGCGCCGGAGTCACCTGGAATGTAGATGCGCGGGATCATGAGCGTACCTCCGCGACGATCTCTTCGATCTTCTCGTCATCGAGCCGCCCGATCACCTCACCATCCAGCATCGCCGACGGTGAACAGGCGCACAGCCCGAGGCAATAGACAGGCTCAAGCGTAACCGATCCGTCGCGGGTGGTCTCATGGAAATCGATGCCGAGCAACTGCTTGACCTTTGCGGCGATCGCATCCGAACCCATCGACTGGCAGGCTTCCGCCTGGCAAAGCTTGAGCACATGCCGGCCAGCCGGCCGGGCACGGAAATCATGATAGAAGGTCACGACGCCATGCACTTCGGCCCTCGACAGGTTCAGCCCATCGGCGATGACGGGCACGGCGTCCTGCGGCACGTGGCCAAATTCTTCCTGGATCTCGTGCAGGATCGGCAGCAGGGGGCCTTCGAGGCCCTTCAACTCCTGGATGATCGCCGCCGTGCGCGACTGTATCTCGGTACTTGCAGGCTGCATCGTCACGCAGCGCCCTCCCTATCGTAGCGATCGATGCATATAATCGTCCAAAAGCATGAAGCAGTTTTGGAACAACGACATGCCTACGCCGCTTAATCGCTAAGTGCTTAAGAAATCAGAGAAAACCTCTGAAATCAATAAAGCGGTTTCGTTGCACGATAGAAAATTTCTATCGCGCCGATTGACCAGTTATGACTAGCTCAGCGATTGGCGCGGAAATCCTCTGCCAGCGCCATCGCCTCGTCCAGCAGCGCCTGCACCAGCGGCGTGTGCGGTTCGCGCGGCGCGGCGACCAGCCCGACCGTGTGGCTGGCATCCGGTTCGACGATCGGAATGGCCCGGATCGGCTCGGAAAAACCGAATGTTTCCGCCAGGTTGAGCGGCATGATCGACGACCATTTGCCTGTCCGTATGTGGGAGAACAGCACGATCATCGAGTTGGATTCCAGTGTCGGCCGCACCTGCACGCCGGCCTCGGCCAGATGCTGGTCGATGATGCGGCGGTTCTGCATGTCCGGCGTCAACAAGCAGAGCGGCAGCTGGCTGATTTCGGCCCATGTCACTTTGTCGCGATCCGAATAGGGATTTCCGACCGCCGTGATCAGCTGGTAGCGCTCGTCATAGAGCGGCACGCTGGTCACCCGTCCGAGAGGCTCGTTGTCGAGATAGGTGATGCCGGCATCGACGTCGAAATTGCCGAGCAGCGACAACACCTCGATCGAGGTGCGCGACAGGATAGAGAAGGTGACGCCCGGATGCTTCTCGCGAAATGGCGTCGTAAGCCGCGCCACCATGGCGAGGGCGGTTGGGATGGCGGCAATACGGATACGCCCGGACAGGCCATGTCGCGCCGCCCGCATCTCTTCGCGCATGGTCCTGGAATCGCCGACGATGCGACGCGCCCACACCAGCACCTGCTTGCCTTCCGGCGTCAGCCCCTGAAAGCGCGAACCGCGATTGACCAGCATGACGCCGAGCTGGCCCTCCAGCTGCTTGATCCCGGCCGACAAGGTCGGCTGCGTGACGCCGCACGCTTCCGCCGCCCGGCCGAAATGCTCCTCCTTGGCCAGCGCGATGAAGAATTCGAGCTTGTCGATCATACCATCCGTCCGTTCGTTGCGCGCAAGGTCGGGGAAATTGCCTTTCGCCGCAAGCTCTACCCGCAATTGGCCATGCATCCACATCTTTGGGCCGGCTGGCTGTTTCCCCCGGCCGAACACGGCGCTATGTGGTTGGATGGAATACGAGGAGATCGGACATGCTGGGCTGGTTCCGCAAGCTTTTGCCGCGCGAAGATCGCTTCTTCGACCTCTTTGAACGGCATTCCCGCACCGTGGTCGGCGGCGCCGAGGCGCTGGAGCAGCTCCTGCAGGGCAAGGACATCGATCGTTGGTGCCAGAAGATCATCGATCTCGAGGACGAGGCCGATCATATCACGGCCGAAGTGCTGCTGGCGGTGCGGCGTTCCTTCATCACGCCCTTCGATCGCGGCGACATCAAGGACCTGATCCAGTCGATGGATGACGCCATCGACATGATGCACAAGACCGTCAAGACGGTGAAGCTGTTCGAAAAGAAGGAATTCGACCCGCTGATGCAGGAGATGGGCGGCGTCATCGTTGCCGCCTCCAGGCTGGTTGCCGAAGCAATCCCGCTGCTCAGCAAGGTCGGCACGCACACGGTACGCCTCAACGCCATCGCCGAAGAGGTGATGCGCGTCGAAAGCCGCGCCGACGATCTGCATGAGCAGGGATTGAAGGACCTGTTCAAGCGGCATGGCCGCAGCGATCCGATGGCCTACCTGATCGGCTCGGAGATCTACGGCCAGCTGGAGAAGGTGGTCGACCGCTTTGAGGACGTCGCCAACGAGATCAGCGGCATCGTCATCGAGAACGTTTAGGCAATGGAAGCCACCATCGCCTTTCCCGTGCTGATCGGCCTTGTCGCCGTCGCGCTGTTTTTCGATTTTCTCAACGGCCTGCACGATGCAGCGAACTCCATCGCCACCATCGTCTCCACCCGCGTGCTGAGACCGCAATATGCGGTCCTGTGGGCGGCTTTCTTCAATTTCATCGCCTTCATGTTCTTCGGCCTTCACGTGGCTGAAACTGTGGGAAAAGGTATCGTCGACGTCAGCATCGTCACGCCGGCGGTGATCTTCTCGGCGCTCGTTGGCGCCATCGTCTGGAACATCGTCACCTGGATTGCCGGCATCCCGTCCAGCAGTTCGCATGCCCTGATCGGCGGGCTCGTCGGCGCCGGCGTTGCAAAGGCTGGGCCCGGCGCCATCGTCTGGACCGGGCTTGGCAAGACGGTCGCCGCAATCGTCGTGTCGCCGGCGACAGGGTTTGTTCTGGCGCTGGTCCTGATCCTGGCCGTTTCCTGGCTGTTCGTGCGCCAGACACCGTTCGCCGTCGACAGCACCTTCCGCGTCATGCAGTTCTTTTCGGCCTCGCTTTATTCGCTAGGGCACGGCGGCAACGACGCCCAGAAAACCATGGGCATCATCGCCGTGCTGCTCTATTCGCAAGGTATGCTCGGCGGGACGTTCTACGTGCCGCTGTGGGTCGTCCTCACCTGTCAGACAGCACTGGCGCTCGGCACTTTGTTCGGCGGCTGGCGCATCGTTCACACGATGGGCTCGAAGATCACCCGGCTGAATCCGATGCAGGGCTTCTGCGCCGAGACCGGCGGCGCCATCACCCTGTTTGCCGCCACCTGGCTCGGCGTCCCCGTGTCGACCACCCATACCATCACCGGGGCCATCATCGGTGTCGGCGCCGCCCGCCGCGTCTCGGCCGTGCGCTGGGGCATTGCCGGCAACATCGTCATCGCCTGGATCGTCACCTTGCCGGCCACGGCTGCAATTTCGGCGCTCACCTACCTTGCGGTTGGCCTGGCAAGGTGAGGTGGACACCGTGGTGCTTGGAGTCGCTGCCAATCTGCACTATCTGAGCCGCAGCCAAACGCCTTAGGGAATAATGCATGTCCGTCACCAAGGAAATCGTCACCGAGCGTCTGAAGACGGTCAACGGGCCGGACTTCACCGGCAACATCGTCGACCTCGGCATGGTTTCGGAGATTTTCATCGCCGATTCGAAAGTGTTTTTCTCGATCACCGTTCCCGCCGCCCGCGCACAGGAGATGGAGCCGCTGCGCGCCGCAGCCGAGCGTGTCGTCAAGGCGATCCCTGGTGTCGCCGGCGCCGTCGTCGCGCTGACGGCGGAGAAGAAGGGCGGCGGCATGGAGGCTCCGGTTGCATCGCACCCCGCGCCCAGGCCGGCACCGACGGCCGCGCCCGCCGCGCCGCGCCCAGCTCCACACTCCCCAGCCCCGCACGCCCCGGCCTCGCAAAGCTCGGGCAAGCGCGGCGTGCCCGGCATCGAGGCGATCATCGCGGTGGCGTCCGGCAAGGGCGGCGTCGGCAAGTCGACCACCGCTGTCAACATCGCGCTTGGCCTCGCCGCCAACGGTTTGCGTGTCGGCGTGCTCGATGCCGATATTTATGGCCCGTCCATGCCCAGGCTGCTCAACATCCATGGCCGGCCGCAGACCGTCGACGGCAAGATCCTGAAACCGATGGAGAATTACGGCCTTAAGGTGATGTCGATGGGCTTCCTCGTCGACGAGGAGACGCCGATGATCTGGCGCGGTCCGATGGTGATGTCGGCGCTGACGCAGATGCTGCGCGAGGTCGAATGGGGCCGCCTCGACGTGCTCGTCGTCGACATGCCGCCCGGCACCGGCGACGCCCAGCTGACCATGGCCCAGCAGGTGCCGCTGGCCGGCGCCGTCATCGTCTCGACGCCGCAGGACCTGGCGCTGATCGACGCCCGCAAAGGATTGAATATGTTCAAGAAGGTCGACGTGCCGCTGCTCGGCATCGTGGAGAACATGAGCTATTTCATAGCCCCCGATACCGGCAAGCGCTACGACATCTTTGGCCATGGCGGGGCGCGGCGCGAGGCCGAGCGACTCGGCGTGACCTTCCTCGGCGAAGTGCCGCTGGAAATGGGCATTCGCGAAAGTTCTGATGAAGGTGCTCCGGTGGTGGCGTCGAAGCCAGACAGCGCCGAGGCGAAGATCTATCGCGGCATTGCTTCGAAGGTCTGGGACCGGGTCAACGAAGAACGCGGCGCGGCCGAAGCGGCGGTGCCGAACATCGTGTTCGAGTAGCTCGGATATCCCTCCCCCTTGAGGGGAGGGTGGCCCGAAGGGCCGGGTGGGGTCCGCGGTGACACGCTCGACGCTATTTCTTTACAAGTCGAGGCAGCTCAACTCACGTTGAGGCAGTTGAGGCGACCCCACCCGCCTCGCTTCACGATGTCCAGCCGATAGATGGGTAACACTTTGAACCGGATACATAGGTGACACTTCTCTCCCCCTATGCGTCCGCCGCAGCGCCAAGCGGATTGGTTG